>NZ_JAQGLG010000257.1 GCF_028292965.1 Sphingomonas bacterium | reverse complement strand
CATCCTCTATCCTTCCGGGGCGATCTGCTGCCGCCCGAATTTTGTCATGTGCTCAGGGCTGTCGCGGCGCGGGCAGCCATGCCTCGCGACCGGCAGCCGTGGCGAACCAAGGAGCGGGCAGCGGATGCGGGTCGGGGTAAATCTCGTCGAGCGTCTGGCCATCGTAGAGCCGCCCGCCGCGCATCACCGCCGTGATCGCCTGGGTGTTGCGGATATCGGCCACGGGGTCGCGGTCGAGGATGACGAGATCGGCCAGCTTGCCCGGTTCCAGCGTGCCGAGATCGTCGAGCCGCCCGATCGTCTCGGCCGAGCCCGCCGTCGCGGCATGGAGTACGGCGAGCGGCGCCATGCCGCCCATGACATGCGCCTGCATCTCCCAGTGGAAACCAGCCCCCGGCACTTCGCCATGCGCGCCCATGCCGACAAGACCGCCGGCTTTGGCGACGGCGGCCGCACCCGGCGCGATCGCCGAGAAGCGATAATCGCGCAGCGGCCGCCACTCGCGCGAGGTCAGCTTCTGCTCGATCGCGCCCGGGGGCCAGAAGCGGGCCGTGCGCGGATCGGCGAGGATCGGCTCGTTCTCGACGAACCAGTCCGCGCCGGTCGGGCCGCTGTTCGTCACCATCAGCGTGGTGGTGTAGCTGGTGCGCATCGCCGCCAACAGGGCGACGATATCCGGCCCGAGCGGCACCGCCGGCAAAGCGTGTTCGTTGCCGGCATAGCCATCGAGGATCTGCGACAGATCCAGCTTAAGCGACAGCGCACCCTCGGTGGTGACGTTCATGCCGAGTTCGCGCGCGGCGATGATGAACCACTCGCGCACCTTGCGGCTACCGACGCGATATTCCTTGAGATTGCGCAGGCCGTACTGGTCGCGATAGCGCCGCAGCACCGCACGCACCTGATCGAGCGACGTGAAGCGGTTCATCGAGAACAGCGCCGGCCCGGTCGAGCGCAGCCGCGGCCCGACCATCAGCCCGGCATCGAGCATGTCCTGATAGCCGAGCATGTCGATGCTCAGCGTCGATGGGTCGAAGCTGGTCGTCACGCCATAAGCGAGCCGCGCGCGCAGCCCCCAATCCTCGCCGCTCAGCACCTCGCGGCGGACCTCGCCGATATGATCGTGCACATCGATGAAGCCGGGCAGGATGGTCTTGTCGGCGACGTCGCGGATCACCGCCCCGGCCGGCACGGCAAACGAGCCGCGCGGACCGATTGCGGTGATGCGATCATCGGTGACGAGGATGTCGGCGTCGTCGATCACCCGGTCGCCGCCGGCCATCGTCATCGCCCGCGCGCCGCGCAGCAGGATCGTACCGTGCGGTCGGTCGCGCGGCACCTCGACCCGGATGTCGAGCTTTGCGACCGGGATTGCCGCGGCGGTGTCGGTCAGCGGCAGCGTTTCGGCGGGCGCAAGCCGGGCGACGGTCGGGCCGGCGGTCCAGTCGATCCGCCCATCGGCGGTCCATTCGGCAAAGTCGGCGCCGCCATCGGTCAGCCGGCGATGCGGGCTTGTCGCCTCGGTCAGGTCGATCGTCGTGCCGGGCGTGGGGACCGGCAGCAGATAGACCTGCTGGACGATCTGGGCGAGCAGCCATTTGCCGTCGGGGCTGATCTTTATGTCATCCGCGGGCACCGTGCCGTGGACGAAATAATAACCCGACCCCTTGACCTGCACGACGTTGAATCGCGTGCCATTTTCCAGGTCGATGCGGTCGAGGCCATCGTCCGCGAAGAGGAACGTCGTGCCCGGCATACCCCTGACAAAATTCGGGCGCCCGCCGAACTTGCCGCTGGCGATGATCCGCGCCGCGCCGCCACCGTCCGCCGGCAAGGCGACGAACTCGCCTTGGCGGGTCTTGCCGAATTCGAAGCTGGTGCGCTGGCGCACCGCGGCCGAGGAACGGACCGACAAAATGGTCGCACCATCGGGCGTGAAGACGGGATAGGTGTAATAGGCCGGGATGTCGCTGACCCGCGCCGGCCCACCGCTGCCGTCGGCGGCGACAGTCCAGATCGCGCCGCCATCCTCTTCCGACCAGGTGACGAAGGCGACACGCTTACCGTCCGGGCTCCAGCTCGGCTGGAAACCAGAACCAAGCCGCTTCGGGGCGGCCGAGCCGTCGAAGGGCCGGATATAGATGCTGCCCAGGGTCGAGAAGGCGACCTGTTTGCTGTCGGGCGAGGCGATTGGCGCCTGGATCAGCCGGGCGCGAACCGGGCCATTGTCCTCGCGGATATGCTGGCGGGTCGAGGGGCCGACCGCGACCTGCATATGCGCGGTGAACGGCACTGGCGTGGACTTGCCATCGGCGAGCGCGATGCGCTCGATATGGTTGGCGCGGCTAAGCAGCAGCGCGTCGCCGGCCGGCGCGAAGGCGTAGCGCGGCACGATGTCCTGCCAGCCAGACGATTCCAGCTGGTCGGGATCGAGCGGAGCAGCGATCGGCCGGTCTTCGCCGGTGGCGAGATCGCGCAGACGCAACTCGGTTCGCCCGCTGCGCCGCGTCACATAAGCGAGACGATGCCCGTCCGGGTTGATCTGCGGGCGGAAGAAGGTCTCATGGTCGGCACCCCGGCCGCCCGAGCCGGTGACGACGACCGTCTCCTTGCCGGTCGCGAGGTCACGGCGGATGATGTTCCAGGCGTCGATCTCGTCGAAGTCGATGCCGCCGACCCTGCGCGCGTAATAAAGCGACTTGCCGTCGGGTGAAGTGGTTGGGCCGAGCGTGCTTTGCCAGGCGCTGCGCGCCGCACTGGCGCTGGGCTGGATCGGCGCGAGCAGCGTGCCGACGCCCGCCAGATCATATTGCCACAGTTCGTAATTGTTGAAGTCCGGCCGGAAGCGGCTGACGAACAGTGTCCGGCCGTCGGCACTCCATGCCGGCGAGGTCAGCACCGTATCATCGTCGCCGAACGTCACCTGGCGCGACTGGGTGCCGTCGGGCCGCGCGACCCACAGATTCTCCGCCCCCGAACGATCGCTGACAAAGGCAATCCAGCGACCATCGGGCGAGAAGGTCGGTTGGGTGTCGAAGCCCAGCCCCCGAGTGATCTGCGTCGCCCGCCCGCCCGCGGCCGGCAGGCGGTACAGGTCGCCGAGCATGTCGAAGACGATCGCCTTGCCGTCCGGTGACGCATCGAGCGACATCCAGCTGCCGCCATCGGTATCGATGGTCAGCGTCCGCGCCGGCTTCAGCGGCAAGGTCTCGCCCGGCGGCTGCACCGGCCGGTCCGGCTCCTCGGCGACCGCCGCCGTCGCGAGCAGCGCGGTGCCGAGCAACAACGGCAGCAGCGCGCGCTTCACGGCTGCACCGGCGGGGTGGCGACGTCGCGATAGCGCCGCGCCAGCGCATCCTGCCGGCTGTCGAGCGACACCTGTCGGCCCTCGACCAGCATGGCGACGGCATTGGTCGAGGGTTCGAGCGGATCGCCATCCCACACCACCAGATCGGTATCCTGGCCGGGCGCGATGGTGCCGGCGGGCGCGCCGGGCCCGGTACCCCGCCAGATCGCCAGCGGGTTGACCGTCATCGCCTTCAACGCCTCGAAATAAGGCAAGCCGTTGGACACCGCGATGCCGGCGCCCTCGCGCATCGCGATGCCGGCGTTGTAATTCTCCTCCAGCACGCCGCCCGCGCGGCCAAAGGCGATCGTCACCCCGGCCCTGGCCAGGATCACCGCATTGTCCTGCCGCGTGCCGAGCTGATCGAAGGTGTTGGGCAGGTTCGCGACGGGGTCGAGGATGACGGGGATATGCGCCGCGGCAAGCTCCGGCGCGGCGCGCCACGCCTCGGCGCCACTGACGATAACGACACGGATGCGATAGTCGCCCGCCAGCCTGATCGCCGCCCGGATATCGGACTCGCGATTGGTCATGATCGCCAGCGGGATCGTGCCGGCCAGCACCTGGCGCACCGCCACCACGTCACGATGGTTGAGCACCGCGCCCTCGGCCGGCGGCGATCCGGGCTGCTTCGCCTCGTCGAGCGCGGCGCGCAGCAGGTTCCACTGCGCCGCGCGCGAGGCCGCGGCCTTGCGCCAGGCATTGCCGCCGATCACCGCGAACAGGGCGACGCGGGGCTTGTCGAGGATGTCGGCCCCATCGCGCAGCCGGATCGTCGCCGCCTCGCCGGAGAAGGGTGCGACCTCGGAAGCGGAAGGATAGCTGAGGCCGCGCGTCATGCCGTCGGCACGGGCGAGGTCGACCAGCGCCGAATTGCCGTTGAGCGCCGGGCTGACATCGAACGACGCGCCGAACGCCTCGCCGGTCGCGGCAGTGTCGCGCGTATCGTCGGCCGACGATACTTCGGTCAGCCCGATCTGGGTCGCGCCGTTCATCACCCCCGGCGTGACGATCCGACCGGCAGCATCGATCACGGTCGCACCGACCGGTGCGGGCGCGCCGGCGCGCACCGAGACGATGCGGCCATGGTCGATGACGATCGTGGCATCGTCGAGCGGCGCGGCCGATTGCATCGTCCAGGTCTTGGCATGGATGATCGCGATGGGTTGGGCGGCGGCGGGTAGCGCCGCGATCAACGCGGCACCGGCGAAGAGGAAAGGCAGGCGGATCATGGGCGCACCGCCTTTCGACCCAGCTCGAAATCCGACACCGGCTGTTTCGGCGGCGCGGCGCGGTCGAAGGCGATGGCGCCATCGATCACCACCAGATCGGCCTTGGCATAGATGCTGAACGGATTGGCCGACCACAGCACGACATCCGCGTCATAGCCCGGCGCCAGCGTGCCGACATGATCGGCCAGGCCGAGCACCCTTGCCGGATTGCTGGTGATCCAGCGGATCATCCGTTCCTCCGGAATATTCACCCCGACGCGCCTCCCGGCCGCCGCCGCCTTGGCCGCCTCGATGTTGAGCCGCTGCCCTTCCGCCGGCGAATCCGAGTGCATCGTCACGCACACATCGGCGCGGTCGAGCAACGGCGCCTCGGCGCGGATCGCGTCGAGCGCCTCCATCTTGTAACCCCACCAATCACCCCACACGACCGCGCACACGCCCTCGGCACGCAGCATCGCGGGGATCTTGTAGGCCTCCACCGCATGGTGGAAGGCGGCGATGTGGAAGCCGAATTCGCGCGCCACCGTCATCATCGTCGCCATGTCGTCCGCGCGGTAGCAATGCATGTTGATGTGGATGTCCCCGGCGAGGATGCCCGCCAACGCCTCGCGCTTGAGGTCGCGATGCGGCGGCGGACCACCACCTCCGCCACGACCATCGTCGCGCCCATGGCCGCGCGGCGACTGGCCCTCGCCGCGGAAGCGACCCCAGTCGTGGCGCTCGTCCTGCGCGTCGAAAAAGGCGCGGCGGATGAAGGCGATCTCGCCCTGCCGGCTGGTCGGGCCGCGATGCGTCTCGGCGTCCTGCTCCTTGGGGTTTTCGCCACAGGCCATCTTGAAGCCCTGTTGCGCGGATTCGATCTTCATCGCCGCCACGGTATTGGCATGGACCGGATGGACCACGACCGAGCGGCCGGAGAAGATCGGGCTTGATCCAGGCAGGATCTGCATCGTCGTCACACCGTGCTGCAAAGCGCGATCGAAGGCGACATCCTGCGGGTTGATCGCCGTCTCGATCCAGGTGTCGGCGACATTGGGGTCGCTCAGCTCGGCGACGTCGGAGGAATCGTGGTCGATCGTCGTCAGCGGCAACACATAGGTGCCGTCATGGCTGTGCACGTCGATCACGCCCGGCGTGACCCAGCGGCCGGTCGCATCGACCTCGCGCGCGGCGCCCGGATTGGGCAGATGCGGGCCGACCGCGACGACTTTGCCATCGCGCAACAGGACATCGCCGTCCTCGATGCGCTTGCCGGCGCCGTCGAGGATCGTGGCGTGGCGCAGCATCAGGTCGCTGCGTGGCAGCGGATGATAGGTCGAGGGAAAGGGATCGAGGTTCCACGGCGCGGTGGCCGGCGGCGGGGCGCTCTGGGCGATGGCCATCCCGGAGATGGCGAGCAGCGCAGCGCCCGCCGCGACCTTGCGTGCCAGCCGCGACATCAACCGCGCCTCGCGGCGAAGCGGCGCATCCAGCGCACCACGGCCTCGTCGGGAATATTCTCCAGCATTGCCCGCAGCGTCTCCGGCGCCTCGTCCTGGCCCAGCTTGAACTTGCCGCCGACCTTCTTCACCCGGGCGCGGAAGGCGATGATCATGCGCTGCATCGGCACATAGCGGGCGCCCAGTTCGGCTGCGGTCCATGGTTCGCTTCGCCCCTCTTCCATCGCGTCCACCAGCAGGCTCAGCGCGGTGACCGTTTCATCCGGCTCGAAGACGACGTCCACTTCAAGCCGCAATTGAGCATAGTTCCAGGTTGGTGCCCAGTCGCGCGTCCCGGCATGTTCGGGCGAGACATAGGCCTCCGGCCCATGGAACAATATCAGCGCGTGCGGGTCCGCCGTCAGAGCCGCGAACAGCGGATTGCGGCGCGCCATATGGCCGATCAGATGGGTCAGTTCGCCCGCATCGTCATAGACGCCGAGCAGCGGCAACAGGCTGGCATGGTCGGCGCAGGCATCGCCCGCCGACAGCCAGGCGAGCGGGAACTCGGTGATGAGGTCGCGCACGTCGCTGGCGTCGAACTGTTCGAATGTCGTGCCCACTGTCCCCAGCCAATCCGCTGGCGCGTCGTGCGAATCCCGATGTCGCCGAGGCACCCCTTGCTGCCGGCAATGCCGCCGGACAGGCTGTTGTTTCACCGCGCATTGGATGATCGACAAGCACCAAGAGATAAAATTCCGATGGACCAAGGCCAGGATTGCGCACGGATCGTACCGGGCATAGGCTGGCTCCCCGAGTCGCATGATATTGCCAAGGGAGATGGACCAATGCTGCGGCCGTGGAAGGTCACGCTGAGCGAACGGATCGACGTTTCGCGCGCCGTGCCGGTCTATATGCAGATCATCCAGGCGCTGATCCGCGATATCGAAAGCGGGCGGCTGATCTCGGGTACCTATCTGCCGAGCAGCCGCGAACTGGCCAGCGCGCTGGGCGTCAACCGCAAGACGGTGGTGCTCGCCTATGAGGATCTGATCGCGCAGGGCTGGCTGTCGTCGGCGGGCACGCGCGGTACGATGGTGTCGTCATCGCTGCCCGAGCCGGCGGCGCGGCAGGACGGCGCGGGCGAGCAGGCGCGCAGCGAGATCGCCGCCGAATATCGCTTCGCCGAGCCACCCGCCCGGCCGCTCGCTCTGCCCGCGGGCAAGGGACTGAAGCTGGACGAAGGCGCGCCCGATGGCCGCCTGTTCCCATCCGAGGTGCTGGCCCGCGCCTATCGCTCGGCGGTGCAGCGCGCGTCGCGCTCGAACGGCCTGCAATATCGCGATCCGCGCGGCACCCCGGCGCTGCGCGAAAGCATCGCCGCGATGCTCAAGAGCCAGCGCGGCCTGCCGGTGACCGCCGCCAATATCTGCATCACGCGCGGCAGCCAGAACGGCATCTTCCTCGCCACGCAGGTGCTGATCCAGCCCGGCGACGCGGTGGTGGTCGAGGAACTGACCTACGAGCCCGCGGTGGCGGCGTTCCGGGCATGCGGCGCCAAGATCATACCGGTCCGGCTCGACGGCGATGGGATGAACGTTGACGACCTCGAAAAGGCCTGCCGCCGCGAAAGCGTGCGCGCAGTGTTCGTCACGCCGCACCATCAATTCCCGACCACGGTCGCGCTGCGCCCCGAGCGCCGGCTGCGCATGCTCGAACTGGCGCGCCAGTTCGGCTTCGCCATCATCGAAGATGATTACGACCACGAATTCCATTTCGAATCCCAGCCGCTGCTGCCGATGGCGGGTTACGCGCCCAATCGGGTGATCTATGTCGGCTCGCTCTCGAAACTGCTGCTGCCGGCGCTGCGCATCGGTTATATCGCCGCGCCGAGCGCGGTGATCGATGCCGTGGCGCACATGATCTCGCTGGTCGACGGCATGGGTAACACGCTTACCGAGGACGCCGCCGCCGAGCTGATCGAGAATGGCGAATTGCGCCGGCATGCGCGCAAGGTGCGCCAGGTCTATGAACGGCGGCGGCAGGCCTTCGCCGCATCGCTCGACACGATATTGGGCGACCTGATCGACTTCGAAACGCCCGATGGTGGGCTTGCTTTCTGGCTGCATTTCAAACGACTGGCGGATCTCGACAAGGTCGAGGAGCGCGCGCCGGCGATGGGCCTGCGCTTCGCCTCGTCGCGCTCGTTCATGACCAGCGAGCGTGCACCGCGCGGCCTGCGCATCGGTTTCGCCAGCCTCGGCGAGGTCGAGGCGCGCGATGCCATTCATGCCTTGCGGGCGGCTGTCGGCTGAGCGGCGCATTGGCCCCGTCGATTAACAGGAAACTGGATGTTTCGCGGGACCGGTGGAACGCGGAACATCATCATGCTCGACGGTGCGCCTGACGCCACCGCGAACCGGAGACGGACATGAAACTGCCTTTGTCGATCGCCCTTGCCGCCGCCTGCCTCGCCTCGATGCCGGCTGCCTTTGCCAAGGACAAGCCGGCGGTGCCGGCACCAGCCGTGGCGCCTGCGCCCGCGGCCACGGCCAGCAACGAGGTCTGGCCGGAAGCCTATTTCGAGATTTTCAAGCTCGCCCCGGGTAAGCAAGAGGCGTTCATCCGCCGCATCGCGCGCGCCGATGAAGTGTCGAAGGCAGGCGAACAGCCGCCGATCCAGATGTTCGTCCATGAAGACGGCGCCGACTGGGATGTGCTGCTGTACAAGCCGGCACGCACCGTCAAGCCGACCGCCGCGCAGGAAGCGGCGATGGCGGTGAAGCGCAAGGAACTGGGCATGGAAAGCGGCCCGGCCTATTTCATCGCGATCCGCGAAACGATCGCCTCGCATACCGACACCAAGACCTATGGCCCGATCACCGCCGCGCAGTGGCTGGCGCGGCTCGATCAGTGGCGGGCGGAGCATCCGAGGAAGTGATGGGTTGCAGGCCTGCAACCGAGCGCTGCTCCCCGGCGAAGGCCGGGGCCCAGTTGGGAGACGTGGGTTAACGGGCGTTGCTCGCTGTTACTACTCCCTCCCCAACTGGGCCCCGGCCTTCGCCGGGGTGGTGCTTGTTTGATTGCGGCAGGCGTCAACCTGCCCCTCACGCAGTCTGATGTTTCAGCGATCCGGGAAGTAAAAGGCTAGGCTCATGCGCATGATCGATCGGCGGCAATTCGTTGGGGGCGGGCTCGCTCTAGCCATGACTGCGCCGCTCCGCGCCCGAGCGCTCGCCGGTGCCACACTCGACATCGTCTATATCAATGCGCGCGTATGGACCGGCCAAAGCCTCGCCACGCGCAGCGATGCGGTCGGCACGATCGGTCGCCATGTCGCCGCGCTGGGCGCAGTGGAAGTGCGCGCGCGCACCGGCCGCACCACGAAGATCGTCGACCTGCAGGGCGCCTTCGTCGTGCCGGGCATGACCGATTGCCACACCCATTTCTCACGCGCCTCGCTGATGCTGTCCTGGCCCAGCCTGCGCGATGCCGATACGCCGGCGGAGTTCACCCGCCGTATCGCCGTCTCGGCGAAGGCGCTGCCGCCCGGTGAATGGCTGCAGGGCGGCAATTGGGATGCCGATCGTTGGGGCGGCGAACTGCCGCAGAAGAGCTGGATCGACGCCGTCACGCCCGACACGCCGGTCGCGGTTATCCGTTACGACCTACACATGCTGCTGCTCAATTCACTGGCATTGAAGCTTGCCGGCATCGACCGCCACACGCCCGACGTGCCGGGCGGCGTGATCGGGCGTGACGCACATGGCGAGCCGACCGGTATCCTCAAGGACGCGGCACGCGACCTCGTGACGCGGGTGATCCCCAAACCGTCCGACGCGACGGTCGAGGCGGCGATCCGCAGGGGTATCGAGCTCGGCCTGTCACATGGCGTGACGCAGATCCACAACACCGATGTCGACTGGGTCACGCACGATGCGCTGCGCCGGATGCGCGCACGTGGCGAGACCGACATGCGTTTCTATTCCTTCACCCCGCTGAAGGACTGGGAACGCACCGCCGCGCTGGTCAAGGCCGAGGGCAAGGGCGACGACTGGGTACGCTGGGGCGCGTCGAAGCTGGTCTATGACGGCTCGCTCGGCTCTCGCACGGCGCTGTTCTACGATCCCTATGAGGATGAGCCCGGCACGCGCGGCTATGCGGTCAACAAGATCGAGGATGTGCGCCGCTGGATGCTGGCGGCGGACAAGGCCGGCCTGCAGATCGCCGCGCATGCGATCGGCGACGAGGCCAACGACACAGTGCTCGACCTGATGGCCGAGGTGACACGCACCAATGGCCGCCGCGACCGGCGTTTCCGCATCGAGCATGCCCAGTCGCTGTCCAAGGCGGCACTGCCGCGCTTCGCCCGCCAGAACGTCATCGCTTCGGTCCAGCCCTATCACGCGATCGACGACGGCCGCTGGGCGATCAAGCGCATCGGCGCCGAACGCCTGACACGCACCTATGCCTTTGAGACGCTGATCGCGTCGGGCGCGCATGTCTGTTGCGGGTCCGACTGGCCGGTCGCGCCGCTGGATCCGCGTACCGGCATCAAGGCCGCGGTGCTGCGCGAGACACTCGACGGCAAGAACCCGCATGGCTGGTACCCGGAACAGCGCATTTCGCTGGCCCATGCGCTCGCGGGTTATACCCGCGAGGCAGGCTATGCCGGGTTCAGCGACGACCGCATGGGGCGGCTTGCGCCGGGATATCTGGCCGATCTGGTGGTGCTGGACCGCGATCTGTTCGCGATCGACCCCGAGACGCTGGACCAGGTGAAGGTGCTGCGGACCATCGTGGACGGGCGCCAGCGGTTCGGTTGAGATATATTCGAGCAACCTCGTGTGTTCCTGCGAAAGCAGGAACCCAGGGCCACAAAGGGCACGCCTGTAACCCTGGGCTCCTGCTTTCGCAGGAGCACGGTTGCGTGTGGAGGCGAGCGATCGGTGCGGCCGCTATCGCAACTGGGCGAATAATCGTCGAATCCTTGGACCCCTGAATATCATCCGAATTGGATGTTTGCAGGACCGGCCCATCAGCGGAGAGTTCAGGCTGCAAGTGCGCCGGGGGGCGCATCACGTGGATCGGGACAGGCGAAAGACGTCGCCCCGCCGCATATGAAAAGGGACTTCTCATGGCCAGCATCGCTCGCACCGCTACCAGCCTCTCGGCACTCGCCGCCGCGCTGGCGCTGGCCAGCCCCGCCTTCGCGCAGGAGGCCCCGGCGCAGAGCCAGGAAGAGGTCATCGTCGTCGCGCAGCAGGCCCAGAAGCAGGTGGTCAGCGACGGCACTGTCGGCGTGCTCGGCGCGCAGGATGCGTTGTCGACGCCGTTCAACATCACCACCTACACCGCGCAGCTGATCCTCGACCAGCAGTCCGAGACGATCGGCGAGGTGTTGGAAAACGATCCCGCCGTCCGCACCACCTTCGGGTCGGGCAACCAGTCCGAACTGTTCGTCATCCGCGGCTTCGCGCTGTTCGGCGATGACGTGTCGATCGACGGGTTGTACGGCGTCACGCCGCGCCAGATCGTCTCGCCCGAACTGTTCGACAATGTGCAGGTCCTGAACGGCGCCAGCGCCTTTCTGTTCGGCGCGGCGCCGGGCGGATCCGGCATTGGCGGCGGCATCAACCTGACGCCCAAGCGCGCGCACAAGACGCTGTTCCGCGCGACCGCCAATTTCAGCCAGGACAGCGTCTTCGGCGGCACCTTCGATGCCGGCACACGCTTCGGCGCCGACGGTGCCTTCGGCATCCGCGTCAACGGCGTGTACCGCAAGGGCGAGACCGCGATCGACCATGACCAGCGCGAAGTCCGCGCGGCGAGCGTCGACTTCGATTTCCGCAAGGGCCCCGGCCGCTTCTTCCTCGACTTCGGTTATGAGGACCAGCGTGCCAACTGGAGCCGGCCCGAGGTGCGCCTGGCGACGGGCGTCGCGGTGCCGGCCGTGCCGGACGGCAACTACAATTACGGTCAGCCATGGACCTATACCCGGTTGCGTGACCTTTATGTGATCGCCCGAGTGGAACTCGATATCACCAAGGGCGTGATGCTCTACGCCGCCGCAGGCGCGCGCGACGCGGCGGAAAGCGGCGATTATTCGACGCTGACGATCAACAATCTCGGTCCGATCGATGCCGCGCGCACCCAGGGCACGGTGATTGGCGGCGGCACGGCGTCCCGCCTGTTCGTGCCACGCGAGGACAATAATGAGAGCGGTCAGATCGGCATCCGCGCCAAGTTCAGGACCGGCCCGATCAGCCATCAGATCAATGCCGGTGGCTCGGTCAACTTTACCGACAACCGCAACGCCTTCTCGTTCGGCGCCTTCGATAACAGCGTCAAATCGGGGTGCGGTATCCCAACCGCGACGACGACGTCATTCTGCACCAACCTCTACAATGCGCCGCAGGTGCCCAAGCCGGCCAATGTGACCCTGCCGGCGAGCGGCGGCAGCCTGACCGACCTGCCGCATGTCGCGACCAGCGAGTTCCGCAGCCTGTTCGCCTCCGACACGATCGGCTTTCTCGACGACCATGTGCTGATCACCGGTGGTCTGCGCCGCCAATGGATGGTGATCGACGCCTGGAACCGCGGCTCGTTGCAGCGCACGACACGCTATGACAAGGCACTCACGACCCCGGTGATCGGCGTGGTGGTCAAGCCGACCGACCATTTCTCGCTCTACGGCAACCGCATCGAAGGGCTGGCCCAAGGTCCGACCGCGCCGATCAACCCCAACAACTCGACCAATTCGGGTCAGGTGTTCGCGCCGTTCCACTCGGTGCAATATGAGGCGGGCGGCAAGCTGCAGATCCGCGGCCTGACCGCAACCGTCGCGGTGTACCAGACCAAGCAGCCCAACGCCTTTACCGCCAACACGCCGACCGCCGGCAACCCCAACGAAGTAACCTTCGTTGTGGATGGCGAGCAACGCAATCGCGGTATCGAACTGAGCTTCAACGGCGAGCCGAGCCGCTTCATTCGCCTGATCGGCGGTGCGACCTTCAACGAGGCGAAGATCACCTCGGGCCTCCTCAACCCGACTCCTCCCGCGGTGACGATCGTCGGCAACCGCGCGATCGGCGTGCCCGATTTCCAGGCCAATCTCGGCACCGAAGTGGTGCTGCCGTTCCTGCCCAAGATGACCATGACCGGCCGCGTCGTGATCACCGGCAAGCAGTGGATCGATGCCGCCAACACCCAGCGCCTGCCGGGCTGGACGCGCTTCGATCTCGGCGCGCGCTACGTCTTCGTCGCCGCCGACCATCCGATCACGCTACGCGTCAGTGCGGAGAATATCGACAATCGCCGCTATTGGTATTCGGCGTTCGGCGGTTACCTGGTCCAGGGATCGCCGCGCACGGTGAAGGCGTCCGTCACCTTCGAATATTGACCTTCGCCGGCCGACCGACGCCCGCTTGCTCTGGCCCTTGCTGCGAGAATGGGCGATGGATGAGGCATGCCGATTTCCGGGAACGAGAATGACGACGCACTGCTGATTGCGCGCGCACGCGCGGCCTATGGAGCGGGCCAGCATACCTTGGCAGCGCGGCTGGCGGGCGAGGTTCCTGCGGGCCGTGCGGCCTCGCTCGACGCTTTGGAGGTGATGGCACTGGCCCAGCGGGCGCTGGGCGACGTCGCGGAGACCGAGCGCCTGCTGCGCAGGGCGATCGCGGTCGCGCCGGCGCGGCATTGGCCAAGGGACGATCTTGCGCGGTTGCTGCTCGATACCGGCCGGGCGGACGTGGCCGAACAGGTGTGCCGCGAGGCTGTCGATGCCGATGCCGCGAACGCCAATGCGCAGGCGATGCTGGGCAATTTCCTGTCGGAGCGCGAGGAGCTGGTCGAAGGCGCATGCCATCTGCGCAATGCGCTCGCACTGGCCGGGCCGCATCCGCAGTTGCAGGCCAATCTCGGGCACAACCTGGCCCGCCAGGGGCGGCTGGCCGAGGCCGAGACGTTGCTGCGTCAGTCACTGGCGGCGGTGCCGGACGCGCTGTCCACGCTGGCGTGGCTCGCCGAGATACTGGAGCAGGACAGGCGGTTCGACGAAGCCTCCACCATGCTCGACGCCGCCGAGATGGTGGCGGCGAAACAAGGGACCGACGTCAAACTGCAGCGCGCCACGTTGCTGTCGCGCACCACGGAATGGCGCCGGGGGCTGACACTGCTGGAGGGGGAGAAGCTGCTTTCCGGCGCGGCGCGGCTGCAACGCGGCCGGTTGCGCGACCGCGCCGGGCGCCATGACGACGCCTGGCAGGATTTCGTGGCCGGTAAGGCGGCGCTGGCGCGCGCGTCGGGCCGGGATTATCCGGATGCTGCGGTGGCGCGGCTCGTCGCGGACCTGGTTGCCTTTTTCACACCGGCGAATCTTTCGACTATCCTGCCGGCACCGGTCGCCGCGGGCGTGCCGCAACCGATCTTCGTGCTCGGCTTTCCACGATCCGGCACGACACTGACCGAGCAGGTCATCGCCAGCCATTCACGCATCCGCGCCGGCGGCGAGTTGCCGTTCGCCGCCGAATTGTCGGTGATCGCCGTGGAGCGTAGCGGCGGCGCCTATCCGGGCGATTTTACCGCTCTGTTCAGACCGTTGCACGCCAGTCTCGCGACAACCTTGCGCGACCATTATCTCGCGCGGGCAAAGGCCTTCGGCCTGCTCGCGCCCGGCGCCGATTTCTTCACCGACAAGATGCCGCTCAACGAACTCTATCTGCCGCTGCTACGTCTCGCCTTCCCGGCCGCGCCGTTGGTCAGCGTGACGCGGCATCCGCTCGATGTGATGGTGTCGGCGATGAGCCACGACTTCACCCATGGTTTCGATTGCGGTTATCGGCTGGAGGATGCCGCGCGCCATTTCGCCGCGATGAACGATCTGACCGCTCACTGGCGCGATGGGCTGGCGATGCACTCTCATGCGTTGGGTTACGAACGCTTCGTCGCCGCGCAGGAAACGGAGACCGCGGCGCTGATGAAGCATCTCGGGCTGGCGATGGAGCCGGCACAACTCGCCTTCCACCAATCCCGACGTTTCGCGCCGACGCCGAGCTATGCACAGGTACAGGAGCCGCTGCATGACCGCTCGATCGGCCGCTGGCGGCCTTATGCCGGCGCGTTGGCGCCGGCACGCGCGATATTGGCTGAGGCGATCGCGCGGGGCGGTTACGCGGGCTGAAGCGCGGCGGCGATCGCCGCGGCGTCACTGCCCATGATGAGCTGGAGCGTGGCGGGTGATGGCCGCGCAATCAACCGCACGCCAAGCGTCGCGAGCGCAGCTTCGTCGACCTGCGCGGGATCGACCAGATCCAGCCACAGGCGGCTCGATGCGGCACCGGCGGCGGAAACATTGCCGCGTCCGCCCAGCGCCGCAAGCCAGGGTGCCGGATCGGCCCCCGCAACCATCGTCTGCGCAGCCGGCGCAAGAGTCCCCGCCACAGACGATCCTGCCGCGGCGCGCATCTCCATCGCAACGGCATCCGCGATCGGCCCCAGCACGACCTGCAGGCCTTGCGCTGTCGGGCGAATGAACCCCCTCGCCCCGAGCGCCTTCAGCCGCGCCTCGCTGACCTTCTCCTGATCGTCGACGACCAGCCTGAGCCGCGTCGTGCAGGCATCGATGCTGACGAGATTGGCGGCGCCACCAAGCGCCGCGACGAAGGCCGCGCCACGCTCGCCCGGCGTGTCGGCGGATTCCTCGCCGACCGCTTCAGGCTCGCGGCCCGGCGTCTTGATGTCGAAACGCACGATGGCCCAGCGGAAACTGCCATAATAGATACCGAAATAGACCAGGCCGATGGGCAGCAGCAGCAGCGGTCGCGTCGCCTTGGAGAAGTTGAGCGCATAATCGAGAAAACCCGCCGAAAAACCGAAACCGAGCTTCACGCCGAGCAGCGACATCAGCGCCATCGCCAGCCCGGTCAGCAACGTGTGCATGAGGTAAAGCAGCGGCGCGAGGAACATGAAGGTGAACTCGATCGGTTCGGTCACGCCGGTCAGGAAGGCGGTCAGCGCCATCGACAGGAGCATGCCGCCGACCGCCTTGCGCCGCTCGGGCAGCGCGGCGCGGTACATGGCGAGGCACGCGGCGGGCAAGCCGAACATCATCACCGGGAAAAAACCCGACATGAAGCCGCCCGCGCTCGGGTCTCCGGCGAAGAAGCGGTTCAGGTCGCCGGTCGTGCCGTGATAGTCGCCGATGATGAACCAGGCGACGTTGTTGATAACGTGGTGGAGCCCGGTAACGATCAGCAGCCGGTTGAGCACGCCGTAGAAGAACAGCCCGAACACCCCGGCATGAACCACGCCGTTGCTGAGCGCGTCCATCCCCGCCGCGATCGGCGCATAGCCGAAGCCGACGATCGCGGCGACGGCGAGACCGGCCAGACCCGAAAGGATCGGCACGAAGCGACGGCCGCCGAAAAAGGCGAGATAGTCCGGCAGGCGGATATTCGCGTAGCGATTGTACGAGGCACCCGCGATCAGCCCGGAGGCGATGCCGATCGGCACCGAGAGCTTGGCGATCGCCTTGGTGCGCCAGGCATCGTCGGCCAGCCCGACTGTGTCCCTGGCGAACTGGGCCAGCGCCTCGGGCGGGACATGCAGCAGCGTCATCGCGCCGCGCGTGGCGACGAGGAAGCACACCAGACCGGCGAGGCCTGCCGCGCCATTATTGTCCCTCGCGATGCCGACGCCGATGCCGAGCGCGAACAACAGGCCGAGATTGTCGAAGATCGCCCCGCCCGCCGCCGCGACGAACGGGATGTCGAACAGATCGGGCTGGCCGAGCCGCAGCAACAGACCGGCGATCGGCAGCACCGCGATCGGCAGCATCAACGCGCGGCCGAGCGGCTGGAGCGATTGCAGGGAGAGCTTCATGCGGCTTGCTCCAGCAAGGGATGAACGAGCGCGCGCACCGCCACGGCATCGGGCGCGGCGAGCGCCTCCAGCGCGAGCGCGCGGCAGGCGGCGAGGCTGAGCGTGCGGACCAGCGCTTTGGTCTCGGCGATCGCGGCGGCGGGCACCGACAGCTCGGTGATGCCGAGACCGAGCAGGATCGGGATCGCGGCCGGCTCGGCGGCGAGGCCGCCGCAGACGCCGGTCCAGCGGCCATGGGCAGCGCCGCCGCGCGCCGTTTCTGCGATCAGGCGGAGGATGGCGGGGTGCAGACCATCGAGCCCGGTGGCCACCGCCGGATTGGTGCGGTCGCGGGCGAGCGTATATTGCGCCAGATCGTTGCTGCCGATCGAGAAGAAGGCGGCGTCCCCCGCGAGCGAGGCGGCGGACAGCGCGGCCGCCGGCGTCTCGACCATGATGCCGAGCTCGGGCGCCGCGATGCCCATCGCCGCGGCGTTGCGATCGAGCGCGTCCCGGGCCGCGAGCAATTCGCCACGATCGGCGACCATCGGCAGCATGATCCTGAGCGGTACCTGCGGGCGCACGCCGAGCAGCGCGCGCAGCTGGGTATCGAGCAGGCCCGGTATCGCCAGTTGCAGGCGAATGCCGCGCAGGCCGAGCGCCGGATTCTCCTCGGCCGCGATGGGCAGATAGGGCGCAGGTTTGTCCGCCCCGATATCGAGCGTGCGCACGATCAGGGGGCGCGGACCGAGCGCATCGGCGATCGCCTGATAGGTGACACGCTGCTCTTCCTCGTCGGGTGCGGCGGCGCGATCGAGGAACAGGAATTCGGTCCGCAACAGGCCGCAGCCCTCGGCCCCTTCCGCGACCGCAGCCCTGGCGTCGGCGACCGAACCGAGATTGGCGAACACTTCGATACGGGTGCCATCGACGGTGACGGCCGTCTCTTGCGCGCGAACCATCGCGGCCTTTCGGCGCGCGGCGCGGGTCGCGGCGGCGGCATGCAGACGCTCGACGCTCGCGGCATCGGGCGCAACGAGCAGCCGCTCGCCATCGATCACCAGCAGCGTACCGTCGGCGACGGCCGCGAGGTCGGGGCCAAGCGATACGAGCATCGGCAGACCGAGCCCCGCGGCGATGATCGCGACATGCGAGGTCGGCCCACCCTTGCCCGTAGCGATGCCGGCCAGGCCCGCATCGGCAAGGGCCATGAGCTGCGACGGCAACAGATCGTCGGTGACGAGGATCGATCCGGCGGGTGGGTGTGGCAGATCAGGCTCGCCATAGAGCGCGGCGAGGACGCGACGTTCGAGATCGAGCAGGTCGTCCGCGCGCTCCGCAAAACGGGGGTCGCCGGCGCCGCGCAGCGCATCGGCATGACCGGCGATCGCCTGACGCCAGGCAAGACCCGCACTCGATCCGGCGGCGATGGTGGCGAGGCTGGCCGCGTGGAGTTCGGGATCGTCGAGGAAAGCGAGGTGCGCGGCGGCGATGCCGGCCGGTGGCCCCTCGCCCGCCGCCTGCGTCTCCAGCGCGGCACGAACCTGGTTCTTGGCGGCGATCAGTGCCGCGCGTTCGACCGCGGCGTCGGCGCCTCGTTCGGGCACGGCCGGATCAGCCACGACAAGGCGAAAGGCCGGCCCGATGGCAATGCCGGGCACCGCGACGACGCCGGTCAGAGCGGAGGGCGTCGCGCGCGCGGGTGGCGCCACTGGCGCGGGCGCAATGGCAAGATACTCGCCCATCCCGCTTTCGAGCAGATCGGCCAGGGCATCGACGCCGCCCGCGTCGCTGCCGCGCACGGTGATCGCGGCACCATGCGGCAGCGCCAGCGCGAGCATCGCCACCGCGCTTCGGGCGGAGGCGACGCGCCCGGTCGGGCCGACGATCTCCAGCGTGCCCGGATGCGCGCCGGCCAGCGCCGCGACGCGGGCGGCGGGCCGGGCATGAAGGCCCTGCGCCAGCGGCAGCAACAGCGCGCGCGAGACTGTCGCCGCCTGCACCTCCGACCCCAAAGCCGCGCCGGTCGGACGCAGCTCGAGCAACACCGCGCCCGCCGCGACCGCCTCGCCGTTAACCGCCGAGACCAGCGTGAAGGCGTCGCCATTGGTGACCACCACCGGTGTGATCAGGCTCTTCACGGTGCGCGCGAGCCGGTCGAGGTCGAATTCGATCAATAGGTCACCGGCCGCAACCCTCTGGCCGTCGACAACGTGCGGCGTAAAACCCACGCCGCCGAGGCCGACCGTGTCCAGCCCGATATGCAGCAGTAGCACCGGCCCCGCATCGAGCTGCACGGTGACCGCATGGCTGGCGGGATGGATCGAGATCACCACGCCGTCGCCCGGCGCAACCAGCCGGCCCTCCACCGGGTCGATCGCGACGCCGTCACCCAGCATCTTTTCCGCGAACACCGGGTCGGGCACCTCGGCGAGCGGCGTTGCCCAGCCGGCGAGCGGGCTGAGGATCGTGATGCTCATCGGGCGAGGTCCAGCGTCATGCGATCGAGCATCCATAAGGGATCGGGTCCGGCCTGGGCGAAGGTCATGCAGAGATCATGACGACCGGTTTGCGGCACGATGGCGCCCGAGATGCGGCTGACGCCGCTGTTGCGCACCGCATCGCCGAGCGGAATGCTGCCGATCACCGGACCGGTGCAGCTATTGAGCCGGATCTGAAGTTCTCCGCCGGGCGTGCGCGGCTTGTCGAACACGACCTTGGCGAGATCGGCGCCGATCGAGAAGTTGAACGGCACCTGCCCGATCTCGGCGGAGATCGCGGTGACGCCATCGAGCGGCGCCCCATTCCAGATCCAGCAGGGGTGCACGATATTGCCCCAATGGACGCGGCGGACACCGCCAGTCGCGCCGTCATCCTCGAGCCGCAGCGCGACGCTGGAATCGCACAGCGCCATCTCCTCGGCGGTGCGGGTGCGGGGCAAGGCGGCATCGATCAGCCAGTGCCGCTCCTCGCCCAGCGGCACCGTGCCGGCAAAGGCCTGTGCGCGGAGCCTTGTACCCGGCTCCAGCGACAGCGCGTCCTGATAGGCTGGCGCGGCGGGCGAAGGGCTGGTCCCGTCGACGGTGTAGCGCAAGGTGCCGACATCGGCCGGCTGACGCAGCCTGACCATCACCTTGCCGCCGTTGCCGCGGAACCGCGCCAGCGGTTCGAGCGGCGTGATGTCATAACCCAAGCCGAGCGCGCGATAGCGGGCGAATTCGGCCGGCAGGCGCGCCGCAAACCCCTGCCAGTCGCGCCGCGCCGCCGGCGTCCAGCCCAGCTCGGCAAGCGCGGCGGCACGCGGCCACAGCATGCGATCGGCATAAGCGGTGGTGCGGACATGCTCGGTCCACAGATTGACCTGCAAGCCGAGCAGATGATGCCGCATATCGGGCGTCAACGCCGCCGGGGCTGCATCGAAGCTGTAGATATGCTTCCAGTCCATCACCCCGCCGCGCCCCGGCGGCTCGTCGGCCGCATCGCTCTGCTGGTGGTCGAGATAGAAATCGGGTGATGGCGCGAGAACCGTATCATGCCCCAGCTTCGCCGCGGTGATCGCACCGTCGATACCGTGCCACGACATCACCACCGCCGATGGCGGCATATCGCCTTCGAGGATCTCGTCCCAGCCGACCAGCCGGCGCCCGCGCTTCTTCAGATAGTCGGCGATGCGCGCGACGAACCAACCCTGGAGATGCGCCTCGTCGGCAATACCGAGCGCCTTCATCCGCGCCTGGGTGGCGGGATCGGCCCGCCACTGGTTTTTCACCGCCTCGTCGCCGCCGACATGGATATCGCGCGACGGGAACAGCTCCAGCACTTCGTCGAGCACGTCGGTGAGGAAGGTAAAGGTCGCGTCGTCGGTGCCGTAGAGATTGTCGAGCACGCCCCAGTCCGACGACGGTGCCGTCAACCGGGTGCCAGCGACGCCGAGCCGGGGATAGGCGGCAATCGCCGCGCTGGCATGCCCCGGCATCTCGATCTCGGGCACGACCGTGATATGGCGCGCCGCGGCATAGGCGACGATCTCGCGCACCTCGGCCTTGGTGTAGAAGCCGCCATAGCGCACCGGCTTGCCGCTGGCGGCATCGACCCCCGCCGCGCCGGCGGGCTGGCGCCAGGCGCCGACCGAGGTGAGGCGCGGATATTTGTCGATCTGCAGCCGCCAGCCCTGATCGTCGGTCAGATGCCAGTGAAAGGTGTTGAGCTTTTCCATCGCCATGCGATCGATTAGCTGTTTCACATAGGCCGGCGGCTGAAAGTGGCGCGCGGAATCGAGCATCACGCCGCGCCATGCAAAGGCGGGTGCATCGTCGATTGCCATGGCCTGGATATGGCCGTCGCGCGACGCCGCGATCAGCTGCCACAAGGTGGTCGCGCCATAGAAAAGGCCGGTATCGCTGGCAGCCGAGATGGTAACGCCGGCCGGCGTGATGCGTAGCCGGTAGGCTTCGCCACCACTAATCGAGGCATCGCGCCGGAACCGGATCGCGCCGCCTCGTGCCAGCTTTAGTCTCGGCCCGCCGCTGCGCGCGACGAGATCAGCCAGCCGCCGCGCCGCAGCCACGCCGCCGGCATCGTTCGCCGCGATCGTCGCCCGGGTGAACAAAAAGCTGCCCGCCTGCGGCGTGACGGCCGCAGGCAAGGGCAGCAGGGGGAGGTCGGGAGAAGCCCACACCGCCGCCGGCATGAGAAACGACATGACGGCGGCGGGCAGGAGAAAGCGCATCGGACGATCCTAATCGGTACAGCCGATGTGTGACAGGCTCAGAAGTGAACCTTGCCGCCGATCCAGAAGGTGCGGCCATTGTTGTAATAGGCACGCGGGATCGAAGGATCGCCCACAAAGTAATAGAGCTTGCGGTTGAGCAGGTTCTGCGCGTCGACGGTCAGCGCGAAATATTTGGTGACGTTGACCGTCAGCGACCCGTCGAGCGTACCGAAATCGTCCTGCCACATCGGGGTCGAACGATCGATGCCCGAGCGGAATTTCGACCGGAAGGTATAGGCGAAGCGCGTCGAGATCAGCGAATTCTCGAAATAGCCGGTGACGTTGAAGGTGTGTTTCGAATTGCCGTCGATCACATCGCCATTGGCGGCCTTGGCATCGGCATAGGTGTAATTGGCCAGCACACCGAAGCCGCCCCAGATCGGCTGCTGCCAGTTGATCTCGACGCCCTTGTTGGTGCCGCCCGGGCCGTTGATCGGACCGGTGATCTGGAAGTTCGCGCCCGCCGGATGCTGCAGCGTGGTCAGGAATTGCGTCGTGGTGCTGCTCGTGATGTACGAGCTGATATCGAGGTAGAAGAACCCGACCGACAGCAGCGACTGTTTGCCATAATACCATTCCGCCGCGACATTGTACTGCCAGGCGCGTGTCGGATTGAGGCGGGGATTGCCGCCCGCAGTGCCGGTCAGCGCGAGATCGCTGAGCGTAAAGGCGCCAGCGAGCTGGGCATAACCCGGGCGGGTCATCGTCCTGGCAATGCTGGCCCGCAGCAACAGATCGGGGCGGACGTTGAAGGTCAGGTTGGCGCTGGGCAGGAAATCCCAATAGCTGCGATTGACCCGGTTGGTGTCGCACCAATTCGTGTTGTCGCCCTGCAGCGGGCAGAACATCGAAAAGACCTTCTCGCGCCCTCCAACCGCCAGCGGGCTCGGTGTATACTGGGTCGTGTTGAGCTCGGTATGCACCGCGCGCACACCAATATTGCCCCGCCAGTCGCTATCGTTGCCCAGCTTGGCCATGGCATAGACCGCCTCGGTCTTCTCCCGCACCGAGAAGCTCGCCTGCGGATAGAAGGCGAACTGGCGGCCACCATTGGTGGCGAGCGTGGCCAGCACCTTGCCCTCGTCGGCGAAGGAATATCCCGGGATGCCGCCCAGATCCGCGCCATAGTCGCCTGGCGTCACCCCGCCATTATAGACGGTAGCGAGGCCGACACCCTTGGTGCCCGAATAGAGGCCGTTCCCGGGCCAGGCATAAGCTGTGTAATCGACCGAACGCTTATGATCGGTGTAGCGGCCGCCGATGCTGATCGATTTCAGGAAACTGCCGTCGAACTTGTACTCCAGATCGGCGTGGACATATTTCTCCTCGTCAGGCGATATGATGCGGCCACCCCACGACCAGCTGTAATAATTGTTGAGATAGGCCGCCGAGGTCGGGTCGGTCGGCAGGCCGGGATAATTGACCTTCGCGCCCTTGCCGGCGATCGCGTAATTGACGCCTGTATCCCAATAGGTTTCCCAAGCGAAGGTGTCGGTGGTGGCACCCATGCCCTTGGTATAACCGACCTCGCCCGACAGCGTCAGATGGTCGCTCGGGTGCCATTTCGTTTCGAGATTGAGTACCCAGGTTGAGGAATAGGCCTGGCGGAAGATGTCGTCCTGCACCCGGCCCTGTACCGGGTTGCCATTCACGTCGAGCGCATTCCATGACGCCTGGGTCAGATAACCATTCGTCACGGTATAGTTGGCAAGCGCATAGGGCAGCGGCAGATGCGTTACGGGGTCGACCCCCGGCGTGGAATTGCTGCCGATCATCCGGCTGATCCACGCCATGCTGTTGCGGTTGACGTTGTTGGCGTCCATCCGCGTGTAGATGGCATTGGCCGATATCTCGAACCGGTCGCTCGGCTCATATTGCAGCGCCAGCGTGCCGCCCTTGCGGACGCGCTGCTGGGTGAAATAGGCCGAGCCGATCAGATTGGGGGCGGTGACCGTCTTACCTGAATTGGCGAAATTGGTGTAGGTCGTATAGCCGAGGAATTCCTGGCCATCGCGGCGGAAGGTGCGCTCCTGATAGAAGCCGGCAACGGTAAAACCAAAAGTGCCTTCCTGGTTCTTCCAGCTGTAGAGACCCGAGACCTGCGGCTTCCACTTGCGCGCGAGATCATTGTAATTGACCTGGCCGGTCAGGCTGAAGGTGTTCGCCCTGAGTTCCAGCGGCTTGCGCGTGTGCAGGTTGATCGTGCCGCCGATGCCGCCCTCGGGCAAATCGGCCTGGGAGGATTTGTACACCTCGAGCTTGCCGACGATTTCCGACGGCAACAGGCTGAAGTCGAAGCTGCGGCCGCCCGATGTCTGGTCGAGCACGAACCAGTCGCCGGTCGCGACCGAATGCCCGTCGAGCAGGGTCAGGTTGAGCGTCGGATCGGTGCCGCGGATCGAGACCGACTGGTTCTCGCCGAAACCGCCGGCATTGGCCGATCCGGTGACGACATTGACGCCGGTCAGGCGACCGAGCGAGTCGGCGACGTTCTTGTCGGGGAACTTGCCGATATCCTGGGCGGTAACGACTTCGGAAATCACGTCATTGTCGCGCTTGGCCTGCAGCGCCGCCTCGATCGAGGCGCGAATGCCGGTGACGACAACGTCATTGGCTTCGGAATTCGCATCGGCCGGCGGATTGCTCGGCGCCGCGGCCTGGGCGAAGGCCGGGCTGGCCATAGCCAGCGCCAGAACGCTTGCGGTAGAGGCGAACATCGCCCTGTGCATATTGCCTTGGATCTTGACCATGATCTCTTCCCCTTTAACCCCGAAAATTGGACCGAACCAAAATATGACCAACGGGCCCTGCGACTCGTTCCGGTATTGCTTTTTCACCGGTTTAGGCCCTCAGGAACGATATAAAGGCCCAATGGTCATCAATTTGCAATACCAAATTCAATACCAGTGAAAAATAATTCGCATTTTGGTATTGAAATGGACTTATCGGTTGGCTTAAGAATGTCGCGTCAGGGGGTTCTCCACCATGTTCGTTGAGCGCGTAGGAAAGTTGACCAAGGGCGATACCGCGCCGCTGTACCAGCAGCTGCAGCGCGTGCTCCGCCACGCGATCGAGCGGCAGGTGTTGTCGCCGGCCGAGGCCTTGCCCGCCGAGCGTGACCTTGCGATCGCCTACAACCTTTCGCGCGTTACCGTGCGCAAGGCACTGGACGGGCTGGTCGATGCACGGCTCCTGACCCGCAAACAGGGTGCCGGGACCTTCGTCGCCGCCCGGGTCGAGAAGAATTTCGCGACCATCTCGTCCTTCACCGAGGACATGGTGTCGCGCGGGCGCGTGCCGCGCAGCGAATGGCTGGCGCGGGCCGAAGGCACGGTCGCCCCCGAAGAAGCGATGGCGCTGGGCCTCAGCCCGGGCAGCCAGGTCTATCGCTTCACCCGCATCCGCTATGCCGACAATGTGTCGATGGCGCTCGAATATGCGACGGTCCCGGCCAGCTCGCTACCGTCGCTCGAGGCGGTGACCGAATCGCTCTACGACGCGCTGGGGGCCGACCGGCCGGTGCGCGTGTTGCAACGCTTCCGCGCGGTATTGTTCACCGACGAGCAGGCCGAGCTGCTGCACATCGAGCGCAACGCGGCGGGGCTGGAAATCGAACGGCGCGGCTATACCCAGGATGGCCGCACGGTCGAGTTCACCAAATCATGGTATCGCGGCGACGCCTATGATTTCGTCGCCGAACTCAACGTCCCGCCTGCTTGAGTCGGAGCTTCCTCTTGTCAGTCCCCGTCTCGCCTGAAGGTACGTTGATGTTCGCCGAAGCGGCCGAGGCCGCTGGCGTGGTGGCACGCCAGGCCGTCGCACAGCAGACGGCACGGACCGCATTGGTGGAAAGCATGCGCCGCGACCCGCCGCGCGCGGTGGTGACGCTGGCGCGCGGCAGTTCCGACAATGCCGCCACCGTGGCGCGCTATCTGGTCGAGACGCATTTGCGGCTGCTGACCAGTTCGGCAGCGCCCTCCAGCGCGTCGGTCTATGACGCCGCACCCGATTATGACGGCACGCTGATGCTGGCCATCTCGCAGTCGGGCCAAAGCCCGGACCTGCTCGCGGCAGCCGGCATGGCCAAGCGGGGCGGCGCCCGGCTGGTCGCGCTGGTCAATGACGGAGCCTCACCGATGGCGGCGCTTGCCGACACCTGCCTGCCGCTCGGCGCCGGGCCGGAAAAGAGCGTGGCGGCGACCAAGTCGTTCATCGCCAGCGTCGCCGCACTGCTGCACCTGATCGCCGAATGGGACGAGGATAAAGCGCTGCTCGACGCGCTGGCGGACTTGCCCGCGCTGCTCGATCAGGCGTGGGCGCTCGACTGGTCGGCGGCGCTTCCGCCGCTGCGCGGGGCGGGCAATCTCTATGTCGTCGCGCGCGGCCCGGCTTTCGGCATCGCGCAGGAAATGGCGCTGAAGATCAAGGAAACCTGCGGCTTCCATGCCGAGGCATTCAGCGCCGCCGAAGTGCGCCACGGGCCGATGGCGATCGTCGAGAAGGGCTTCCCTGTGCTGTTGCTCGGCCAGGACGACGAATCGCGCGACAGCGTCGCCGCGCTCGCCCCCGAATTCGCCGATCGTGGTGCCATGGTGATCAGCGCGGGTCTGGGCGAGGTGCCCGGCCTTCGACTGCCTTCGCTGAAGGCGCACCCGGTGCTGCAGCCGCTGTTGCTGGTGCAGAGCTTCTATCGCCTCGCCAACGCGCTGGCGGTGGCGCGCGGGCGTGATCCGGATCATCCCCCGCACCTCGCCAAGGTGACCGAGACCGTCTGATGCGGACCGCCCTCCTCAATGGCCGCGTGCTGCTACCCTCGGGCCTGCGCGACGACATCTGCGTCGTGATCGGCGATGGCG
>NZ_JAQGLG010000242.1 GCF_028292965.1 Sphingomonas bacterium | reverse complement strand
TTGGCAGATTATGCGCCATATGTCGCATAACGAAGAGTGATTATGCCAATAAGCGACCTTGATAGCTTTGATCGCAAAATCCTTGGTGAATTGCAGACCCAGGGCCGGATGACCAATCAGGAACTGGCGGACAAGATCGGATTATCGCCATCGCCCTGCTTGCGGCGACTTCGCCAGTTGGAGGGTAGTGGCGTGATCTCCGGGTACGTTGCGCTTGTCGACCCGGTCGCGGTGGGACTGACGGTGACCGCCTTCGTGCGCGTGCGGCTCGATCGGCAGGACGACAAGCATCTTGCGACCTTCGAGCAGGTGGTCGCTGAATTTCCCGAGGTGATGGAATGCTACCTCATGTCGGGGGACGCCGATTATCATCTTCGGGTGGTCGTCGAATCGCTCAGCGCGTTCGAAAGCTTCTTGCGCTATAAATTGACCAAGAGCCCCGGCGTTTCCCAGGTCACAACCAGCTTTGGCTTGCGCCCCGTCGTCTACAGGACAGCACTCCCCCTCAAGACTTAGCGAATAGCGTTCGGGCGAGCGGCAAGCATGATGCTGGTTGGGCATCGACTCCGCCCGAGAGATCGCTATTTTGCGTTTAAGCGCCTTTCGGTTCGGCGTGAGGGGTATGGCATGAAACTCAATCAGTTGCGCGACGTGCTCGCGGTCGCCGAAGCGGGTACGTTTCGAGGTGCAAGCCGCCGTCTTGGTATTGCGCAATCCGCGATTACCCGCAGCATCCGCGAGATCGAACACGAACTGGGCGTCCCGCTTTTTGAGCGTCATACCAAGGGTGTCCGGGTGACCCGGATTGGTGAAATTTTCCTGCGCCGCGCGACCACGGTGCATAATGAGCTGCGCAAGGCCCGTGACGAGGTCGAGCATTTCAAGCAGAATTCGACGGGCGAAGTGTCGCTGGCGCTGTCCGGCGCGTCGGCGATCGGATTGCTGCATTCGATCCTGCCCCCCTTTCGCCGTCGCTTTCCCGATGCGGTGATCAAATTGTCGGAGGGGCTGTTCCAGATCGCCGAACCCGGCCTGATGTCTGGAGAATCCGATCTCTATGTCGGCCCGCTGGACACTTCGATCACCTCGACCCTGCTCGCGGTCGAGCACCTGTTCAGCAACGAGCGCCTGATCTTCGCCCGCGCCGGCCACCCGCTCTCGCATGCGCGCACCCTTGCGGAGCTTGCCGACGCGGAATGGGTCCGGCCGACGTTCTCGGTGCGCTATACCGAAGGCGATTTCGCCGAGATGTTCGAGGCCGCGGGGCTGCCGGCACCGAAAGTCGTGATCCACGCACGCTCCGCATTGCTGGCTGTGCTCGCCGTAACCGGCTCGGATCTGCTGACTGTCTTGCCCCGACAATGGGTCGAACTCCCAAACATGCTAGGCGCGATGGCACCAATCGAACTTGATCTGGCACTCGACGCCGCGCCCGTCTGCATCGTTCGCCGAACCGATCTACCGCCCACGCCGATGGCCGAATATCTGACCGATCTCATCCGCCGCACGGGCCTGGAATATGGGCGCCGACAGCTAGCACAATCCTGAGCATGCGCCCGTCAGGCTGCGTCAACCTGCCCGGTGACGCGTGCCAACAGCCGGATGTCTGGCCAGCGATCACCGCGCCAGGCAACATGTTGATCGGGTCGAATCAGCGCCAGCCGCGCTTCATAGAGCGTGCGCAGTTCAGGCTCGTCCCGCCGAACGATGGTGAGCGGCACACCGGCTCGCTCCGCCTCCTGCCTTGCGACGCCGACATCGACCGCATCTCCGCCCAGCACCAGGAGGGTAAAGCCGTTTCCAAAGAGATCGTAGAGCGATACATCGTCTTCCAGCCAGGCATGAGGCGCCAGGCTACCGGGCACGGCGTCGGGCACATAATCCAACGCCTCAGGGCCTGCGGATGTCGCGCCGGCCTCGGCCGCGACGAGCGGCGAGCCCGCATAGCTGTAACCGAGCACTACGCTGAGCGCGTAGAATTCCCGATACTTTCGCTCTCGGATGAAATCCGCGCAGTCGGATCGAGCGTTCGCGCCTTCGACCGTGTCGTCTTCAAGTCCCGGCCGATAGATTTCGTTGGAGAGGACCGCGTGGTTACGCTCCGCCTCGTCGAGCACCAGTTCATGGACCGGGCGCCGCTCCGCCTCGTAACTTGGCAGCAGCGTCGGTCCGCCCCAGCCCTGAAGTACAGCGGCGAGCTTCCAGCCCAGATCCACCGCGTCGCCCACGCCCATATTCATGCCGAACCCACCGAACGGAGGATGGAGGTGGCAGGCGTCGCCGGCGAGGAAGACCCGACCTTCCCAATATTTGTCCGCCAGCAGGCAGCTCGCGACCCATTCGTCGGAGCTTTTGATCCGATACGGCAGATCGATGCCGGTCGATTGCCTGATGAGCGCGACCGCTTCTTCGTCGGTCAGGTGCGCGTCAGGCGCGATCTGCGTGGGCATGAAATACCACAGATCGCCGATGTCCATCGGCCCGACGACGCTCGGCCCATCGGCATTGATCTGCCAGTACATGATGCCCGGCCCGTGATCGTGCGCCTTCGCCAGGCCCGGCGCCTCAAAGATGATATTGTAGTTGCGCGACAGGCCGTAGCGGCCTTTCATCGTCGATCCAATAAGATCACGAACCACGCTGCGCGCGCCATCGGCCCCCACCAGGAAGTCGGCCACCACCTCCCATATTTCGCCGCTATCCGTGTTACGGAGGCGCACCCGCACGCCGTTCGCATCCTGCGTGAACCCGATCAGTTCCTCGCCGTAGCGCAAGGCAAGCGGATCGAGCGTGGCGGCATGATCCTTGAGCACGCCCTCAAGCTTGTATTGCGGCACCCATTGCGCGTGTTCGGAGTAACGGTCGTCCCGTTCCGGCTTGGCGTTCAGGGCATGGTCGAACCGCAACAGCGATTGGCCCGAAAGCCGCGTGACGAAGTGGACATGCGATGGATAGTCGACGCCGAAGGGCGACGCATCGGCCAGCTTGCCCGCGATGCCCCAACGGCGCAAATGCTCGCGGGTTCGGACGTTCGTGGTCTTGGCGCGGGGCGCGTGGCCTACCCGCAGGTTCCGCTCCACGAGCAGGCAGCGGATACCGCGCCGCGCCAGTTCGATCCCCAGCGACAGGCCCGTCGGGCCAGATCCGACGATCACGACCTGAGCCTTGTTCGACTGTATGTCAGCCACGCTTTTCTCCGAACGGGATTGGAACGGGTGCGGCTGGGGCAGCGTCACCGCCGCGCCGAACCCGGTTTACGGCGTGTGCTAGACCGCGGCTGGACGGAACGGTGTCATCCGTTCAGCGACTTTCGCCCGCCACTCCGAAAAGGGCACGAATCCCGGCTGGTCGCGCGAGAAGGCCTCGGTCTCGGCGAGGATCTCATCGTCCGACTTGGAGAAGTCGAGCGGGATCAGAAACGGCTGCGGGAAGTACCACTCCGAATCGACGAAGAATTCGAGATTGTTGCCTTCTGGATCCGGCGCATAGATGCTCCAGGCGATGCCGTGGTTCCCGGGGAACTGTCCCGTCACCCCGGCGGCATCAAGACGCTCATGCATTTCGCGCAAATCCGCGAAATCACCCATTTTGAAGGAGATCTGGTTTATGCTGGCCCCATAACGGGGGCTCACCAAATTGTCCGGAATGCCTTCCGGTCGGCCGCTCGCAAGAACGATCTGATGGTGATCGGCTGGATCGCGCGAGAGGAAGATGAGCTTCAACCCGTCCTCGAGTTCGCCCCGATCTGTCACGGTGAATCCGAGAACCTCGGTGTAGAATCTCTCCATGACGTCCATTTCCCGGACGCTGATCCCGAAGTGACTGAACTGAAGATTCGGCGCCTTGCCGGCGATTAATGCTGTCATTGGTCGGTCCTCGCTTGATATGAAAGTCTGGCTGCGGCGCGTCGCGTCACACGCCGAGAGTCTTGCTGAACTCTGCCTCCTGAGCCTGCATCCGCGCGAACGCCGGTTCAGCCATCAGACGGTCCTTCAGGCTGCTCAGATGCGGAAAACTCACGAGGCTAAAGCCGGTCCGCTGCGCCACGCTAAGCACCCAGTTGAGATAGACATCGACGACCGATTGCTCACCCAGCCACCAGCCACTTTCCGTCACCCGCTTTTCGGCATATTTGACCGACTTCTCGAACAACCGGCGTGACATCTCGCGAACCGGCTCGACATCGCCAGTCGTCATGCGCTGCGGGTTTGCAATGCCGCGAACCAGTGGATGCAGCGTGCCCCCGCAGAAGGACATGCCGCCGACCATTTCGGCACGGGTCAACGGCGATGGATTCGCAGGAAACACGCCCGCGTCGGGCCACAACGCCCCGATCAGCGTCAGGATCGCGGCATTTTCCATCAACGGCTTGCCATCCACCATCAGGAGCGGGACCTTGCCGAGCGGCGAGATTGCCAGATATTCGGCTGTCTGCTGCTGAGCCTGATAAAGATTGACGAGCTCGACCCGGTATTCGGCACCAGCTTTCTCGAGCGCATAGATCGCGACTTGCGAGCAGGCGTTCGGGCAATGATAGAGGACCAAATCGGGGTCAGCCATTCGACTTATCCTTTTCTGCCGGCGACCGCACGCGCGGCCGCCGAAGTCTTGCTAGAAGTTTACTTTACCGGTGATGCCAACGCTGCGCGGTGCCTGGCCGCCGTAAGAGACGGGATAGCCCGGCGCCTGCGAGCTCGCATTGTAGATGACCTTCTCGTCCAGAAGGTTCCTGGCCCACACGCTGATCGTGTAGTGCTTGTCGGTCGAGGTCCAGGCGAGCGAGGTTCCTGCCAGGACATAAGCAGGCTGGCGCAGGAAATTATCGGATTCGAAGTAATAATCGCCATTGTACGAGGCATTGGCGTTGAAGTGCAGTGACCCGAAGGAAACGGGCGTTTCGTAGTCCAACGCCAGATTGCCGACAAAATTTTGCGCCTGCGGGACGCGTTTGCCAGCGGCATCAATGGGAAATACCGTAGCGCCAAAGGCATTCGGCGTGGTGCCGACGGCGTTGCTATATTGGGTGAAAGTCGCGTGCATCGCTTCCAGCCCTCCGGTCAGCGTCAGTTCGGGCGTGACGCGGGCCGTGAAATCAACATCCACGCCGTAGAGCCGTGCCTTCGCGCCATTCACGATTGCCTGTGCGGTCCCGACAAACTGCGTTACCTGCAGATTGTTGTAGTCGTAATAGAAGCCGCCGACATTCAGCCGCAGGTGGCGATCCAGCAGATCCATCTTGAGGCCAGCTTCATAAGCGTCGAGCTGCTCGGGAAGATAGGCCGGATTGGCGGGGTTGAGCACGTTGAAGCCGCCGCTCTTGATCCCGCGATTATAAGAGGCATAACCGAGGATCGTCGGCGAGAACTGGTGATCCAGCGCAATCCGCCAGGTCGGCTTCTTGATCGTCAACGGCACTGGCGTGAAGTTCGTGGTGACGACGGCGCCCGAAAAGCGCGTGGCGATTACCTGGCCCTGAGTCAGTGTCCGTTGCTCATAAGTCCAACGCCCGCCCAGCGTCAGGTTTGTGCCGGCGAACAGCTCGATCCCCAATTGTCCATAGGGTGCCACCGACTCGGTACGTTCCGCACCATAGGTCAGCGTGTTCGAGGACGCGGGCGGCGGCGGCACATTGTTGAAGAACAGAGGGCTGAAATCGCGCACGATCGGCGTATTCGCGAGATCGTTGTGATAATAGAAGACGCCAACAGTCCATTTGAACGGTCCTGCATCCCTGGATGTCAGTTGCACTTCCTGCGTATAGTCCTTGTTGGGCTGGCCGCCTGGCTCGACATGCACGTAAAGGACTTTTTGACCGATCGGGATGTCATCGAAGAAGTAGCTACTACTGCCCTCGCGATAAGAGGTGGTCGAAACGAACTTGGCGAAACCGAAGCTGTGTTCCAGCTGAAAGCTCACGCCGCCACCGTGGAAGGCGGTGAACGGATCCACGGGCGAATCCGTGTCGAAAACGCTGCCCTTCACGGCGGGCGGGCGCACGAAGTTGGTGCCCGGATACGGGACAAAGGAGAAAGCGCGCTCCCGCCGATTCATGTAATCGCCGATCAGCGTCGCGGTCGTGTCCGCCCCGATATCCCATACCAGCTTGCCCCGCGCCGAGAAGGAATGCAGCAGTTGGAAAGTACCGTTTCCGGTCAGCAGGTTGGTTCCCCAGCCCTTGCCCTGATGCGCGTAGTCGATCGACACGCTGCCGGCGAGGCCATCGGCGAGGCCGCCCGACAGAAAGGCACCCGCGCGAAGTGTCTCGAAACTGTCGAAGCCGATCCGGGCTTCGGCCTCGAGGGCTTGGGTGGGTCGGCGGGTGGTGATCTGGACGACGCCGCCGGTGGCGTTGCGGCCAAATAGCGTACCCTGAGGGCCCTTGAGCACAGCAAGCTGCTCGATATCAGGCAGCTCGCGCAATCCCTCGCGCTGCTGTGGTATATAGACGCCGTCAATATAGAGAGCGACCGGATTTTCGACGACGTTGCTCGACGTCCCGATGCCACGTATGGACGGCTGGAATGCGCCAGCCGTATTGCGCGAATTGAAGCCCGGCGCGATCGCGTTGAGGTTCGCTAATGTGGTCACACCGGCGGTCGCGAGTTGCTCGCCACTCACCGCGATGATCGAGATCGGGACCCTCTGGATGTTTTCCGAGCGCTTTTGCGCGGTTACCACGATGTCCGCAATCACTGTGTCGTCGGGACTAGCGGCCGCAGGGGCAGCCGGTGGATTTCCGGCAATGGATTGCGCCTGCGCCGTCGCGGTAATGCTCATTAGACCGGCAGTCGTCATCATCGCGACCAGGTATTTTCTTGACATAAACCCCCTCCTTCTTGGCTCTTTATTCAACGGCCTTGTTGATTGTCGCTTCGGCGCGCCGGCAGTCCTCAACCTTCGGCGACGATGTGATTTTCCAGAAACCCTAGCCCAACCACCTCTGCACGCATGACATCGCCAACTTTCAGGAACTTTGGCGGATTATGGGCTGCACCGACGCCGCTGGGGGTGCCGGTCGCCAAAATGTCGCCGGGCTTGAGCGTCATGACGGTGGAAAGATACGCGATCTGTTCGTAAATATTGTGGATCAGGTGCGAAGTATTGTCATCCTGCCGCACTTCGCCATTCACGGTCATCCGCAGATGCAGGCGATGCGGATCCGCCACCTCGTGCGCGAGCGTCAGCCATGGACCGATCGGACCATGGGTGTCGAACGACTTGCCGAGTGTCATCGTCTGCGAGCGGCGCTGCCAGTCACGAACGGAGACGTCGTTGGCAACCATATAGCCGCCAATCACCAGGGCCGCGTCATCGATAGCGACATGCCGGCACGTCTTGCCGATCACCACCGCCAGTTCCACCTCGTAGTCGAGATGGTCGGACACGGCCGGCATGACGACGTCGTCATAGGGACCGCTAATGCAAGAGACCTGCTTATTGAACCAAAGCTGGTATGTTTGCTCGGCGTAGCCGGCTGCGGATGCCTCCCGGGCATGTTCGCCATAGTTCATGCCGATGCCAAGGAATTTCTCGGGCCGGACGATAGGCGCATGCAAGCAGACGTCCTTCAACGGGATCAGCTCTGCAGCATCTGCGTCCACCCCCTGAAAGCGTGTCACGGCGTCCTGGCCAACCTCAAGAAACCCGATGATGTCGGCAGGGATGACAGGATCGGCCACTGAAAGATCAATCAGGTGGTCGCCGAGGACCTTTCCGAGGCGGGGCGCATCGCCCCGCGAGAATACGGCTATCGGCATCCCATCTCTCTCCTGAACGCTTGCCGCAATGCTTGTCCGGCGGCTTCTTCTACGTTCTGTTTTTCTCAGCATCGGAACCGCGTCACCGTCTGTGTACCGGATCGACTACAGCGAAAAAGAGAGCAAAAACGTTCTCACGATCTTATTTTGCGATCGCTTTGACTCGGCCAGCACCGGTCTTGTTGCGGTCTTTGCCCCTCAATGAATGAGGTGCGCTTTGGGGATCCGGATCGGCGTCAGTCCAGCGGTCGCGGCACAAGCGACTCGGGTGCATGGTGCGTGATCAATATCAGCCCGGCGATAATGGCCCCCGCGCCGAAAAGCGCAAAGACCTGTGCGACGTTTAAGTTCACAGCGAGCAACCAGCCCGCCAGAGTGGGCGCCACCGCACTGGTGACGCGACCGCACCCAATGACAAATCCTATGCCGGCCGACCGACTGCTGTCGGGAAAATTCTGTGGCAGGATCGCGTAAAAGGCCGTCGCCGCAGCATAAAGGAAGAAGCCGCAAAGCGCGCCGGCCGGTATCAGCATCGTCATTGACGCCGGCGCAACCCCGAAAACGGCGATTGCCACACCATCGGCGATCAAAAGCAGAGCCGCGATCCGCGTCTGGCGCCGACCCCGGGCAAACAGACCGAAGCACAATCCGCCGACGATTCCCGCCAGACTAGCGACTGCCGCGATGAGGCTCGCGCCGGAGGGAGATATGCCCGCAAAATGGACAATTTGCGGCAACCAGCTAAGCGTGAAATACGCGGCGGCGGTATTGATCGCGGAAACGATAGCAAGCCGGATCGTGACCGCGCGCTGAACGCGATCAAACAGCCCAGCGTAGCCCCGTTGCCCGCGTACGACCGGCGGCGGCGCGTCGATCCGCGCGAGGCCGCTGCGCGACAGGATGCTATTGATGTGCGCCAGTCGCCGACGCTGGTCCCGGCCTAGCAGAAAAGCGAGCGACTCCGGGAGTAGCAGCGCCACCATCGGTATCATCCCGATGCCACCAACGCAGCCGGCGAGGAAGACGCTGCGCCAGCTAAAATGGACGAGCATTGCCGAGGCGAAGAGTCCGCCCACCAGCCCGCCGATCGGATAACCGATCGCCATCAGCGCCATCGCCATCGGGCGGAAGCGCGTGTTGGCGAACTCCGCGGTCACGGTCATGATCATTGCCGCACACGCGCCGATTCCAACGCCGGTGAGGAAACGCCAAAGCAAGAGTTCTGCGACCGAATGGGCTAGACCGCTCAGCAACGAGCCAAGTGCCGTCAGCACGAGCCCAAATAGCGCCATCTTCTTGCGGCCCAGGATGTCCGCGAAGGGCGCAATCAGCAGCGACCCCACTGCCATGCCGGCAAGGCTGCTCGAAAGCACGACGCCAAGTGCTGCCTTACCGAGAGCCCAGGACCTGGATATCGCGGGCGCGGCAAAGCTGATGGATAACGCATCATAGCCATCCAGGGCGGAGATGAGCAGCATCAGGATGACAACGCGGATTCGAAACGGGTTCATCGGCCCTTCGTCGAAGCGCCTCTTGAGGTCTTCGGCCGTCATGGCTGCTCTCGTGTCGAAGAATGGCAGCCCAACGACTTAGGGGTCATTCTGGAGCACCGCCGCCGAATGCTGCTCGGCGTTGATACGCTGCTCCAGGACGCGTCTCGATTCCACGCTGCCTGTATCGTCGCGCAAGGCGTTGGCCCAGCTGTCACCATGGCGCAGGATCGCGATCTGCTGCGCCTCCAGCACGCGCTTGTCTTCCTCGAAGGCTTCCGCCACGTCGCCCAGCAAAAGGGCGTCAACCGCCTCGTCTTCAAGCGCATGCGCTCGCACGGACGCCCAGAAATAATGGCAGACGTGCTCGGACTCGGGCGTGGCGGCGTTCATGACCCACATGTTGAAGCCATGCTCGTAGCGCCCCTCGAGCGCGCCGGTTCCAGCCACGGCCCCGCCCACGTGAATCTGGACGAACGCTGGGGCGATATAGTCAATGACCTGCCAGCGATCGATGATCGCGTGTGCCGGAATTACCCCAGACCTCACATAGGTCGGCGGCACCGGCACGTTGGGTACAGTGCGCAGCACATTGACACCGTATTCGGTGCGATGCGACTTCAGGGTCGATGTATCGGATGGGCCGGGCGTGCCGATCGTCGATTTGTGGACGAACGCGGCGTGCGACAGGTCCATCAGATTATCAATCAGAAGCTGGTACGAGGCGTGGACGTGATTGGTCTTGCCAACCGCCCGGTACTTTGGGTCGACCAGCTTCGAAAAGTCCGGGATCAGGGCTTCGTCAGCAAGCGCGGGCTCGCCCATCCAAGTCCAGACCCAGCCGTAGCGCTCGGTGGCTGGATAGGAGCGGATGCACGCACGCGGCGGAATTCCGGCCTGCCCCGGGACGTTGAAGCATGCACCGTCACTGCCGATCGCCATGCCGTGATACCCGCAGCGAATGGCGTCGCCCTCTACCTCGCCCATCGAGAGCGGGAGGTGCCGGTGCGGGCAGCGATCTTCCAGCGCGTGAATCCCGTTAGTGCCGCGATAGACGACCAGCGGTTCGTTCATCACGGTGATCGCGATCGGCCGATCGACTAGATCACGGCTCCAGCCAACCACGTACCAGGCGTTACGAAGATATGCCAAAGCCCTCTCCTTTCTTTCCTCGTCCGGCGTGCGGCGTTCATGCCGCGTGCTTTCCGGATAGGCTGGTGCGCATGGTCGCAAATTCGACGCCGGCGTCCAAGGCAACAAAATCGATCCAGTGATCTCGAATATAGATCACGAAAACTATATCGATGATTTTTGTTGCTCGCATCACAAGCGCTTCTTACGAACGCGCAACGCTGAGTCCCCTCCAGTCATCGGAGAAGAGCCATCTCGAAGGTCATTATTTCGTGCGCGATCACGGGCGCGATGCACACGCCGACGATGTCGGAGGCGCTGCCGATCACGCCGGAGCAGATCGCGGAGCAATCGATCGCGGCGGCCGAGGCCGGAGCTGCGA
>NZ_JAQGLG010000239.1 GCF_028292965.1 Sphingomonas bacterium | reverse complement strand
GCGAGGGCGATCGGCTGATCGCGGCCGGCGGGCGGGTGCTCGCGGTGACGGCCACCGCGCCCGACGTGGCGACCGCGCAGGCCGCCGCTTATGCCGCGGTCGACCGGCTCGATTTCCCGACCGGCTTCTGTCGCCGCGATATCGGCTGGCGCGAAGTGGCGCGCGGGCGCTAAGGTTCGCGCGACAAACGGAGGAAAGCATGGGATCGACCGGCAGTGACATTTTCGGCGGGATAACCTTTGTCTTGGTCGTCGCGCTCGCGCTCGCCGCCGTGGCGGTGATGATCTATGGCCGATACCTCAAGCAGCGGCGCCTTGCCGGCGAAAAGGACCTGATCGAGCGGCGTGAGGCAGCGCATGTCGAGGCGGTGGTGGTCGAGCCCGACGCCCCAGTCGCCGAGACGCCTGAAACGCCCGCACCGGCGGCGGTGGAAACTGTCGACGACGCACCGGTCGCACCGGCACCCAAGGCCAAGGCGGCGCCAAAAGCCAAGGCAGCACCGTTAGCTCCGACGGTTTCACCCAAAGTCGAAGCGACGGCGAAGGCCAAGGTTGCCCCCAAGACCAAAACCGCGCCCAAGGCCGAAGCGGTAGCCCCAACGGCTCCGCCCAAGGCGGAAGCGGCGCCAAAGGCCAAGGCTGCCCCCAAGGCAAAAGCCGCGTCCAAGACTGAGGTGGCGGCCCCAACGGCCTCACCCAAAGCTGCGGCGGCGCCCACAACCAAGGCAGCACCAAAGCCTAAGGCAGCACCCAAGGCCGAAGCGGTAGCCCCGCCGGCCTCACCCAAAGCAGAAGTGGCCCCTGCACCGGCGCCCGTGGGCGAAGGCGACATTACCCAGCTGAAGGGTCTTGGCCCAAAGCTTGCCACAACGCTCGCCGAGCTGGGTTACACCCGGCTTGACCAAATCGCCGCGCTGACACCCGACCAGGCGGGCGAACTCGATGCGAAGCTCGGCGCTTTCCAGGGCCGCATGGCGCGTGATCGCTGGATCGAACAGGCGACGCTGCTGGCGGCCGGCGACCGCGCGGCGTACGAGGCGGCGTTCGGCAAGCTGGGTTAAGCTTCTTATAAGCGGTACGTTTGATCGCAGCCGGCGACCCAACCATCCACCACCCCGGCGAAGGCCGGGGCCCAGTTGGGACAACATCGGAGACGGTACGCGCCCTTTATCTGCGTCCCGATACTGGGCCCCCGGCCTTCGCCGGGGTGGATGATATTTTTGGACGACGATAACGCGGCACCACCCATGGATGCGCCAAATAAGCTCATGCGCTAACCCCGACTCCAGCGCGCCCAGATCGCCGTCGGCAGCAACAGCCCGCGCGCTTCCTCACGCACCGCAAGCTCGCCTGCCTCGATCCTGCCGCCGAGATCGCCGAGCGCCTGCGACAGCAACTCGCCGATCGCCAGCGCCGACATGCGCACGGCATAGACGGTGAGGAACAGGAAGCGCGACTCCGCGTCGAGCAACTGCCGGCAATCGGCGATCAGGCCGGGTAGACCCTCCTCCAAGCGCCACACTTCGCCCTCGGGACCGCGCCCGAATTTGGGCGGATCGAGCAATATGCCATCGTAGCGCCGGCCGCGGCGCACTTCGCGCGCGATGAACTTCGTCGCGTCGTCGGTCATCCAGCGGATCGGCTTGTCGGCCAGCCCGGCCAGCACCGCGTTGGCCCGGGCCGCCTCGACCGATTTCTTCGAGGCGTCGACATGCACCATGCGTGCGCCCTTGCTCGCCATGGCCAGCGTGCCGACGCCGGTATAGCCGAACAGGTTGAGGCATTCCGGCCCCTCCATGCCGGCGACGCGTTCGCGCATCCAGCTCCACACCGGTGCCATGTCGGGGAAGAAGCCGAGATGGCGGAAGGGGGTGTTCTGCGCGGTGAAGGTGACGTCGTCCCACTTCAGCGGCCAGCCGTCGCGCGGGACGGGCTCGCGAAAGCCCCAGCGGCCGCCGCCCTCTTCGTCCGATCCGGGGATGAACTCGGCGTGCGCGCGCCAGTCGTCGCTGGCCGGCGCCCATAAAGCCTGCCCTTCGGGGCGGATGAAGCGGAAGCGGCCATAGCGCTCGAGCTTCTTGCCATGGCCCGAATCGATCAGCCCGTAATCGGCCCAGGGCTCCCCGATCAGCGTGTCGAGTTTCACCGACCTGCCCGCTCGGCGATATAGCCGGTCACCGCCGCGAAGGTCGCCGGCAGCACGTCATAGCGCTCCTCCCGCTCGAACAAATCGCCGAGCCGCGACGGCAGTGGCGGCCGTGCCCCGGTGGCGCGCTCGACCGCGTCGCGGAACTTGGCCGGATGCGCCGTCGCCAGCGTCACCACCGGCACATCGGCGGCGAGATCGGCGCGGCGCGCGGCGGACAGGCCGATCGCGGTGTGCGGGTCGATCACCTCACCGGCGCGCTCATGCGCCCAGCGCATGGCCAGCGACATGTCGTCGAGATCGATCCGGTCGCTGGCCAATAGCGGAGAGGCGCCCTCGCGCTGCGCATTGGTCAGGCGCATCGCCTTCGATGTCTCGAAGCCGCGCATCTGTTCGGCCAGGGCGCCCCCGTCGCGTCCGCCGAGATCGAACAGCAGCCGCTCGAAGTTGCTCGATACCTGGATGTCCATTGAGGGGCTCGGCGTGGCGACCACCGTGCCTTGCGAATAATCGCCCGAGGCGAGCGCGCGGTGGAGGATGTCGTTGACGTTGGTCGCGACGATCAGCTTGGCCACCGGCAGGCCCATCTTCGCCGCGACATAGCCGGCAAACACATCGCCGAAATTGCCCGTCGGGACCGAGAAGGCGACCGGCCGCTCCGGCGCGCCGAGGCGGACGGCGGCGTAGAAATAATAGACCACCTGCGCCATCAGCCGCGCCCAGTTGATCGAATTGACCGCCGACAAGGTCAGGCTGCCCGCAAAGGCGCGATCGTTGAACATCGCCTTCACCAGCGCCTGGGCGTCGTCGAAGCTGCCCTGGATCGCGATGTTGTGGATGTTGGGCGCCAACACCGTGGTCATCTGGCGCCGCTGCACGTCGGACACGCGGCCTTCGGGGTGGAGCATGAACACCTCGACCCCGGCGCGCCCGGCGAGCGCGTCGATCGCCGCCGAGCCGGTATCGCCCGAGGTCGCGCCGACCACGGTGAGCTGCTTGGTCGTCCCGCTCAGGAACCGCTCGAACAGCAGGCCGAGCAGCTGCAGCGCGACGTCCTTGAAGGCGAGCGTCGGACCATGGAACAGTTCGAGCAACCAATGCTGTTCGTCGAGTTGGACCAGCGGCGTGACCGCGGCGTGCGAGAAGCGGCCATAGGCCTGAGCGCACAGGCCACGCAGTTCCTCTGGGCTGAGCGCGTCAGCGACGAAGGGCGTCATCACCGCGGCGGCCGTGTCGACATAGGACAGGCCGCGCAGCGCCGCGATCTGGTCGGCGCTAAACGCCGGCCAGCTTTCCGGCAAATATAGCCCGCCATCGCTGGCGAGGCCCGCAAGCGTCACGCCCTCGAAACCGAGAACCGGCGCATTCCCCCTGGTGCTGACATACCGCATGGGGTGGGCGGTTAGCGGTGTGGGGGCCGGGGGGCAAGGTTGACGCTGTCACAGTCCGCCCAACCTGAGCTTGTCACGCCAGCCCCAACCCTCCGTCATCCCGGCGAAAGCCGGGATCTCGTGCCGCGAGGGCGCGCGCTGTTACGGGGAGATCCCAGCTTTGGCTGGGATGACGGTTAGGGCTGGGCGCGTAACCGCCGCCGCAGCGCGATGGCGTAGATAATCCCTGCGACCAGCGCGAACAGGAACCATTGCACGGCATAGGCCAGATGGTTGTTCGGCACCGATGACAAATCGGCCGGCGGATTGGCGGCAAGCCCCGCCAATGGTGGATCGGCGACCAGCATCAGCGTCTTGGGCGCATGCGAAAAGGCGGCCGCGATCATCGGCGTCTCGCTCGGCGCATGGCCGATATAGCCGCTGACCTTGCCGCCGCTCCAGGTTGGTTTCGCCGTCGCGGTCGAAGCGATGCCGATCTGGACCATCACGCCCGGTCCTTCCGCCCCGGTCGAGCAACTGGCGATCTGCCGCCAGCCGGGATTGCCTGCGGCGTCACGCCCACCACGCGATATCCACGCGACCGGCTTGAGGCAGAAGACGCTCGCCCGCCGGAACAGCAGATCGTCCCCGACCGGAATGGCAGGAAAAGCGATCGGCGCGAGACGCTGGTTGGCGGCAAGCTGCGCGAGCAGTGCCTCTTTCTCCCCGCGCCGTTGCAACTGCCAGATGCCGAGCGCGATCATCGCCACGATAGCGAGACTGACCACGATCGTCGCGACGACAGGGATGCGCTTCATGGTGCCGCATCCTCGATGCGCCCTTCGCGGGCGGCGTTGCGATATTCGGCGCCGAGCAGCGCGGCCTTGGCCACGCGCAGCGCCACTATCGTCAGCGCCAGGGCCACGGGGACCCACACGATCATCTGCACCCACAAGGGTGGATCGAAGGCCAGCTGGAGCCAGACGGCGAGGCCGACGATGATCGTACCGAGGATCAGCGTGAGAAACGCGGCGGGACCGTCACCGACGTTGAAAGCGGTGAACTCCAGCCCACAACTGCGGCAAGCTGGCGCGAACGCGATCAACCCGGCGAACAGGCTGCGCTCACCACAGCGCGGACACAGGCCCTTGAGCGCGGCCTGCACGGGCGGGGGCGCGGTAACGCCGCCCTCCCGTGGGTCGGTCATCCGGCGTGGACCGGCGCGCCCCAGCCGCCCCAGACATAGATCGAGATGAACAGGAACAGCCACACCACGTCGACGAAATGCCAGTACCAGGCAGCCGCCTCGAAGCCGAAATGCTGGCGCGGGGTGAAGTCGCCGCGATAGGCGCGGATCAGGCAGACGGTGAGGAAGATCGTGCCGATCATCACATGGAAGCCATGAAAGCCCGTCGCCATGAAGAAGGACGCGCCATAGTTCAGCCCCTTGAAGGGGAAGGGGGCGCCGGAATATTCATAAGCCTGGATCGAGCTGAACAGCACGCCGAGCACGATCGTCAGCCACAGGCCCTTGAGCACGCCGTCGCGATTGCCGACGCCGATCAGGCCCCACAGGCCGGTCTTTTCGCCGCCACGCTCGCCGTGGATCAGCGCGTGATGCGCCCAGGTCACCGTGGTGCCCGAGGTCAGCAGGATCAGCGTGTTGAGCAGCGGGAAGCCCCAGGCGTTGAGCACTTCCAGACCCTTGGGCGGCCATTGCCCGACCGCGGTCGCACTGTCGGTGATCAGGTTCACCGTTTGCGTCGCCGCATCATAGGTGATGTTGGCGGGGAACAGCGAGAAGTCGAAGAACGCCCAGAACCAGCCGACGAAGAACATCACCTCCGACGCGATGAACAGGATCATGCCGTAGCGCAGGTGGAGCTGCACGACCGGGGTATGATCGCCGGCATGCGCCTCGCGGATCACATTGGTCCACCAGCTCAGCATGGTGGTCAGCACCGCCGCCACGCCGATGAAGAAGACGATGCCACCGCCATTGGGATGGCCGACATGGCCACCATGCATCCACATGATGCCGCCGATCGCCATGGTCAGCGCGGAGAACGCGCCGATAATCGGCCAGATATCCGGGGCGAGGATGTGGTAATCGTGGTTCTTGGCGCCGGCCATGGTCGTGCTTCCTGTTGGTCTGCTGGTCTCGCTCTAGCTCGCCGCTTTGCCGGAATCTACCGGGTAAAACGTGTAGCTGAGCGTGATCGTCTGGATATCGTTGGCGTCGGGATCGTCGATGATCTTGGGATCGACGAAGAAGATCACCGGCATGCGCGCGGTCTCACCCGGTTTCAGCGTCTGCTGGGTGAAACAGAAGCACTGGATCTTGGTGAAATATTTACCCGCCTGGGCCGGGGTGACGTTGTAGGTCGCCGTGCCGGTGATGGCATGGTCGCTATGGTTGGTGGCGGTGAAGAAGGCCATGTCGCGCCCGCCGATATCGACCGTGTCGGCCGGCGTCTCGGGCACGAACTTCCATGGCAGCTTGGGGTCGACATTGGTGTCGAACTGGATGCGGATGCGGTGACTGGTCGCGCCCGGCGCCTTGAGGCCGCGATTGGTCGTGCCGTTGAGGCCCGTCGCGGTGCAGATCAGCCGGTAGAGCGGCACGCTCGCCCAGGCGAGGCCGGTCATGAAGCACACGCCGAACACGGCGAGCATCGCGGTACGCAGCGTGCGGTTCATCAATGGTGGCCCGCCTTGATCTTGGCCCAGGAGACCGCGAAGATCAGCACGACCATCGCGCCGAGCAACAGCGCCATCACGATCGCGCGGCTCTTCTGGCGCTGGCGGATCAGTTCCTGATCGTCGGGCGTCATGCGGCGATCCAGCGATCGAGCACCAGCACGCCGAACAGGATGAACTGATAGAGGATCGAATATTTGAACAGGCGTTTTTCCGGCAGCATCGCGTCGCCATCGGGCGTCGCGGTGCGGAAGGTCACCTGCGCGGCGAACAGCGCGAACACCAGCGTCAGGATCGTCGCCGAGACGCCATAGATGGCACCGGCATAACCGAGCGGCCAGGGCGCGATGACGGCGGCGGCCATCGGGATGGTGTAGAGCCCGATCTGCTGGCGCGTGACGCGCTCACCGGCGACGACCGGCAGCATCGGAATGCCGGCGGCGGCGTAATCGGTCTTCACGAACAGCGCGAGCGCCCAGAAATGCGGTGGGGTCCACAGGAAGATGATCGCGAACAGCAGGATCGCCATCGGGCCGATATGGCCGGTCGCGGCGGCCCAGCCGATCAGCGGCGGAAAAGCGCCGGCGGCACCGCCGATGACGATGTTCTGCGGTGTGCGCGGCTTGAGCCAGGCGGTGTAGACGATCACGTAGAACAGGATCGAGACGGCGAGCACCACGGCCGAGACGAGGTTGACGAACAACCCCATGAAGATGACCGAAAAGGTCCCCAGCCCGACGCCGAAATGCAGCGCCGACTGGCGATCCATCCGGCCGGCCGGCAGCGGCCGGTTGCGGGTACGCTTCATCAGCGCATCCGTATCGGCCTCGTACCATTGGTTGAGCGCCGCCGCCGAGCCCGCCGCCAGCGCGATGCACAGGATCGCGCTGAAGCCGATCACCGGATCGACATGACCCGGCGCCGCCAGCATGCCGCAGAGCGCGGTGAACACGACGAGCGTCATCACCCGGGGCTTGGTCAGCGCCAGGAAATCACGCCAGTCGGCCGGCACCATCAGGGTGCGATCGGCGGTCGTCGTCGTCATGTCGTTCTTCCTGCCGCCGCGGGCGGCTCCGGCCGTCAGTCTATACGCGGGAGGGTCTCGAACTGGTGATAGGGCGGCGGGCTCGACAGCGTCCATTCGAGCGTCGTCGCGCCTTCACCCCAGGGATTGTCGCCGGCCTTCTTGCCCGCGAACAGCGACCAGAACAGGTTGACGAAGAAGAACGCCATGCCGACGGCCATGATCATGTAGCCGATCGTGGCGACGCCGTTCCACTTGGCCAGCGCATCGGCATAATCCGGCACGCGGCGCTGCATCGCCTGCAACCCGAGGAAGTGCATCGGGAAGAACATCACGTTCACGCCGATGAAGAAGATCCAGAAGTGCAGCTGGCCGAGCGCCTCGTTGTACATCCGGCCCGACATTTTCGGGAACCAGTAGTAGAAGCCGGCGAACAGGCTGAACACCGCGCCGAGCGACAGCACGTAATGGAAGTGCGCGACGACGTAATAGGTGTCCTGCATATTGTCGTCGACGCCGCCATTGGCGAGCACGACGCCGGTTACGCCGCCGACCGTGAACATGAAGATGAAGCCCAAAGCCCAGACCATCGGGGTCTTGAAGCTCAATGAGCCGCCCCACATCGTCGCGATCCACGAGAAGATTTTGATGCCGGTCGGCACCGCGATGACCATCGTCGCGGCGGTGAAGTACATCTTAGTATTCACGCTGAGGCCGGTGGTGAACATGTGGTGCGCCCACACGACGAAGCCGACCACGCCGATTGCGACCATGGCATAGGCCATGCCGAGATAACCGAACACCGGCTTTTTGGAGAAGGTCGCGATGACCTGGCTGACCATGCCGAAGCCCGGCAGGATCATGATGTACACCTCGGGGTGACCGAAGAACCAGAACAGATGCTGGTACAGGATCGGGTCGCCGCCGCCGCGTGGATCGAAGAAGGTGGTGCCGAAATTGCGATCGGTCAGCAGCATGGTGATGGCAGCGGCCAGAACCGGCAGCGCGAGCAGCAGCAGGAAGGCGGTGACCAGCACCGACCACACGAACAGCGGCATCTTGTGCAGCGTCATGCCCGGCGCGCGCATGTTGAAGATGGTGGTGATGAAGTTGACCGCGCCGAGGATCGACGAGGCACCGGCAAGGTGCAGCGCGAGGATCGCCATGTCGGTCGATGGCCCCGGCTCGCCATAGGTCGAGAGCGGCGCATAGAGCGTCCAGCCATTGCCCGCGCCGCCGAAGAAGGGCGAGGAGAAGAGCAGGATCATCGACGGAATGAGCAGCCAGAACGAGATGTTGTTCATCCGCGGGAACGCCATGTCCGGCGCGCCGATCATCAGCGGCACGAACCAGTTGCCGAAGCCGCCGATCATCGCCGGCATGACCATGAAGAACACCATGATCAGGCCGTGCGCGGTGATCAGCACGTTCCACAGATGGTTGGCCTCGTCGGGCGTGCCCGCGACGCCGCCATGGAGCATCGAATACCAGGTGCCGAGATACTGGATGTGCGGATGCGCCAGTTCGGCGCGCATCAGCCCCGAGATCGCGCCGCCGACGATGCCCGCGAAAATCGCGAAGATCAGGTACAGCGTGCCGATGTCCTTGTGGTTGGTCGACATGAACCAACGCGCAAAGAAGTTCGGCTTGTGATCGGCATCGTGATGATGCGCGTCGCCGTGATGCGCCTCGAAGGCGTGTGATGAAATGGCGGTGTCGGTCATGATCTTACTGTCCGGTGTTGCCGGCGCCGGCCGGGTTGGCGGTCGCAGGCCGATTGGTCACGGGGGCGTCGGCGGTCGCGTTCTCGACCGGGCCGGCGATATTGGCCGCAGCCGCCCCATTGTCGCCGACCAGCGGCGGCGCCAGGTTGCCCGGCGCGGCGGCAGGCACGGCCCCCGGCATGGTGCCGCCCTTGGCCTTGACCCAGGCGGCGAACACCGCCGGCGACACCGCCTCGACGGTGATCGGCATATAAGCGTGGCGCGCGCCGCACAGTTCCGAGCAGACGCCGAAATAGACGCCTTCCTTCTCGATCGTGAAGCTGGTCTCGTTCAGACGGCCGGGGACCGCGTCGAGCTTGACCCAGAAGGCCGGAATCGACCAGCTGTGGATGACGTCGTTCGAGGTGGTGATCAGGCGGATCGGCACGCCCACCGGGAGCACGACGCGCTGGTCGGTGGCGAGCAGGCGCGGGCCGTCGGCATCGGTGCGCGCCACTTCCTTACCAGTGACGTCGCCCTTTTCCTTGAGCATGTTGGACGTCAGTTCGATCCCGCCATTGCCGGGATATTCGTAGGTCCAGTACCATTGGTTACCGATCGCCTTGAGCGTGACGGCATTGGCGGGAGGCGGCTTGAACTGCGCCTGCAAC
>NZ_JAQGLG010000232.1 GCF_028292965.1 Sphingomonas bacterium | reverse complement strand
CCGGCAAACGGCCCACCTTCGCGGAAGCGGTAACGCAGCCGCTCGACCGCGCCTTCGCGTAGGTCGCTGGTGAATTCGACCACGTCATGCTGCGCGCTCTCGGCAAACCAGCGGCGCTTGATGTCGGGGTCGGCGAACGCCGCGAACACGCGCGCCGGCGGCGCGGGCAACAGCCGGTGGAGCGAGAAGCTGGCATGGGCGACATTGGATTCGGGCATGGCGTCTTTCCTGATAGTGAAGCTATGACTTCAATAATGCAGCTGTGCAGATAGTCAAGTGGCCACTTCACTTATAGTGGGCACGTCATGTTGCGCCGCCACCGAAACGATTCGTTAAGGCGGCGCATGCACAATGGCGGCGTGAAAGCCCTGTTCATCTCGATCGCCGTGCTGATGAGCGCCGATGCCGCGTTCAACCATGGCAATGTGACCAAGAACACCTGGCAGATCGTGCGCCATTCCTTCTCGGCCACCGGCGGCGCCGTTCACGACTCGGTCTTCTCGCACTGACGCAATGTCGCGTCACCGACAGGTGCGGACGGGCCCTTGTTTCACCTTGCGAAAGAGCGGCGCCCGGTCGGTATCGACCGAAGGGACTGCGGCGCGTTGCGCCTGTTCTTGCTGAAATTGAATCGCGATGGCGAGTGCGCCCCCACGTCATGAACCCGCAAGAACGCCCGGATTGGTGATCAGCGGACAAACCAGAATGGTTCGTCAGTTCCTCGATCCCACTGTCGTTCAAAAACTCATCGCGATCAAATCCGCGTCGGCGAACCCTTCGCCCAATGAGCAATCGATGAGCGACGGGCATGTATTACCGTGCCGCTGCTCGATCTCGATGCTATTCCGCGTAACTCTCCCATCGGAATAGAGATCTACCGCCCTGAGCACCGCGTCCAATTGACGACTGATCTCGTACAGGACTCACTCCGGTTTACCTTCCGGTATCGACCCTTCGGGCCAACGGCCGCGAAAATAATCAAGCGATCCTGCATCTTCCATCGCAGCATATTAGCGCGCATCGGCCGGGGGGAAGGTCCACAAATGGGCTCGTCCCGACCGCCCTGTTCATAAGTTCACCATCTAGTCGAAATAATAAGGCGTGCGCCTGACCCAAGCCGAACCGGCATATCGCTTGTGCAGCAGGACGAAGGCGCGATAGCCGAGCCGGTCATGACTGCGGCCCCAGCGCGAGATGCGGATCAGCCAGTAGAGCGCCTCGGGTGATCGCGGGTCGCGCGGATGCGCGGCGGCGTGGTGCAGCACTTCTTCCCAGGCGGACACGGTGCCGGGCGGAAATTTGGTCGGTCCCTGATTGTCTCCATAGATGACGAAGGAGCGCCGCTCGGTCGCGGCCCGTGCCGTCCGTTCGGCGACGAAGCGGGGGAGATGAAAGGGGGCGGCCCCCGCGCCGCACAGGCCAAAGCAGGTGAGATCGGCCATACCGCTGTCATCCTGCTTGCCGCTGACCGAGTAGGTCCATTGGTTATAGCCCCCCGGCCAGGCAGGATCGACCACGCCGGCATCCTTGCCACGCGGCAGGATCGCCCAGTCCCACCAGATCCCGTGATATTGCCGCACGCTGCCGGTCGGCCGGGTGTAGAAGTCGTTCAGATCGGTCGCCACGCCGGGGATCTTGGCCAGCACGAAGAACTCGGCGAAGCGTTTGTCCTCGCCCTGGCGCTGCGCCGTTATGGCGCGCCAGTCCTGCCGCATCGCCGGCATCAGCACGGCGAGGTCTCCGGCCATGGCGTCGATCGCCGCATCGTCCTGCAGATGCACCGCGCGGGCATAGTTGGTCAGCTCCAGGTCGAGACGGATCGCGGTGGGCAGGCGCCGGTCGCGCCCCGCCGCCATGCGCTCTGGGAGCGGCAAGCGGTCGAGGATCAGGCGCGCGTCGGGCGCGAGGCCGATCGCCCGGCCGCGCCGCGTGCTCGCGGCGAAGCTGCCATTCTCTTCCGCCCAGCCCGGGTGCGCGCAATGCTCCTCGTCCGTCAGGCAATAAGGCTCGCGCAACGCCAGCCGCAGCACATCGCCAAGACTGGTCGCGACTTGGGTGCGCAACGACAGGAAGATGTTGCGATCGGAGCGCGAAAGGTCGCGCGCCAGGATCGCGTCGGTGCGTCGGCGGATCGCCGCCGGGTCCGCCGTGGCCAAGGTCAGGCGCATCTGGTGATATTGCGCGGTGAGCCAGGCCGGGCTGGTGGCGGGCACGCGCGCGGCGTCGGCGGCGAGACCGGCGGCGCCTGGGTCTTCGGTCGGCACAAGGCTCAGCGTCGCGACCAGCCAAGGCAGTTTCCTCGTCGCGGCCCAGCGTGCCCGTGCATGGGCGAGCGCCGCTTTCTGGTCATAGGCCTTCATCGTATCGAGCCAGTCGGCGATGTCGGGGCGCGGCGTGCGGCGCGGGCTGAGGCTGAGATAATCGCGCAGGCTGACCGCGATGTCGGGGTATGGTGCGGCCTGGTTGAGCTCGCGGTCGAGCACCCCCAGCAGCGCGTCGGGATGGTCGCGATAGGCCAGGCTGCGGCGCATGCGGTAGATCTCGCTGCGCCCATAGGTGCCGGGCGGCGTGGCGGCCAGTTCGCGGATCGCGACGCGGGCCCGGGCGAAGGAAGCAGCATCGGGATGGCTCAGCGCGTCACGCCGGATTGCGCGTACGCGCAGGTAAAGCGCCCTGGACCGCCATGGCGAGGAGCCATCGCGCGCGATCGCGGCGAAGCGGTTGGCGGCGTCGAGGTTGCGGCCATTGTAAAGCGCGAACGCCGCCTCCTGATAGGCGCGGTCGGCGCTGAGCCAGGCCGGGGCGCCGGGTATCGCCGGCGGCAGCGCCGCCCGGGCATCGCCGCAGGCGTCGAACACCGCGCTCTGCGTGCGGACCCAGGCGAGCAGGGCAGCGGAGCGCAGGCCGAACCGCCTGGCCCGGTCGTTCAGCGTGGCGGTCGCGGTGTCGAAGGCGTCGCGGAAGCAATTGGGGATGGTGGTGTAATGGGGGCCTGGGCGTTCGGTCGAAAGATAGTCCGAGACGAACGGCGCGTTCGGCACGCGGCGCACCGCAGCGACCCAGCCGAACACGCCGTCGGTCGGCCCGCTGCTGACCGGTGTATCGCAGCAATCCCCTGACAGCGCCGCGCCCGCCTCCGGGCCGACACGCAGGTGGTTCAGCAAGCGCCATTGCAGATAAAGCAAGGGCTTGGGCGAACTCGCCTGGATCACCCCGAGCCGACCGGCATAGAGCCGTGCGCGCTCGCTCGGCGTGCCGCCATGGCTGTCGATATAACGCAGCATCGGGCCGTCCGGCCCGCCCGATCCGCGCGCCGCGGTGATGCCGATGCCGATGAGCGCCACCGCCAGCAACATCGCCGCACTTCGCCTCATCGCCACGCCTCCACTGCGCGCTGCGCCCGCTGGAAGGCCGATGCGTCCCAGCTGCGCGGATTGAACAGGTAGATGCGCCGCCCGGGCGGTGCGCGAGGGATCGAGGAATCGGTCGAGATCGCAAGCGCGGCGCGGCATGCAGGATTGCGGAAATTGCCGCCGTCCGCCAGCCGTTTCGTGATGGAATCGCCGCCTTTTTGCATGCGGAACAGCATCGGCACGATTTCGTCGACCGGGGCCTGGGCGAGCCAATCCTCATCCATGCACCAGGAGGCGAGCGCGGTCATCGACAGGACCGTGCCGGGGCGCAATCCGCGGCGGACATCGGCCAGTACCTCGAGCAGTGCCTGGCGTTCGGATTGCCGCACTTCGAAGTCGATCTGCACGCGCCGTGCGGCGCTTTCGCGCGCGAAATGGAGCACCGCCGCGCTGACCCGCGCGCGCAGTTCGGGCGACCAGGCAAGCGGCCGGGCATGACCGATCTGGACATGGACCAGCACGGTCGATGGCGGTGCCGAGACGCGTAGCGGGAAATGCCGCCCGCGCGCTTCGACGCTGTCGCCGTCGATCAAAACGAAGCCGGCCTGATAGGCGACCTCGGTCGGGGGCCGCACGAAGCGCAAATCCTCGGGCCGTTCCCATGCCCACAGGATCAGCCGCGGCGGCGCGGCCGGCGGGGTGCGCGTATCGCAGGCGCACAGCGTGAGCAGCAGGACGATGAACAGGCAGGCGCGCATCGCGACGTTTCCGCACGCGCCGTGCGTCGCGTCAATCGCCGCGTTGGGCTTGGCAAATCCTTAACCCGAATCCGCTATCCGCTTTACCATGTTCGTGCCGTCGCCCGATGAATTTGCCGCCGCCAAAGCGCTGGAAGAGCGCCGCGCGATGCGCAAGCCGGTGTCGATCCGCGCGCAGCTGCGCCCGCCGGGCAGCGACCGGCTGATGGTCGACGTCACCGACCTTTCGGAAACCGGCTTCCAGATCAAGACGGTCTATCGGCTGCAGGTCGGCGCGACCGTGTGGCTGGCCATCCCCAGCCTCTCGGCGCTCGAGGCGATCGTCGCCTGGGAACGCGACCGCCATTATGGCTGCCGCTTCTTCCGCCCGCTCTACCCGGCGGTGTTCGATCATATCGTCGCGCTGGCCGGCACCCGATAATTCTCTGGCCGTTACGGGCCCGTTATCGCCGCGCGTGCGTTTGCCCTCCCATCGACAGGATGAGGAGAGCGATATGAAACTCACGACAATCACGATGGCGCTGGCTTTTGCCGCCGGCACGCTGGGCCTGAGCAGCGCGGCGAGCGCGCAGGACCACCGCCCCCCGGCCGATCAGGGCATGCGCCATGACGACCAGGTGCGCCATGACGACCAGATGCGCCACAACGACATGGGCCAGGATCGTGCCACGCATGTCCGTCGCGACGTGCGCCAGTATGAGCGCCACGACCGCCGCAGCTGGGGCCATGGCCGCCAGCATTGCCGTACCGTGTGGCGCCACCACCGCCGTATCCGCCAGTGCTGGTAAGGCCCGGGCCTGACCTGAACTGAACGAAGGGCGGCCGGTCTCGCGACCGGTCGCCCCTGTCTTATGTGGCCTGTCTTGTGCAGTCTGTCTTGAGCAGGCGCCATTCGGCCGGCGCGGTCGGTGCCGGTCGCCGTCATCATTGACGCTGAGAAAGAGCCGGACGAGACGCCAAAGCGCGCCGTCCGCTCTTGCCTGCCACAATCCGCCGGCGTCTTGAATCGCGTCGTGACGCGCGGACGTTTATCCGCTCAGCGATAGAGATCCATATAGAGCCGTGCCGCCACCAGCAGCATCGCGGCAATGGCCATCAGGCTGAACAACAGGCCCCAGGAAAAGCCTGAATCGCGCGGGTCCCCCGCATGGTTTTCCGGCGCCATCGAACGATCTTCCCCTCCACGCGCCCGACGCATCGGGCCCGCGTGCTTTTCACTCTAATCTATTGGCTGGCCACGTAAAGAGTCGGCGCGCCGGTTTGCACCGACGCGCCGCATTTTGCGCGTATCAGCGGCAGATGCGCACCTGCACCCGCTCGCGGGCATAGCCGTCCCAGCGGCTTTCGACATGGCAGCGCCCGTCGCGATAATCTTCGCGATAGCCGCGCTCGCGATACTGGTCGTCGCGATAGCCGTTGCCGTCGTCATAATAGCCCTGGGGCTGCTCGTAGCGGCCGTTATAGCGGTCATCATAACGGCGCTCGTCGCGGTGCTGCGAACTCGACACGATCGCGGCGCCGATCGCCAGACCGGCGATGCCGGCGATGATTGCCGTGCCGCCATCGCCATGCCCGCGATGGCCGTAACGCTGTGCCTCGGCGGGCGCCGCGACGGTCAGCGCGGTGGCGCCGAGGGCGAGTGCCAGGCTCGCCTTGGTAAAGATGGTCGTCATGTCACTGCTCCTCATGGCCGGGCACGACCGCGCCGGATGGCGCGGGTTCGTGTCAGCTTGTCGTCGGTTATGGCGGTGCGCGGGTGAATTGGGCCGGAACGGACCATGCAGCCGCCATTCATCGCGGACGGGTCGTTCAGGCGGAAAAGGAGATGGGTGCCAACCGACCCGGGCGGGAAAAACCAGACCGGCAGGATGCTGTCCGTAGCCGGCCTGGTTTCTACCCCGTCCTAGGTGTGAGCCTGAAGTCGGTTAGCGCAGGCACATACGCATGAACCCCGGCCAGGTTCCAGTCGCTAAACACTTTTTTTGCGGCACGGCCTGTGTCAGACATCGCCGCATGATGCTCCCGCTGCTCCTGCTCGCCGCCATGACGGACCCCGCCGCGCTTGCCCCGACCAACAAATGGCAGGTCGAATATGCCGACAGCATGTGCGTGCTGTCGCGCGACTATGGCAGCGGCGACGACAAGGTGACCTTCGGCCTGCGAATCTCGCCGACCAACATGCGGCGCGAGGTCATCCTGATCACGCCGGGCAAGGCAACGTCCGAGCGGGGCGTGGCGGCGATCACGCTGCTGCCCGACGGTCATCCCGTCACCGGTACCTATTGGCGGCCTCCGCTCTCCGGGTCGGCGGGAAATGTCGCGACGGCGTTCTTCGAGGAGGCCGCGCTCGACGGCGTCGACAAGGCGGGCGCGATCGACATCCGCCTCGATAAGGAAGGCCACACTGTTGCGGTGCCTGGTATCGCCGGCGCGCTGGCGGCGCTGTCGAAATGCCAGGACGATCTGCTCAAGAGCTGGGGCATCGATCCCACCGAGCGCCAGCGGGAAGCGGTGCATGTCACGGGCAATCCGGCGCGCTTCTTCGGCGTCACCGCCTATCCGCCCGCCGCGGTCGCCGCGCATGCGCAGGGCCGCGTCACCTCGGTCGTCGGCGTCGACAAGCGCGGCGGCGTCACATCGTGCACCGTGGTGGTGAGCAGCGGCAACAAGCCACTCGACGACGGAACATGTCGCATCATCCGCGAACAGGTGCATCTCGTTCCGGCGCGCGACAAGGACGGCAATGCGATGGCCTCGCATTATGTGCTGCCGGTGCGGTGGGCGCTGCCGGGGTCGTGACGCGTCGCATCGCCATGCCGCGGGCATGACCTTCGGCCTGCGCATCGTCGCGCTGATGCTGATGCTGCTGACCAGCATCGGCGTCTACGGCACGCTCGACGCGCTGCATGCACGCGGCGGAACGCTGACCAGCATCGTGATCGTCCTCACGCTGGGTTTCGTCGCGATCCTGTTCCACGAGCTCGCCCATGCCGCCGCGGCGCATCTGGCCGGCGCGCGCGTCCATGCCATTATCGCCTTTCCTTTCCGTCTGCGTTTCCGGCCGCGCCGGATCGAGCTGATCAAGCGCGGCGCGCATCATCGCGGCGATCTCGGCGGCTATGTCAGCTACTCGCTCGACCGTATCGACGCGCGCCGCAAGCACGCCATCATCGCCGCCGCCGGGCCGCTCGCCAATCTGGTGCTGGCGGTGTTGGCGGGGACGATGGCGCCGTTGTTCGATTCTTCCCGAGCGGCGGCGCACGCGCCCGTTGTCGCGGCGACGGTCGCATCGCGCGCCGACGGCCTGCCGAGCGACGAGGAGGTCCGCGCCTGGCTGGCCAAACGGCCGGACATCCATTCGGGCCCGCCGACCCTGCCGATCATCCTGTTCGCCTTCGCCGTGCTGTCGGGCGGCCTCGGCCTGGCCAATCTGATCCCCTATGGCGGCAGTGACGGGGACCATATCCTCAACCTGTGGCGGCGGCGCGCGGGCTCTTGATTCCCTCTCCCGTTGGGAGAGGGAGGGAGCCGCGCAGCGGCGGAAGGGTGAGGGTCGACGGGATCGAAACATCGCCGCCGGCGCTTACCCTTCCCACGCCTTCGGCGCGGGCCCCTTCCCTCTCCCAAGGGGAGAGGGCAAAGGGCGGATCATTCCGGCACGCCCCCGTATTTTTCCGGAGAATCTTTCCGCGAATCCCTCGGCTAGAGCATGCGGACCGACCGAGACGACCCGGGTTCGCCTAAGGTGGTGCCAAGGCAAATCGGCCGGCCGGGTGGATGATGTGTCATCCGCCCGGCCGTGCCATCGCCGCTGTCGGACGGCGCCTGTGGACAGCGTATGCGCCCATCTTGCCAAGCCGCCGGACATCGCCGACACTTCGCCCGGGCAAACAGGGGGAAAACCATGGGGCAGGATCTCAAATATCGGCTGGGCGGCGTGCTGGTGATCGCGGCGGCGGTCGGCTTTGGCTGGTTCTTCATCATGAAGCCGCTCCAGCTGGCCCAGGCCCATGCGCCCGAAGTGAAATATGACGTGCGAACCTTCGTGTTCGTGCCGGCATGCCTGGTGTTCGGCATCTTCTTCATCATCGGCGGGGCGAAATGGCCCTATCGCAATGCCGAGACCAAGCGCTTCACGCTGGCCGGCTGGGTGCTGATGGCGATCGTGCTCGCCGCCGGCGGGGCCGGTTATTGGTGGTTCGACCACGAGTTCACCGCGCTGGGTTACCGCGTCGGATAAAATCGTCGCACCGGCCGCGAATCCGGCTGTCATGAAAGTGTAACATTCGCTAGGCGGCGCGCGTGCGCATCGCTTTGCCTCTTGCTGTCGCCGGTGCGCTGTTCGCCGTGCCCGCCGGTGCCGATCCGGTCCAGCCCTGGCCGAGCGTCTATGTCAGCGCGCCGATCGGCGGCAAATGGCTCGGCTCGGTCGAGATCGTCGGGCGGGTCTCCGACGACGAAAGGACGCGCCCGTCGCAGGTCGAGGCGCGTTTCCAGATCGGTCGCGCGATCGACGAGCACGTCACTTTATGGGCCGGCTATGTTCATGTCGTGAGTTATAATGACGGCCGCCGCGACGGCATCGAGGACCAGATGGTCGAGCAGCTCAACTGGCGCCCGGGCCGCGTCGGGCCGCTCGAATTCAGCGCGCGCACGCGGCTGGAGCAGCGCTTCATCACCGGTAACGACCGCACCGCCTGGCGCGTGCGCGCGCAGGCCCGGGCGATGCTGCCGATCGGGCACAGCCGGGTCGCGGCGGTGCTGTGGGCGGAGCCGTTCGTCGCGCTCAACCATACCGCCGCGACCGGGCGGACCTTTGAGCAACTACGCTCCTTTGCCGGCGTTTCGGTGCGGGTGTCGAAGCGCGCCGATGTGGAATTCGGTTATCTCAACCAGCGCCTGTGGCGCGTGTCGGGCAATGTCGTGAACCACGCGATCCCGCTGGTGTTGAACGTGCGGTTCTGACGACGGCGCCTCCGGTTGAGCCTGTTCCGCGATCAGTCGATCGCCTCCACGCCTTCCGCCTTCAGGCGTGCGAGAAAGTCCTTCATCTGCTGCAGCCGCTCGGCGCTGTGCCCTTCCCATTCCGCGACCTCGCCGGTGACGCGGAGCGGCGCGCGCGAGCGATAGGAAAGGGTCGGGTTGCCGGGGAATTTGCGGTCGGTGAGGTTGGGGTCGTCGACGATCTCACCGGTCGGCGCGACGATGTAGATTCGCTCGCGCCCCTCGCCGACGGCCAGCTCGGCGCCCCAGATCGCCGCGTCCATCGTGCCGGTGAGATAGACCCAGGGCGCCTGCTTACGCGCGCCGTAATTGGAGGCGTAGCCTGCGGCGATCAGGTCGCCGGTTTGCAGGTCGGCGCGGGTGCCGTGGTAGAATTGCCGGATCGTCATGGGGTCGATGACGGTGTCGGTCATGGGCTGCTCCCTCTCGTGATGCGAATCGAGGGCAGCGTTCATGGCGCAGGACCCCCGGCTTGCCGCAAGCCCCGACCGGTGGTAGATAATGATAGTGGGAGATGACGGCGCGGGTGCGCGCCGCGCCCGATTGCCGATAGCGGGAACGAAAACCGACGCGGGAGATGCCGTGCGCCTGGCGCGTCAGGTCGTCAGGAACCCGATCAGGAACAGCGCTAACGGCGCGCGCGCGGCAGGATAGGGAGCATTGCACTGCTCGATGCGCCATGCTCTGCTCTGGTCGTGCCGAAGACCCTGAGCGCCCTTATTGTGGTCCTTTGGCTCGTAACTGGCTGCACGCCGCCAACCGAGCCCATCAAGGACGATCACAAAAGCTATTACGGTCCTGTCATGCGCAAGGGCGCGAGCCTGCCCATGGGCATGATCGAGGCGATATGTGCCCAGGGTACTTTCAGGCGCTGCATTGCTGACCCGGGAGAGGATTGGGACAATTGCGGCGATACGTGCGGAGTCTGGTTAAGCGGCCGCGATAGCCAACTTATCTGGGCGCGGCGCGTGGGCGAGCAATATGTCGTCTATCAAAATGTGAACGGGTTCAATATCGATGTGGAGTTTGTCGTGCTGGAACCCGCTCAGGATGGCTTCAGGGAGGTCTGGAGGATCCGAACCGCGCAATATGGGACCGTCAAGGCGCCTGCGGGCGTCGATCCGAAAATATTGGCCTTGGTTGGGCATATCTTCACCGACAAGAACCCGTGCGACGCCGATAACGGAATGGCGAACAATTCACCGGAATGTCCCGCAACACGTCGCTGGCCCTATTATTGATCGTTAGGGCAAGAAGCTGGAACCGGGGGCAACCTCGATTGTGAACGTCCGGTTCTTCCAAATGGCGGCCCTCGTCACCCACTCACCGCCGTCGTCCACCCCAGCCCCGGCAGCGTGATCGAGCGCCGCCCCGACAGATCGGTCCGCGTGACGATGATGTCGCGCGCCTCCATATAACCCACCACGCGCCGCGCGCGGCCGAGCGAGCTGGTGCCATAGGTGCGAGCGATCTCCTCGTCGTCGGGGCAGGGCAGGCCCTCGCGCGCGGCGCGGGCGATGAGCAGGAACACGCCGAGCAGATCGTCGGGCAGGCTCTGCGCCGCCTCGATCGCCGGTGCCCATTCGCCCTCCAGCCCGTCGAAGATGCCCGCCCGCGCCGCCGCCAGCCGGCGCGCAAAGGCGGAAGCATCGAGCGGCGGGCGCTTCACGCCGGCCATGCGGCAACGCACGCCGAAATCCTGGAACAGCACCGCCGCCGGGCGCGTCGTGCTGTCGTCGTCGGCGACGATATCGCGCAGCACCTCGGCCACCTTTGCGGCCAGCGCGTCGGTATCGACCTCCACCTCTTCCGCCTCGACCATCGGCGTCGCGGCGAGATCGCGCAGCAATTGCGCGGCGGGCGGCGGGCGGTGGACCGGGGTAGGCGGCGGCGGAGGCAACGGCTCCTCCAGCCCGGCGAGCAGGAATTGGCGCATGTCCTCGGCCGGCGCACTGGGCAGCGGCACGAGGGTGGGGCTCGAACTGCGCGCCGAGGTCTCGACCGGTCCGATCCGCACCGTGATCGGCCGGCGCGAGATCGCCGGGCCGAGACCGAGGAAACTGCCGCGCGCGAGATCACGGATCGATTCCGCCTGGCGCCGCTCCATGCCGAGCAAATCGGCGGCGCGCGCCATGTCGATGTCGAGAAAGGTGCGGCCCATCAGGAAGTTGCTCGCCTCGGCGGCGACGTTCTTCGACAGCTTGGCGAGTCGCTGGGTGGCGATGATCCCGGCAAGGCCGCGCTTGCGCCCGCGCGACATCAGATTGGTCATCGCGCCGAGCGAGGCGCGGCGCACCTCCTCGCTGATCTCCGCACCCGCCGCCGGCGCGAAGATCTGCGCCTCGTCGACCACCACCAGCGCGGGAAACCAATGCTCGCGCGGCGCATCGAACAGGCCCGACAGGAACGAGGCGGCGCAGCGCATCTGCCCCTCCATCTCCAGCCCCTCCAGGCTCAGCACCACCGAGGTACGATGCTCGCGGCAACGCGCGGCGAAGCGCGATATCTCGCCGGCGGCATAATCGACCGCCTCGATCGCGACATGGCCGTGCGGCCCGGCCAAAGTGACGAAATCGCCTTCCGGGTCGATCACGATCTGCTGCACATGGTCGGCGCTGCGTTCGAGCAGGCGGCGCAGCAGATGCGACTTTCCCGACCCCGAATTGCCCTGGACGAGCAACCGCGTGGCAAGCAGCTCCTCCAGATCGACGCACACCGCCTTGCCGGCGCCGTCGACACCCATATCCACCTGAAACGTCATATCGCATCGCCATGCGCGATGCGGGGCGCGTGGGGCAAGGGGTATGGAGTGTGTGGCATGATCCTGCCCTTCATCTTCCCTCCCCTTGGGAGCGGGCAAGCCGCATAGCCGCCTGGGTCGCGTAACGGCGGGAAGGGCCGCCGCGGCGGATATTGTCGCGATTGTCAGCGGGGCGGGGCGGACCTAGCATCCGGCCTCGGCCATAAGGGGAATCAGGATGCGCCACGCCACTGGATTCGCGATTTTTCTGCTCGCTACGGCGACGCCCGCCTTCGCCGCGCCCGGCGACGCGCCGCCGCGCATCACGGTCGGCGGCAGCGGGCAAGTGTTCACCCCGCCCGACCTCGCCACGATCGGTTATACGGTGCGTGGCGAAGGGGCGACCAGCGATGCCGCCGTGGCGTAGATGGTGGCGCGTCGCGTGAAGATCGACGCCGGCCTCGCGCTGTTCCGCCAGATCGAGGCGCGCGCCAGCCAGGTCTCGGTGCGCGAGGTGCGCAGCCGCGAGTGCCAGCCCGGTTATGGCGCGCCGACGCTGTCGACCGGGGCCTGCGCGATCATCGGCTATGTCGCCGAACTGTCGGTCAGCGTGCGCACCACCCTGCCGAAACAGGCCGGCACGATCGTCGGGCTGCTTGGTCACGAGGGGGCGAGCAATCCCAGTCTCGGCGGCTTCGCGCTGGCCGATCCCGGCGCGGCGCAGCGCCGCGCCATCGCCGCCGCGCTCGACGATGCGCACCGCAAGGCGGAGGCGATCGCCGCGGGTACCGGGGTCAAGGTCGGCCGGCTGGTCTCGGCTACCTCAGGCAACGGCTATAACGAGGTGCAGGCGCAGGACGGCGTGCGCGACCTGCCCCCGCCACCGGC
>NZ_JAQGLG010000210.1 GCF_028292965.1 Sphingomonas bacterium | reverse complement strand
GGGGAGAGGGGCCGCCACAAACGACGCCGCCTGTGGCCACCCCTCTCCCCAACCCTCTCCCCTTAGGGGAGAGGGAGCAAGGTATCGCCATCGCCATCGCCCTCGCCTTCCCCGACCGCATCGCCCGCCGCCGCGACGCATCCGGCGAAACCTGGGCCTCAGCCGGCGGCCGAGGCTTCCGCCTCGACCCAACCTCCCCGCTCGCCCGCGCCGAGTGGCTCGCCGTGGCCGAAACCCAGGGCATGGCCGCCGGCGCCCGCATCCTTTCGGCCGTGGCGATCGACGCCAGCACCGTCGAAACCCTTTTCGCCGACCGCATCGAAACCCGCCGCACCGTCACCTTCGACCCCGCCACCGGCGGCATCGCCGCAACCCGCGAGCGCCGACTCGGCGCAGTCAAACTATCGAGCGGCCCCGACAGCAACGTCGACCCTCAAGCCATCTCCAATGCCCTGCTCGAAGGAACCCGCAAGCACGGCCTCGACCTGCTCCCCTGGCCCGACAGCAGCCAAGGCCTCCGCGCCCGCGCCCGTTTCGCGGCAGAACATGGTGGCCAGGCGGTAGCCCTCGACGATGCGGCGCTGCTCGTTGAAGCCGACCAGTGGCTCGCCCCCCTGCTCGCCGGCAAGCGACGCCTAGATCAGGTCGACCCCGGCGCGCTGGCCGAGGCGCTGCGCAACATCATCGGCTGGGAGGGGATGAACGCGATCGACCGCCTCGCCCCGAGCCATTTCGACAGCCCCGCCGGCAGCAGCCACCCTATCGACTATGCCGCCGAGGGAGGCCCCCGTGTCGAACTTCGCCCCCAGGCGCTGTTCGGCCTGGCCACGCACCCGATGGTCGGCGGTGGCCGCGTGCCGCTGGTGCTGAGCCTGACCTCACCCGCCGGACGCCCGATCCAGACGACGCGCGACCTGCCGGGCTTCTGGGCCGGCAGCTGGGCCGATGTGGCGCGCGAGATGCGCGGCCGCTACCCGCGCCACCCCTGGCCGGACGACCCGGCGGCGGCGAATCCGACACTGCGCACCAAAAATGCGGATGCGCGCCGCCACGGATCACGATAAGGGAACGCCATGACGACCGCCCGTATCTATCAACGCCCCAAGAACGCCATGCAGTCCGGCCGCGCGCGGACCGATGCCTGGGTGCTCGAATTCGCCCCCGCCGAGGCCAAGCGCCCCGACCCGCTGACCGGCTGGGCGGGCTCCGGCGACACCCGCGACCAGGTGTACCTGTCCTTCCCGAGTCTCGAGGCAGCGCAAGCCTATGCCGAGCGCGAGGGCCTCGCCTTCACCGTCATCCCCGCGCCGACCCGCACGCTGAAGCTGCAAGCCTATGCCGACAATTTCCGGTGACCAGCCCGAAAACGGTGGTGCGGCGCTGGATTGCGGCGTTCAACGCGGCTGACCCCGACGCCCTCGCCGCCTTGTACCGCGAGGACGCAGTCAACCATCAGGCGGCGCCTGAACCGCTGACCGGCCGCGACGCGATCCGCGCCGCTTTTGCTGCCGCTACGACGACCGAATGCCTGCCGGAGAACCTGTTCGAGGACGGCGAATGGGCGATCCTCGAATGGCGCGACTCCGAGGGCAGGCACGCCTGCACCCTGTTCCACATTATCGACAAGCAGATTGCGCTACAACGCGACTTCAACGCCGCCTGAGCTCAGCAGTGCCGGCCCCAACAGGGTCAGCAGCTTCACATCGATCGCAATCCCGGCCGCGCGGCGCTCCGTCACGAAGGCGGTTAGCTCGGCCAGCGCCACGCGGTGGACGGTGATGTCCTCATCGCCTTCGCCGCCGCCGTCTCCGACCCGGGTCAGCCCGGTCGCGCGGACCAGGGTGAAGCCTTCGCTGACCATGCCGGGCGAGGAGTGGAAATAGCCCAGGCTCTCGATATGTGCGGGGCGGTAGCCGGTTTCTTCCTCCAGTTCCCGCGCGGCCGATACCTCGACGCTTTCGCCCTCGTCATGATCGCCAACCAGGCCCGCAGGCAGTTCGAGGCAGTATTTGCCGAGCGGGACGCGATATTGCTCGACCAGGATCACCGCATCGTCATCGATCGCCACGATAACCGCCGCGGTGATGCCGCGGGTGCGCGAGACATATTCCCACTTGCCGCGCTTCTTCGCGGCGATGAAGCGGCCTTCCCAGACCACTTCCTCCGGGGCGTGATGGTCGTTCACAGCTCGATCAGGCGATCGGGCAGTTCGTTGGTGTCCTCTTCCGTCTTGGGGAAGTTTTCCGCCAGGATCAGGCCGATCGCCGCCACGGCCGCGGCCATGCCTTCGCCCGGGCGGCCCTGACGGACCTCGGCGACCAGGGCGACCATCGCATCGCCCCAGCGCTCCGGCGGCACCGCCTTGTGGATCGCCTCGTCGGCGACGATCTCGGCCTGGCGCTCGCCCAGCGAGAGATAGAGCAGGATGCCGACCCGCGCGGTGGTGCGCCGCTCCGCGCCGACCTTGAAATATTGCACCGCGCGGCGCCGCACCCGGCGTGAGCGCGTGGCGCGCGGCGTGAGGGTCAGGCGCAGCGGGGTCCAGGCCAGCGTGTAACGCACGATCAGGAAGACCAAAGCCTGGATCAGCATCAGGGCGAAGAAGCCCTTGGCCGGGTCGGGCGCGCCGCTCCAGCCATTGCTGAACCAGGCGATCTTGGCCTCGATCGTCGCCGGGCTGATCGCGGCCAGCGCCGCCACGAACAGCATCGCGCCGATCGCATAGTGCAAGGCAACGTCGTGATAGGGATCGGAGCGTTCGGTGACGATCGTCACGATCTCGCCATCGGTACCCGCTTCGGCCGCGGTCACCGCCGCGGTGACGCGGTCGCGTTCCTCGATCGTCAGATGCTTGGGCGCCGCCATCACCAACTCCCCGAGGCGCCACCGCCCCCGAACGAACCGCCGCCACCGGAAAAGCCACCGCCTCCTCCGCCGCCCCAGTCGCTGCCGCCGCCACTGCTCCAGGACGATCCGCGGCTGCTGCCGCTGCCGAGATTGCTCAGCGCCGAACCCCACAGCACCGCCTCGCCGAGCCCGCCGCGATAACGCCGGCCGCGCGCCCGGCCGAACGCCATGGGCAGGATGATGACGACGATGACGATGACCCAGAAGACCACCGCGAGCGGATTGCCGCCGCGCTTGCTGTGGCGGGCATGGCTCTGGCCTGCCGCCTGCTGGGCGCGCTGCTCTGCCACTTCGAGCGGCTGCTTCATCTGCTCGGCGATGGCGGCCGCACCGTCCATGATGCCGCCGGGCATGTCGCCGGCCTTGAACCTGGGCAGGATATTGTCGTTGATGATCACGCTCGACAAGGCATCGGTCATGATCGGCTCGAGCCCGTAACCGACCTCGATCCGCACTTTGCGCTCGTTCGGCGCGACGATCAGGATAATGCCGTTCCTGGCGTCCTTCTGGCCGATCTTCCATGCCCGACCGAGGCGATAACCATAATCCTCGATCGGATAACCCTGCAGATCGGGGATGGTCGCGACGACGAACTGGCGGGTCGAGGCCTGCTCGACCTGCTCCGACAGCTGGGTGAGCTGCCCCACCTGCTCGGGCGAGAGCAGCTTGGCGGCATCGACCACCCGGCCGCTGAGCGGCGGGAAGGTCTGCGCGGCGGCCGGCACAGTCAGGACGACCATGCCGATCAGCGCGAGCAGCAGGCGCAGGGTGCGCATGACGGTGCCTTTCAGGCCCGAGGGAGGTTAGTTCGCATTCCCGAAATTCACCGCCGGCGCGGCCTCGGCACCCGGCGTGGTGGCCTGGAACGGCACCATCGGCTTGGCGCCGTAGAAGATCTTGGCGCCGACCGCGTCGGGGAAAGTGCGGATCGTAGTGTTATAGCTCTGCACCGCCGTGTTGTAATCGTTGCGGGCGATGGCGATGCGGTTCTCGGTGCCCTCGAGCTGGCTCATCAGGGTGGTGTAATTGCCCTGCGACTTGAGCTCGGGATAGGCCTCCTGCAGGCGCTGCAGCGACAGCGTCACGCCGTTCTGCGCCTGCTGATAGGCGGCGACCTTGGCCGGATCGGTGAGATCGGCGCCGGTCACCTTGATCTGGTTGGCCGAGGCGCGCGCCTGGGTGACCTCGACCAGGATGCTCTTCTCCTGCGCGCCGGCGGCCTTCACCGTGGCGACGAGATTGGGGATGAGATCGGCGCGGCGCTGATAATTGTTCTGCACATCGGCCCATTTCGCCTTGGCATTCTCCTCGGCGGTGGGGACGCTGTTGATGCCGCAGCCCGACAGGCTGACGACGGCGGCAAGCGCGAATGCGGCACGGTATTTCATCGAGATGATCCCTCCAACCCTTGCGGGCCCTCTATCTAAGGGGTGCTTGGGCCCACGTGAAGGGGCATGGTGCGTTATTCGACCGGCACACCTGCGGGCAATGCGCGCGGCGGCGGGGATGGCAGGGGCCGGCTTGCGCCGCGCGGCGAAAGGTCGGTAACGTGGCCGCCCCGGGGCAACGCAAGGGAGCGCGACATGTTCAAGGAATTCAGGGATTTCATCAACCGCGGCAATGTCATGGACCTGGCCGTGGCGGTGATCATCGGTGCGGCGTTCGGCAAGATCGTCACCTCGCTGACCGACGACATCATCATGCCGATCATCGGCAAGGCCACCGGCGGGCTCGATTTCTCCAGCCACTTCGTCACACTGGGCGCGGTGCCGGCGGGCTATACCGGCTCGCTGAGCGACTATGCCGCGCTGAAAAAGGCCGGGGTGCCGCTGCTCGGCTGGGGCGAGTTCCTGACCCAGGCGGTCAATTTCCTGATCGTCGCCTTCATCATCTTCCTGCTGGTGCGCTCGATCAACAAGATGGCGCCCAAGCCCGATGCCGCGCCGGCCGCCGAACCCGCCGACATCGCGCTGCTGCGCGAGATCAGGGACGAGTTGAAGAAGAAGGGCTGAACGGCGCGACATATCAGGGCGCGCCCGGCCAGCCGGCGTTCGACCTCGGCGGTGACGGCGGCGGTGAAGCGTTGGCGGTCCTCGCGGGCCTTGCGGTCGGTTTCGACCGCGACCTGCTTGCGGCGCTCGGCAATGATCGCGGCGAGGTCGGTAGCGGGCGGCTCCGGGAGGCGTGCCCAGGGTTTGGGCCGGCGGATGGCGAGCCAGTGGAGCGCGGCGCGGACGTCCGCAGGGACGTGCATGTTGTAAGGGACGGCGACCGGCCCGCCGCCCTTGGGTGTGACGATTTTCTCGGCGGTGTAGTCATAGCCGACGGCACGCTGGTCGAGGGCACATTGGACGCGGTCGTCCCCGGCATCCTTGCCGACCCGGACGGCTGCGGTAGGCTCGTCGTGCAACAAGCACCAGCGGTAGAAGGTACGCACCGAAATGCCGAGGGTATCGGCGACCTCGATATCGGTCGCGCCATTGCGGCACCGCCGCTCGGCGATGCGGGCGAATTCCGGTTTGTACGGCGAGGGGCGTCGTGCGGGCATGAGGACGGTGGATAATGGGTTGGGGCGCCCGGTTGAATCAGGGTGTGCGGGTAGTGCTCATGCGGCGTGTGACAAAATTCGGTGCAGAGAGCGGCGTGCGAACATCGCCTTCCTTAGAGTCCGTCCGATAAGTCATACTGATCTGGCGATGCGTCGGACGAGGAGCGTGATGGAAGCGGCATAGAGGAAGGCTCTGGCGGAGTTGATGGTGGCCTCGACGTCTTTTGCGAGGCGTCGATTGCGATTGATCCAGGCAAAGAAGCGCTCGACGACCCAGCGTCTGGGGAGGATGAC
>NZ_JAQGLG010000195.1 GCF_028292965.1 Sphingomonas bacterium | reverse complement strand
GAGCGCCGCGCCGATGGCGCAATACTCGGCCTGTGCGGGCTCAAGGGCGGGGCGCCCGATACGCCGATCGAGAACATGGTCGAGATCGGCTGGCGGCTCGGCAAGGATTATTGGGGGCAGGGCTATGCCCGCGAAGCCGCTCAGGCGAGCCTCGACTGGGCCTGGGCAAATGTGGATGCTGGCGAAATAGTAGCAATTACCGTGCAAGATAATGCCGCGAGCTGGGGATTGATGGAGCGGATCGGGATGAAGCGTGAAATGGGGGGCGAGTTCGATCATCCGCTGGTGCCAGAAGGCGACCCGTTGCGGCGCCATATCCTGTATCGAATCGCCCGGCCCGCCTGATGGCGCGCATCGCGGTGCCCGCGCGGTTCGGGCGAATGCTGTTCGTGGTGACGATCCTCGCCGGATCGTTCCTGTTGTTCCTGGTCCAGCCGATGGTCGCGCGCATGGCGCTGCCGCGGCTCGGCGGGGCGCCGGCGGTGTGGAACTCGGCGATGCTGGTTTATCAGGCGCTGCTGCTCGGCGGTTATGCCTATGCGCACTGGCTCGGCCGGGTCGCGCCGCGCTGGCAGGCGGTGATCCATCTCGCCGTGCTCGTGGTGGCGGCCCTGTGGCTGCCGATCGGGCTGATGGCGATGCAATTGCCCGCCGATGCCCAGCCGGCGATCTGGGTGCCCTGGCTGCTCGGCCTGTCGATCGGGCCGCTGTTCTTCGCCATCTCGGCCCAGGCGCCGTTGCTGCAGCGCTGGTTCAGCATCTCGAGCGAGGGGCAGGACCCTTATGCGCTCTATGCCGCGTCGAATTTCGGCAGCTTCGCCGGGCTGATCGCCTATCCGCTGATCGTCGAGCCCGGGCTTGCCTTATGGGGGCAGCGCTGGCTGTGGAGCAGCGGTTATATCCTCGTCGCCCTGCTGGTTGCGGCCTGTGCGCTCACGCTGCGCCGCGCGCCCGTCGCGGTAGTGGCGGTGACCGCCCCGGTCAGCGCCCCGCCGAGCGGACGGCGCGTCGCGCACTGGATCCTGCTGGCGCTGGTGCCGTCCGGCCTGATGCTTGCCACCTCGACCTATATCACCACCGATATCGTCGCGATGCCGCTGCTCTGGGTGTTGCCGCTCGGCCTGTATTTGCTGAGCTTCACCGTCGCCTTCTCGGCCCGGCGCGGTGTGGCCGAACTGCTGACGCGCCTCGCCCCGATCGTGATCCTGCTGTTCGGCGGGGTGCTGGTCACCGGCAATCAGGGCATGCCCTATCTCAATGCCGGGCTCGCGCTGGTGCTGCTGTTCGTGGTCGCGGTGGCACTGCACACCGCGATGTACGAGTTGCGCCCGGCGCCCGACAGGCTGACCGGCTTTTACCTCGCCATGTCGATCGGCGGCGCGCTTGGCGGCGTGTTCGCCGCGCTGATCGCCCCGTTGGTGTTCGACTGGACCTATGAATACCCGATCCTGGTGCTCGCGGCCGGCGCGCTGGTGCCGCAGAACCCGCTGTTCCGCTGGGTGCCCGCCTATTGGGGCGGTTCCGCGCAGCAGCGGCGCATCGTCGTGCTGGCGACGGCGCTCGTTGTCGTACTGACCATCATACTGGCGCTGACCTTCCCGGGCACGGCATCGGAAGCGATCAGCCCGGTGCAGGGCGTGGTCTTCGCGGTGCTCGTTACCGTCGGCGTGCTGGCGATCGGTGCCCGGCCGGCGTTCGTCATCGCGCTGCTGGGCGCGCTCATCGCGCTCGGAGGCTATCGTTCGATCGTGCTGTCGATGCAGCACAATGCCCGGACGCGCAGCTATTTCGGCATCTATACCGTCCTGGGCGGCGAGGCGGTCGGCGTGCGCCAGCTCAAGCACGGCACCACCGTCCATGGCACCCAGCTGCTCGGCAGCCCCGAACGCGAGCGTACGCCGACCGCTTATTACGTTCCACTATCGGGCGTGGGGCAGGCGATGCTGGCGGTACCGGCTCTTTATGGCGATCACGCGCGGATCGGCGTCGTCGGGCTCGGGTCGGGCACTTTGGCCTGTTACGCGCGGCCGGGCCAGGCATGGCGCTTCTACGAGATCGACCCGGCGGTGGTGCGCATCGCGCGCGACACCGGCCAGTTCACCTTCCTGCGGCGCTGTCTGCCGAATCCGCGAATCGAGATCGGCGACGCGCGGCTCAACCTGCTCGCCGAGCCGGGCGCGTCGCTCGACCTGCTCACGCTCGATGCCTTCTCGTCCGATTCGGTGCCGATGCACCTGATGACGCGTGAGGCCTTCGCCACCTATGCCCGCGTGCTGGCGCCGAACGGGCTGTTGCTGGTCCACATCTCCAACCGCTTCCTCGATCTGGAACCGGTGGTTTCCTCGGCGGCAGCAGCGGGCGGCTGGCACGCGGCGCGGCTGATGTATTTCCCGCAGCCCGGCGGCACCCCGGGGGGCACGCCGTCACTGTGGATCGCCTTGTCGCACGATGCGAGCAAGATCGGGGCGCTAGGCGCGCGCAACGCCGACTGGAAGCCGCTGCCGCATTATCCCGGCTTCACGCCGTGGAGCGACGACTATTCGACGATCCTGCCGCTGATCAAGGCGCTGCACTGACCGCTCACACGGCCGGCAGCATCGCCTGGATCGTACCGATTCGCGCGGACTCCGCCTCGAATGCGGCCTTCACCCTGTCGCGCAATTCTTCCAGCGCGGGATAATCGGGCTGCCCCGCGGCGGCGCGGTCGATCGCCAGCTGCTCGATATCGGTCAGCATCGCCGACAGATCGGAGCGATAGGTGTCGAGTTCGGCGAGCGCGGTCTGCGCGTCGAGCCAATGGTCGCTGCCGACCGCTCCGCCCTGCGCCACGCGCGCCGCCGCCTCGGCGCGATCCGCTGCCGGTGTGAACGCCTTGTCGGTCTTGTCGAGACTCGTCGCATAACCGGCGAGCTTGGTGTCGAGCGCCGGATCGGCGACGACCGGGGCGGGCGGGGGTGCCGTCGGCTCCGCATCGCTGCGCGCCTCGATCGGGCGCGGCAGCAGCGAGGGATAATGCGCGGTGTCGGCGCCGGTGCAGCCGCCGATCAGCAGCGTCAGGGTGAGGAGGGGAAGGGCATGCTTCATCGCCGACCCGTCTATTGCGCGCGAAAGAGACAAGCAACGCACTTGCGCTCCGCGAATGTCGCCGCTAGGGACCCACTTCCCAAGCGCCCGTAGCTCAGCTGGATAGAGCATCAGAGTACGAATCTGAGGGTCGGACGTTCGAATCGTTCCGGGCGCACCAACATCCCCCGCTTAGGTCGCCGACCTGGCGGGGGTTTGTTTTTCTGGGCTCTGTCAGTCGAGCACCACTGGGCGAACCTCCTCCGACGAATCGACCCTACCGCCCGACCGCCGCGCCACGCCGAGCGTCACCGCCACATCCATCGTCACATTGCCGATCGTGCGGAACAGGTCGGGGATCGTCTCGACCGCGATCAGCAGGCCGAGCGGCTCCAGCGGCACGTGCATCGCCGCGGCGACCGGGGCGACCGAGGCGATGTAGCTGATCGTGCCGGGCAGGCTGATCGAGCCCATCGTGGTGATCGCGGCCGTGACCACCCCGAAGAACAACGCGCCCGGCCCGATCGGCACGCCGAGCAGATGTGCGACGTATAGTGCCACCGCGAGATTCATCGCCGGGCTCGTCGCACGGAAGATCGCCACCGCGATCGGCAGCACGATGCCCGATGTGGCGGGCGACGCGCCAAGTTTCTCGGATGCCGCGAGCATCGCCGGCAGGGTGGCGAGCGAGGATTGCGTGCTGAGCGCCATCGCCTGAGCCGGCGCGACCTCGCGGGCGAAGCGCAGCGGTGAGACGCGGCCATAGATCATCGCCACCGGATAAGCCGACAGCAGCACGATGAAGCCGACCGACGAGACGATGATGATGTAATGGAGCAGCGCGCCGATCGCGGCCAGGCCGGTCTTGGCCCCAACGCCATAGGCCAGCGCGAACACGCCGATCGGTGCCAGCTTCAGCACCCAGCCGATGATGACGATCATCGCGTCGGTGAACGCCTTGATCACATCGGTCAGCAGCTTGCGCTGGCTCGGCTCCAGCCGGGTGATGGCAAAGGCAAGGGCGAGGGCGAAGATGGTCAGCGGCAGATAGGCGTCCGACGCGGCGGCGGAGACGACGTTCGACGGCACGACCGTGTCGAAGAAATCCAGCAGGCTGGGTGGCGTGCCGACCGGTTTCGCGCCGAGCATCGACTGGCGCAGCGATTGCGCCAGCGAATCCGACAGCGGCCATAGTTTGAGCAACAGCGGCATGACGAAGGCCGACATGATGGTGTTGACCCACAGGATCACGACGAAGCTGCCGATCGCGATCGCGGTGATGCGTCCGGCGCGCGCCGCCGCCGCGGTGGCGCCGACGCCGGTGACGAGCAGACCGACGATCAACGGCACGATCACCATCTGCAGCCCGTGCATCCAGGCGTGGCCGATCAGGTCGGTGATCCGGGCGACATCGAGTGCGTGGCCCGGCACGAACCGTGCCGCGGCGGTGCCGATCAGCAGGCCCGCGATCAGCGACAACAAGATGCGTGTAGCCTGCGACATGTCTTTCCCCGCGTTATGACGCCAAGCGACCGGGTATCGTCGCCAATGGCAAGCAGATTCTGCATCGGGGGCAAGTTGCGCCAGCCATTGTGCGGTGGCGCCCCATAGGGCTAGGTTATGGCCATGTTCCTCCCCATCCTCGCCCTTGCTGCCGCGGCGCAACCGCTCGCGACCGTTCGCGTCACTTTCGACCGGCATGGCGAGACCTCGGCCCACGCCACCGGGCTGGCCGATATCGCCGCCAACCGTCGGGTCACCATCAACGGTCCGGCGCGGATCGCCTCGATCTCCAAGCTGGTCGTCTCCATCGCGGTGCTGCGGCTGGTCGAGCAGCACAAGCTCGACCTCGATGCCGATGTATCGACCTTGCTCGGCTGGCGCCTGCGCAACCCGGCCTTTCCCGATGCGCCGATCACGCTGCGCCTGCTGCTGTCGCACCGGTCGAGTCTGACCGACACTATCGACTATGTCCTGCCGCTCGATGCCGACATGCATGCGATACTGGCCGATCCCAAGGCGTGGGATGCGGCGCACGCGCCGGGGAGCTGGTTCCACTATACCAATTTCAACTTCCCGGTGATCGCCGCGGTGATGGAGCGCGCCACCGGCGAGCGTTTCGACCGGCTGATGCAGCGGCTGGTACTGGCGCCGCTCAAGCTGGACGCGTGCTATAACTGGGCGACCTGCACCCCGGCGACGGCGGCGCGAGCCGTGGTGCAATATCGCGATGGCAAGGCGGTGCGCGACGACAATCATGGCGCGATGCCGGCCTGTCCGGTGACGCCGGCGAGCGATGGCAGCTGCGACCTGACGCGCTGGCGGGCGGGCGTGAACGGTGCGACTTTCGCGCCGCAAGGCGGCTTGCGCATTTCGATGCGCGGCCTGGCAAAAATCGGGCGTCTGTTTCTCGGCGATGGCCAGGTCGATGGCGTGCGGCTGTTGACCCCGCAATCGATCTCGCTGCTCGAATCGCCGCAATGGATTTCCAACGGCGAGAGCGGGGCAGGGGCCAATGGCGTTACCGATGACGGCTTTACCTGCAGCTATGGCCTGGCGGTGACGTTCCTCGCCACACAGGCGAACGGCTGCCGCGACGATCCGTTCGGCGACGGTCATCGCCGTTTCGGCCATGCCGGCGATGCCTATGGTCTCAAGTCAGGACTGTGGATCGATCTCGCCACGCGCACCGGGGTGGCCTATTTCGCCACCGACGTGCCGGCGCAGCCGCGCGCGGCCAATTCGGCCTATAGTCCGGCCGAGGAAATGCTGGCGAGGGGCACGCGATGAACCTGCGTCACATCGAGATTTTCCACGCGGTCTATGTCAATGGCTCGGTCAGCGGCGCGGCGCGCGCACTCAACATCTCCCAGCCTTCGGTGTCGAAGACGTTGCGCCACGCCGAATCGCTGCTCGGCTTCCCGCTGTTCCAGCGCACCGCCGGGCGGCTGGTGCCGACCGAGGACGCGCATATCCTGTTCACCGAGGTGCGCGAGATCCAGGACCGGGTCTATGCGTTGCGCGAGGCGGGGCGGAACCTGCGGCGCGGCACCGGTGGCACGCTGCGGCTGTCGGCGCTGCCTTCGCTGGCGCTCGATGCCGTGCCGGTGGCGGTGTCGCGCTTCCTGCGCGCCCATCCCAATGTGAAGTTCGACCTCCAGACGGTCCATCACGACGATCTGCTGCGCAAGCTCTACGAGCGCGAGACCGATGTCGCGATCGCCTATGAGGTGCCGCCGGCCGCCCCGCTCGGCCATCGCTGGCTCGGCGAGGGCGAACTGGTCGCGCTGTACCGCGAGCAGGACATGCCCGACGCGCCGCCGCGGCTCGAGCTGGAATGCCTGCGCGGACAGCGCTTCATCACCGTCGCGGCCAGCGGGCCGATCGGGCAGTTGTTCACCCAGGAACTGGGCCGCCTCGAGATCGAGCTGGATGAGGTGGTGTCGGCGCGCACCTTCCATATCGCGGCGACGCTGGTGCGGCTGGGCGTCGGCATGACGGTGGTCGACAGCTTCACCGCGCAGGCGGCACTGGCGCCGGGCATGGCGATGCGGCCGCTCAAGCCGCAGATCACCTTCGACGTCCACGCCATGTTCCTGCTCAACCGACCGCCGACCGCGCTGGCGACCGATTTCCTCAAGACGCTCGCCCAGGTGATCGACACGCCATAAAGCGAGGCTATGGCCGCGCGTGCACTCATTATGCCTTGTGAACGGGGCGGCGCGCGTACCATCGTGACGATGATACCTGCACCCTTCCTCCTCTACCTCGGCAGCAGCACCGACTTTGCCGGAATCAAGACCTCGCGCGGCCTTGCGGCGTTTCGCCCGGACGATTGCGTCGGCGAGTTCCGTCACGACGATTGTACGCTGACGCTCGGCCTGCCGCGGCTGACCATCGCCGAGGCCGCGGCCGCCGGCGCACGCACCCTGGTGCTCGGCATCGCCAATCAGGGCGGCGTCATGGATGCCGTGCTGGTCGATGACGCCGCCGCCGCGCTGGAGGCGGGGATGAATATCGCCGCCGGCCTGCATCAGCGGCTGCGCGATGTGCCACGCCTCGCCGATCTCGCCCGCGAGCATGGGCTGCAACTGTTCGATGTGCGCGAGCCGCCGACGAATCTGCCGGTCGGCAATGGCTATGCCCGGGCCGGGCATCGGCTGCTGACCGTCGGCACAGATTGCTCGGTCGGCAAGATGTACGCCTCGCTGGCGCTGGCCGAAGGCCTCAAGGCGCGCGGCATCAAGGCCGATTTTCGCGCCACGGGCCAGACCGGTATCCTCGTCGCGGGTGCAGGCGTGCCCGTCGATGCGGTGGTCGCCGACTTCATCTCCGGCGCGATCGAGGTGCTCGCCCCGGCGCGGACCGACGATGGCTGGGACGTGATCGAGGGCCAGGGCTCGCTGTACCACCCGAGCTTTGCCGGGGTGTCGACCGGCCTGCTGCATGGGGCGCAGCCCGAGGCGCTGGTGATGTGCCATGACCCGGTACGCGAATATATGCGCGGCATTCCCGGCCGGGCCCTGCCCGATCTGGCGGAGTGTCTTGCCGCCAATCTCCAGGTCGCGCGCCTGACCAGCCCGAATGTTCGTGCGGTCGGCGTGTGCCTCAACAGCTCGCGCATGGAGCCCTTCGCGGCGCGCCAGTTGTGCGCCCGGATCGAGGATGAGCTCGGCCTGCCGTGCACCGATCCGATCGCCTTTGGCGTCGAGGCGATCCTCGACGAACTGCTATGCCTCGCACCCTCCAAGTCCAGCACGACCGCTTCGCACTGACCCGCCCGTTCCGGATCGCGCGCGGCGAGAAGATCGCCGCCGACGTGATCATGGTGACGCTGGGCGAGGGCAGTATGCGGGGACGCGGGGAGGGTGCGCCTTATCCGCGCTATGGCGAGACCATCGAAAGCGCGATCGCGGCGATCGAGGCGGTAAGGCCGGCGATCGAGGCGGGCGCGGACCGTGCCGCGCTCGCGACCCTGTTGCCGCCGGGCGCCGCACGCAATGCCGTCGATTGTGCGATGTGGGACCTGGAAGCGCGGCTCGCGGGTCGCGATGTCGCCGCGATGATCGGCGCTCCGGCGCCGACCCGGCTGGCCAGCGCGCTGACCATCGTCATCGATACACCCGAGGTGATGGCCGCGATGGCCGCCGAGATCGCCGACGCGCCGCTGCTCAAGGTCAAGGTCAATGCCGAGGATTGCGAAGCGCGCCTGCGTGCGGTCCGCGCCGCGGCGCCGGACGCGAAGCTGATAGTCGATCCCAATGAGAGCTGGGACGAGGCGCTGGTCAGGGGCATGCAGGATCTGCTGGTCGAACTGCGGGTCGACCTGCTCGAGCAGCCCGTGCCGGCGGCCGAGGATGGCTGGCTCGAAGGCTTCACACCGCGCGTGCCGATCTGTGCCGATGAATCGCTGCATGTCGCCGAGGATCTGGAGCGCATCGCGCGCTGCTATCAGGTGGTCAATGTCAAGCTCGACAAGACCGGTGGCCTGACCGAAGCGCTCGAGTTGGCCAAGGCGGCGCGGGCGCGGGGGCTGGGGTTGATGACCGGCTGCATGGTCAGTTCGTCGCTTTCGATCGCGCCGGCGCTGCATATCGCCAGGATGAGCGATTTCGTCGACCTTGACGGCCCGATCTGGCTCAAGGAGGATCGCGACGGCGGCGTGCGCGACGATCATGGTTATATGCTCCCGCCGGCACCTGGATTTTGGGGAACGACATGCGCATGATCGCGCGGATGCTGGCCGCCACGGCGGTCGCCGGCCTGACACTGGGTGCGAGCGCCGCGCCAAAGGGCGTCGACCTGCTGATCAGGGGCGGCACGGTCTATACCGGATCGGACGCGCCGTTCACCGGCGATGTCGCGATCAGCGGCGACCACATCGTCGCGGTCGGCCGGCATCTGACGGTCCGCGCGACCCGCACGATCGACGCGCATGGCATGATCGTCGCGCCCGGCTTCATCGATCCGCACACCCATATGGGCGGGGACCTGGCCTCGGCCGACCCGCAGCGCCGGCTGATCCCGATGTTCCTCATGCAAGGCGTGACCACCGCCTTCATCGGCAATGACGGCGGCGGCGCGATCGATGTCGCCAAGGTGCTGAACGGCGCCAGGGCGAAGCCGGTCGGCATCAACTATGCGACCTATACCGGCTTCGGCACGATCCGCTCGGCGGTGGTCGGCGCGGACAAGCGTGATCCGACGTCCGGCGAGCTGGCGCGGATGAAGACGATGGTCGCGACCGCGATGTGCCAGGGCGCGCTCGGGCTTTCGACCGGGCTGTTCTACGCCCCGCAGAGTTTTTCGAAGACCGATGAGGTCGTCGCGCTGTCGGCCGAGGCGGCAAAATATGGCGGCTATTACGACAGCCATATCCGCGACGAATCGAGCTACAATATCGGCCTGCTCGCGGCGATCGACGAGGCGATCCAGATTGCGCGCGACGCGCATATCCCGGTGCATATCTCACACATCAAGGCGCTCGGTGTGGATCTGCAGGGCAAGGGCCCGGAGGTGATCGCGAAGATCGAAGCGGCGCGCGCCGCCGGCCTCGATGTCACCGCGAGCCAATATCCCTGGTCGGCCAGCGGCACGAGCCTTGTCGCCTCCCTGGTTCCCCTCTGGGCGCAGGATGGCGGCCGGCAGGCATTGCTCAAGCGCCTTGACGATCCCAGCCTCGCGACGAAGCTGCACGCCGATATCGCCGAGAATATGCGTCGTCGCGGCGGGCCGGACTCGCTGCTGATTGTCGAGGGCAAATACCGCAACCAGCGCCTGTCGGCCGTGGCGAAGGCGATGGGCGTGGACCCGGTCGCCGCGGCGATCGCCGCGATCCGCCTCGGAGATTCGGGCACGGTATCGTTCAACCAGAGCGAGGCCGATATCGCGGCCTTCATGCGCCAGCCCTGGGTGATGACCGATTCCGACGCTTCGGGCGGCCATCCGCGCATGTACGCCACCTTCGCGCGCAAATACGCCAAATATGTCGTCGCCGACCATGTGCTGACGCTGCGCGAATTCATCGAACGCAGCTCGTCCGTGACCGCCGACTGGTTCCATCTGGCCGGGCGGGGGCATCTCAAGGCAGGCGCCTTCGCCGATGTCGTGGTGTTCGATCCCAAAAGCTATGCGCCGCGCGCTACCTATGAGGCGCCGACCTTGCTTGCGGCGGGTGTCCAGACTGTGCTCGTCAACGGCGTGCCTGCCGTCGATGCCGGCAAGATGACCGGCCGCGCCGCCGGGCGTGCCTTACCGCACACGCCGACACCCGGTAGCTGTCGTTCGTGACCATTGCCACCCACCCCCTCCGTCACCCCGGACTTGTTCCGGGGTCCACTGGGCCGCGAGCTCTCACGCCGCTGGTTGCGCGGCACCGTGGATGCCGGAACAAGTCCGGCATGACGATTAAGGATCAAGGCGCGTGATGCGTCGCTGGTTCGCCATCCCCTTATGGCAGCGGGTGCTCGGCGCGCTCGCGCTCGGCCTGATCTTCGCGCTGGTCTGGCCTTCCGCGACGCCGGCAGTGGCGTTCATGGGCGATCTGTTCGTCCGCGCGATCCGCATGCTGGTCGCGCCGATCGTGCTGGTCACGATCGCATCGGGTATCACCACGCTCGGCGACCCCAAGCGGCTCGGCGGGTTGGGCGGGCGCACGGTCGGCCTGTTCGCGCTGACCACCTTCATCGGGGTGTCGGTCGGGATCATCGTCGCGATGCTGCTTCATCCCGGCGTGGGCGCACCGCTCGGCACCGCCGCGCCACATCCGTTGGGGCCGCCGGTCAAGCCCTACGACCAATTGATCGGCATTATCCCGCTCAACATCGTCGAGGCGCTGGCCAAGGGCGACATGCTCGCGCTGATCTTTGTCGCGATCATGATCGGCATCGCGACCGTGGTCGCTGGTGAGCCGGGCAAGCCCTTTGCTAACCTGCTCCAGTCGACCTCGTCGGTGCTGCTCAAGCTGGTGACGATCGTGATGGAGGCGACGCCGTTCGGGGTGTTCGCGTTGATCGCCAACGCCGTCGCTGCCAATGGCGCCGCGGTGTTCATTCATGTCGGCTGGCTCGCACTGGCGGTAGTGATCGGCTCGTTGATCCAGATGGTCGTGGTGCACAGCCTGTTGCTGCGCCTCGTCGCGCGACTGCCGGTGCTGCCCTTCTTCCATGGCATCATCGACGCGCTGATCGTCGGTTTCTCGACCGCATCGAGCGGCGCCACCTTGCCGGTCGGCATGCGCGTCGCGGGCGACAACCTCGGCATCGCCCGCCCGGTCTATTCGACCGTGTTGCCGCTCGGCGCGAGCATCGGCAAGGACGGCACGGCGATGTATGTCGGACTGCTGGCGATGTTCGCTTTGCAGGCTTTCGGCACGCCGCTGACGCCGGCGGTCTATGGCCTCGTCCTGCTGACCGGCGCGCTGGCCGCGTTCGCCACCGCGCCGGTGCCTTCCGCCTCGTTGTTCATGCTCGCCGCCGTGCTGTCGGCGGTCGGCGTGCCGCCCGAACAGACCGCGTTGGTGGTCGGTTTCGTGCTGCCGTTCGACCGGCTGCTCGACATGACCCGCACCGTGCCGAGCGTGTGCGCCAACCTCGCCGTCGCGACGACGGTCGCTCGCCTCGAAGGTGAGCTCGATGAAGAAATCTACAGGTCGACCCGCGATGCCTGACTTCGATGACGTACACGAACATTACCGTCGCGAGGGTTATGCCATCGTCCGCGGTTTCTTCTCCTCCGAAGAGATCGCAGACCTCGGCGCGGCTTTCGATCAGGTTCATGCCGAGGGCATCGCCCATGGTCGCAGCTTCCGCCACGGCAACCTTTTCTACAATGTGACATCCGGCGCCGACGGCACCCCGGTGGTACGGATGGCGCAATGGCCATCCTACCATCAAGCGGTGTTGAACAGGGTGCGGCAGGACCCGCGTTTCGCCGCCCTGTTCGCGAACTGGCTCGGCGGCGACCTCAAACAGATCATCAACCAGCTGCACTGGAAGGCGCCCGGCTCGCTCGGCGATTTCGCCTGGCATCAGGATTCGCGCTTCCGCCGCCCGGTCGAGGCCTATCGCCATCTCGGCACCTCCTATGTCCAGACCGGCCTGGCGATCGACCCGCACAATCGCGAGACGGGTGGCATGCGCTTCATCCCCGGCAGCCATTTGCGCGGCGACCTCGGCCTCGACACATCGATGGACGTACTCGGCAACGCGATGAGCGATGCGGTACTGGAAGAGGCCGGCTTCTCACCCGGCAGCGCGATCGATCTCGATCTGGCGCCGGGCGACCTCGCGCTGTGGAGCCCCTATCTCGTCCATGGTTCGGGCGAGAATCGTTCGACCCATCGACGGCGCTTCTACATCAACGGCTATGTGCGCGCCGAGGATTGCGACCGGGGTGAATGGGCATTCCGGGATGGGCAGCCGACGCCGTTCGCCGATGAGCCCGCGCTGGTCCATTACGAGGCGCTGCGCGAGCGCGGTGAGCCGCACTACCCCGACTGACAAAATTCGGCGGCCCACAAGGTGTGCAACGCGCCGAATAATGTCAGGGGTCGTCAGTAGAACCGAACGCTCTTCAGTTGCAGCCAGGCCTTCCCGCCTGGGTCGCCCTCCAGCCGCACGATCAGCGCGCGCAATTTCGTCAGGTCGAGCGGTGGACCGCCCTCCGGTGCCGTGAAGGTGCTGAAGGGAATGCGGATTTCGCCGGCCTTTTCGCCCGCGGTGAAGCCGGCCTTGAAGCGCATGTCGTTGTCGATGCCGTAGCTGTCGAACAGCATGACATAATTACCCGCGCCGCGTGCCTCGAAGGCGATGCCGGTGAAGCCGCGCGCGTCGGCAAGCTGGATCGCGCCACGGGTCAGCGGCAGGATCAGCTGGGCGAAGGGGCGGGGCCGGCTGCCCAGATGGGCGACGAGGAACAGGCGCTTGTCGTCACCTTCGTCGGGTCTGACATAATCGAGATGGCTGTGGTCGACCCCGGCCTCGGTGCTTTCGACCGGCAATGTGTCGAGATCGGTCCGCCCGTCACCGCGCGCGCCGGTATCGATCGGGCCGGCCATCCTGTGCACCGGGAGCGGCGTCGGGGTTGCGCCGTTGAGCAGCTGACGCAGGGCGGGAAGCGGGGCTTCCCGGCCCGACACGAACACCCGTTTAACCGTCCACAGGTCAGCGATGCGCTGGTCGGGCTGGCCGGTGTAGAGTACGAGATCGGCGCTCATGCCTGGCGCGATGCGGCCATGGTCCTTGTCCTGGCCGATGATGCCGGCGCTGGTGCTGGTCGCGGCAACCAGCGCCTCGGCGGGGGTGAAGCCGAGCCGTGTCAGCCAGGTGATCTCGCGTAGCGTGCCGGGGCCGTGATAGACACCCTCGATCCCCGCATCGGTGCCGATGCCGATGCGGATGCCGGCGGCCTTCAGGCGGCGGATATTCTCCTGCATGATCGTCCAGCGCTTGGCCTCATAAGGCGGAATCGGCGCGGCCGGCTTGGCCATGCGGGCCTTTTCGCGATATTGTTCGGGCGGACTGAAGCTTGCCGTCTCGCCAGGATCGAAGGCGCGATCTTCCTGCGGCTCATAGACCACCAGCGTCGGGATATAGGCGGTGTGATGCGCCTTCATCAGGCCGATCAGTTCTTCGTCGGCCAGCGCGTCGCCGACGCCGTGGCCGACCGAATCCACGCCCGCCGCCGCGGCGACCTTGGCACCTTCGAGCGTCACGGTGTGGGTGATGACGGGCAGGCCGGCCTTGTGCGCATCCTCGACGATCGCGGCGAGGGTCGGCTCGTTCATGCTGTTGAGATCGGCGTCGCGGCCATAGCGCCAGCCATCGGCGAACACCTTGATGACATCGGGATGGTAGGGCAGCGCCTGGGCCATAGCGACATGGGCAGCGCGCGGCGTGGCGACTTGCAGGGTGAAGAAATTACCCCAGCCGAATTCTGTGCCATGTCCACCCGGCACACCGAGCCGGATGGCGAGTTGCAGGTGGGGCGCGGGGATGCCGCCGGGCGCGGTCATCTCGCGGATCGGCTGGAGCATTTCGCCCGAGACCGAATAGTCGTTCACCGAGGTGACGCCGTTGACGAGATAGCCGGCCCAGCTCTTGCCGAGATCGTCGGGCGCGTCGTAGGCGGGCGAACGGAGATGGGTATGCAGGTCGTGCAAGCCCGGCGTCAGCGTCAGCCCTCGCGCGTTGATGATCTGCGCGTCGCCGGGCACCTTGATCTTCGGCCCGACCGCGACGATGCGGTCGCCGCGGATCAGGACATTCTCGACCACGGCTGGCGCGCCGCTGCCGTCGAACACGCGCGCGCCGCGGATCAGGATCGGGCGTTCGGGCGCTGCCTTGGCGCCGATGCCCGTGACGAGAATGACCGCCGCAACGGCCGCGCGCAGGATCTTCATGGCAGCGGCTGCTTCTTCATCACGGTGCGATCGAGAAAGGCGTCGGCGGCGCGGTAGCTCGTCAGCCAGTCGGCATAACGGAAGAAATCGTGGCGTTCGCCGGGGAATACGAGCTCCCGGAAGGGCACGCGACGCGCGGTCAGCTCGCGGGCGAGCAGCAGCGATTGCGCGAAATCGACATTGTGATCGTCGTCACCGTGGATCAGCAACACCGGCGAGCGCCAGGTCGCGATCGAACCCATCGGTGAGGATTGCCATTGCACTTGCTGGATGCCGGCCTCCGTATCGGGCGACAGGAGCTTGTCGCCCGGGCGAACCATGGTGTGGACGCCGTGGAAGTCCACACCGGCGGCGAAGATATCGCTGTTCCGCGCCAGTGCCAGCGCGGTGAGGTAACCGCCCCAGCTGCCACCCCAGATGCCGATCCGCGCGGGATCGACGTCGCTGCGCGCGGCGAGCCACTTCGCCCCGGCGAGTACGTCACGATATTCGGACGCGCCGCCACGGGCGATTTCGGGGGCGTCGCGGAAGGCACGGCCATAGCCGGTGCCGCTGCGATAATTGACCGAGAGCACGTCGTACCCCTCGGCGGCGAAGTGTTGGTTGAGGATATAGCCGTTGGAATAATAGAGCGACTGGTGGAAGCCGGGCAGCATCTGCCGGCGCGGGCCGCCATGGACATGGATCAGCGCCGGGTGCTTGCCCGGGCCGCGCGCGTGGAACAGCGTGGCATGGACGACCACGCCATCGGCGGCGGTGAAGGTGATCGCCTCCGGCGCGACGAAACCCGCCACCACCGGCGCCGGGCCGAGCGGCACCTCGGTCTTGCCGACCGTAATGATATGGGCGGGGTGTGTCGCGTCGGTGACGAGCGCGGCGAGCGTGGTGCCGCCGAGGGTTGGCGTATTGGCGAAGCTGCCGTCGGTCAGCCGCACCGCCGCGCCGCCGTCGAGCGGGCGGCGCCACAGATGGCGGCTGTCGAGATTGTCGGCATTGGCGGCATAGACGATCGAGCGGCCATCGGTGCCGAGCAGGAAGGCCTCGACCTCGAAATTGCCCGGCGTCAGATCATGCGCTTCGCCGCCCTTGGCGTCGACCGCCCAAGCATGGACCCAGCCGCTGCGCTCCGAGGGGAAGATCAGCTTGCCATCGGCGCTCCAGAACAGGTTGCGGCTGCGCGTACCGTAATAGCGGCCGCCCATACCATCGGGCGCCTTCCACACGATACGCGTTTCGCCGCTCGCCACATTGGCGACCTTGAGCGACCAATAGGAGCCGGTGTCGCGCGGTGCATCGGCGGGCGGATCGATATTGCTGATGAAGGCGACCTGCTTGCCATCGGGTGAGAAGGTCGGTTCCTCGGCCGACCCGAGCCCGGGCTGGAGGTAGGTTGGGTTGCCGCTGGCGATATCGAGCAGGGCGACGAAGCCATGGTCGCCACGATCGTCGGCAAACAGCAGGTGCGTCCCGTCGGGTGACCATGTCAGGTGGCCGACCTCGCCGGTGATGGTGGCGAGCTTGTGGGCATTGCCGCTCGCGCGTTCCCATAGCCAGATCTCGCCCTTGCGGGTGAAGGCGATGTGATCGCCATTGGCCGAGAAGGCGGGCGTATGGCCCTCGCCGATGCGGACCGGTGTGCCCCCGGCGGCCGGCACGACGAACAGTTCCTGGCGGGGCGTCGCCGATGCGTTGCCGGTGTTGGGCGGAGAGCCATCGGGGTATTCGCTGTCGCCGCCGCGCACGAAGGCGACGGTCGTGCCATCGTTGCTCAGCGTGACGTCGGACAGTTCGACGCCGTCATCGTCACTGTTGTTGGTCAGTGCATGGGCGGGCGTGTCGGGCCCGCCGATCCAGACGCTCCGGGCGCCGGCGGCATTCTCGATCCAGGCAAAACGCGGCACGTCGCGTGCGCCGGCGAGATTGCTGGCGATCGGCATGGCGAGGTGCGCGGCGAGGTCGTCCGAACTCTGTGCGGACAGCGCCGTCGAGCCGAGAAGCAGTGCCGGTAGGCACAGGGTGAAGATCAATCCGGGGCGCTGTTTCATGCCGCGATGCTAGGGACAGGCGACGGCGAGGGGCAAGCGCCGATGGCCGCGCCATGCGCGCCAGTTATGCCCGCGCCAACACTCTGAATGTGTGGTGGATGATTGCCCGGCCGGCATTTCGGTCTACCGTTGCGCTCATGGTACGATCCCCACTCATCCGCCGCGCTACGGCGCCGTTCCTGCTGTTTGGCACCGCGATGCCGCTCGGCGCGCAACAGGCGCCGTCGCTGACTGACAAGGTCGCTGCCGTGCTCGCCACCGCGCCGCCGGGGACGCGCTTCGGCCTGGTGGTGGTCGACGAGGATGGGCGTGAGATCGTTGCGATCAACCCCGACCAGCGCTTCATCCCCGCCTCCAACACCAAGATGTTCACGACTGCGACGGCGTTCGATACGCTTTCAGGGCTCGATCAGCCCGATCCAGCCGGCGGCACCGGCGTGCGGCTGGAACGCAATGGTGACCGCGCGCCCGATGTGGTGATCGAGGGGCGCGGCGATGCGCGGCTGTCCAGCGCGTCCGACTGCAAGGCCGATTGCCTGGCCGAACTGGCCGATGCCGTGGCGGCGAAGACGCGGGCGGTCGGCGATGTGATCGGCGACGACAGCTGGTATCCCGACGAGCGCTGGGGGCCGGGCATGGCCTGGAACAATATCCAGACGCGGTCGGGCACGGCCATCTCGGCGTTGACGCTCGACGACAATGTCATGGATGCCACCGTCTCGGCAGGTGCGCTGGGCCTGCCGCCCAAGGTCGACATGCCGGACTATTACACGGTCGAGAACCGCGCGGTGACGGTGGCATCGGGCGAGACCCGCGTCGAGTCCGACCGCGACCCCTTCGGTTATGTCGTACGTGTCACCGGCACCATCGGGCTCGGCGCCAAGCCCGAGGTGCTGCACTTCGGGATCGACGATCCGGCGCGCTTCACGGCATGGCGTTTCCGGCAGTTGCTGTCGGCGCGGGGCGTGCGCGTGGTCGGCACGATCGGCGCGCGGCATCGGCCGTTATTGCCGGCCGATGATCCGGCGATCCGGAAAGGGGCACCGGCCGCGCGGCCGCCTGCACCCGACGTGCTGGCGCGGCTGACGCCGGGGCCGCTGATCGAGGACCTGACGATCATCAGCAAGGTCAGCCAGAACCTTCATGCAGATCTGATGCTGCGGCGGGTATCGCGGCTGAACGGCAGCGGCTCGATCGCCGACGGGCAGGTCGCGGTGCGGGCGATGCTGGCCAAGGCCGGCGTGCCACGTAGCGACTTCGACTTTGCCGATGGCTCCGGCATGTCGAGCTATAATCGCGTGGTGCCGCGCGGTGCGGTGACGATGCTGCGCTGGATCGCGGCGCAACCCTGGGGCGCGGCGTGGCGCGCGACCCTGCCGGTCGGCGGGGAGGGTGGCCTGACCAAGCGGTACGGCGGCACGGCGCTCGACCATAAGGTGTTTGCCAAGACCGGGACGCTCAACGCGACCAATGCGCTGTCGGGCTATATGATCACCAGGAGCGGGCGGACGCTGACCTTCTCGATCTTCGCCAACGACGTGCCTGCCGGCACCAGCGCGATCGAGGCGATGGACAAGGCCGTGCTGACGGTGGCGGCGGAGAATTAAGGGCGCAAGCTTGGGGAGGTGGCGCGATGTACATCGCGGGATATGTCATTCCGGTGCCGCAGGAGAAGATGGAGGCCTATCGCCAATGGGCGGCGAATAGTGCTGCCATCTTCGGCAGATATGGCTGCCTCGAGATCGTCGAGTCCTGGGAAGATTATGTTCCCGATGGCAAACATACGGACTTCCGCCGCGCTGTCGCCGCGAAGCAGGGCGAGAAGATCGTCTTCACCTGGCAGATATGGCCCGACAAGGAGAGCCTCGACGCAGCCGAGGAGCGGATGCATGCCGATGGGGCGCTCGACGTTGCGGGTGAAATCCCGTTCGATGCGCAAAGGCTGATCGTCGGGTGTTTTACGCCCATCCACGTGATTGGGCGGAGGTGAGTGGCCGCGCTGAAGATCTAACCTTCAGTTCCCCGGCGAAGGCCGGGGCCCAGTCGGGAAGGTGTTGGTTGGAGGTCGCAACGATAACAATTGGCGTTTCCCAACTGGGCCCCGGCCTTCGCCGGGGAACCCACGTAGGAAGTATGAAGAGGGAAGGGCGCCTCTTACTTCCTCGCCTCGTCGAAAGCCTGGATCACCGCATCTCCCGTCTCCGGCCGCAGCACGAAGATGCCGCTGTCGAAATGCCGCGTCGGATGCACGCGGTTGGTGAGCAGGGTCCAGGCGAGGCCGCGCTCGAAATCGATCCACAGGCCGGTGCCGGTGAAGCCGGTATGGCCGATCGTCTCGGGCGAGCAGGCCTGTCCGCCGGACCAGCCGGCGAAGCGCCGTTCCCAGCCGCAGGTACGGTGCTCGTAGAAGGGCGTGCGGATCGCCCATAGCATCGCCTCCGAGGCGCCGCTCCCGTCGAGCAGGGCTCGGGCGAAATCGAGCACGCCGGCAACTGTGCCGAACAACCCGGCATGACCGGTCTCGCCGCCCATCGCCGAGGCATTCTCGTCATGCACTTCACCCTTGAGCACGCGCTGGCGCCATGGGCAGCGTTCCGTTGCGACGGCTGGCCCGGGAGGTGGGCCGTAGCTCAGGCCCGGGCCGAGCGGCCAGGCCGAGAGCGGTTGGCCGGTGAGCCGCTCGATGGCGATGCCGAGCAGGATGAAGTTGATGTCGGAATAGACCGGCGCGCCATGCTTCCATTCGCGTTGCAGCACGAAGGCGCGCAGGCGCTGCGGGTCGTCGCCATAGGTGTAGACCGGCTCGACCGCGGGGAAGAAGGTGCGGTGCGACAGACAGTCGCGGAAGGTCAGCTTACGTTCCGCGGCATTGGCGACGTCATATTGGCGCAGGTCGGGGATGGCGTCGGTCAGCGGCCGGTCGAGATCGATGCGGCCTTCGTCGGCGAGCTTCAGGATCATCGTCGTGGTGGCGACGACCTTCGAGACCGAGGCGAGGTCGAACCAGTGATCCTCGGTCAGCGCTTCCGGCTCGGGCTCCAGCGCAGCGTGGCCGATGAGCTTGACCGCGCGCCGACCATCGGCGGTGACGACGCCGAGCGTCGCCCCGGGGATGCGTCCTTCGGCGACATATTTTGCAGCCGGTGCGAAGGCGCGGTCGATATCGATCATGCGAGCTCTGGTTCCAGATCATCATCCGGGCGAGGCCGTGCCTGCATGATCATCGGCATGAAGACGATCGCGCCAAGGCTCATCGCACCGGCCATGATGAAGAAGCCGTCATAGCCGATCGCTTTCTGGAACACGCCCGACAGGCCGGCGAGCAGTCGCGGCAGCAGGAAAGCCAGCCCCGACAGCAGCGCATATTGCGCGCCCGGGAAGCGGGGGTTCACCAGCATGGAGAGATAGACGACGAACACCGCTCCTTCGAAGCCGTGACCGAACTGATCGACCGCCATCGCCAGATAGAGTTTCACGTCGCCGCTGGTCGCGCCCAGAAACAGCACCGCGCCGCCGGCCTGCTGATGCGCGAGCCAGGCGAACACCCAGTTGCTGAGCGCGGACATGATCGCGCCGATCACCAGCGCCCGACCCATCGGTGCTTTCGCCGCGAGCCAGCCGCCGAGCGCGACGCCGAGCATGCTCGACAGTAGGGCGACCGCGCCATCGGCGACGCTGATCTGTTCGAGCCCGTAGCCGAGCGCGTTGAACAAGGGGTGTGACAGCGTCAGCGCCATCACGTCGCCCATCCGATAGACCGAGACGAACAGCAGGATCGGAATGACGGCATAGCCGTAGCGCCACGCCACATTGACATAGGGACCGACGGCCACCGACCGGCGGGCTGGCGCGTCGGGGCCCAGCCTTCGGAGCCACGGCACGGCGGCGCCCATCGCGATGAACGGCAACAGTGCGACGCCGAACACCCAGTAGCTCATCACCTTGGGGTCTTTCATGCCGATCGACCCGATCGCCGACAGTAATGCCCAGCCGACTGCGGCGGTGATCGCCGTGGTGACGACGACCGCGATCGCGCTGGCGGTCAGCCCGGTGACAAGCGCGGTAGTGCGCCCGCCGCCACGGCCGGGGTCGGGACGCATCGCGGCAAGGATCGGGAAGGGAAGGAAGGCGGCGGCTGCGATGACCAGATAGGCGATCGTCCAGTCGGATTTGGCGGCGATATAGATCGCCCCGCTGCCCGCCGCGACCATGGCGCTGCGATAGCCCCACAGATTGGCCGCGACGATCGGCCCCTGTTGCTCGGCGGTCGGCGCCAGCTCGATCCGCCAGGCGTCCGCCGCGACCTCGAACGTCGTTGTCCAGAACGCCAGCAATACCGCGAACAATGCGGTCAGCGGCAGGTTCTTGTCCGACGAAGTGAACGCCATCGCCACCATCGCGGTGACGATGCCGAGTTGCGCCAGCATCAGCCAGCCGCGCCGCTTCCCCCAGAAGCGCCCGAAGCCGGGCACGTCGTAGCGGTCGAGCAGCGGCGCCCAGGCGAATTTGAAGGTCGGCAGCAACGCCACCCAGGCGAAGAAGCCGACCGTGACGATGTCGACGTCATGCCGCGCCAGCCGCAGCAGCAGCACGGCGTTGAACATGTAGAATGGCAGGCCGGCGGAAAAGCCGAGCAGCAGATAAAGCAGCAGGCGCGAGCGCGGCGCGACGACCGCGTCGGCCGACACGATATCCGGAAATTCCCCTGCAATTGCCGTCATCAGTCCGGTTCCTCCCGCCCTGATGACACGCTCGACCAGCCGGCCTTGCGGGTCAATGACCTTCGTAAGGTGTCGTCCCGCTTATGCCGGCGTCAGCACGGTTCGGCTTACCGCATGCGCGTCGACTGCCGCCTTGCTGAACCACAAGGGCTGGGTGTTGGCGGTGAGCCAGTCCTGGTAGAAATCGCGATAATGCGGCGAGCGCCGGTCGGCGGACTGGCCGGGGAGCAGCAACATGCGTGAATTGTCCCATGCGCCGACATCGGCGACGAGCAGATAGCTCGCGCCGTGCATGACGTTGAAGTTGCGCGCACTGACGCCGCGCGCCATCGGCGTGGTGCCGTCGCCGCCCGACATGCCGCCATCGATCTTCGGAAAGGCGGCGGCGATGGCCGGGATGGCGGAGAGCGGGTGGGCGATGACCACGCGGTGTAGATCGCCCCATTGCCATTGCGCCGGGTCGGCGCCGCGAAGCTTGACCGCCTTGGCCCAGCCGGCTGCCAGCGCCTTGTCGATCAGCGCATCGCGTGCGGCCGCCGGATCGCTGCCGAGGCGCTGGTCCGGCGCGGCAAGCAGCTTGAGCATCTGGGACAGATTGACCGACTTGATGAGATCGCGCGCCGCCTTCGGGATGACCAGTTCGCGGAAAGCCGAGGACAGTTCGGGCATGACCTGCTCGTAGAGCAAGGCGGCGGCGCTGCCGGACTCGATCCCGCAGTTCCAGCGGCGCAACAGCGCCGCGGCTGGCGTCGCTTCGGGCGACAGTGTCGCCGGGATCAGTTTGAGCAGCGCGCGTGCCGGCAAGGATTGCACGTCATGCTGCAGCGCGACGCTGTCCTCCAGCCGATGCTTCGGTTGCGCGCTCAGCACTTCGGCGATGCGATTGTAGCGGAACGGGTCGCTCCAGCTGAAGCTGATATTGCGTTCCTTGTACGGGTAATCCGGCGGCAGGTTCATCTGGTTGGCGGAGGCGAACCAGCCCGGCTCGGGGTTGAGGATATTGGGCATTTCCTCGACCTTGAGGATGCCCGTCCAGTCATAGCTGCCATCGCCCGGCGCCGGGAACAGGCCGTCGTGACGCGGCCGCTTCGGCGTGAAGCCGACGGCATGCCAGCCGGTATTTCCGTCGACATCGGCATAATGGATGTTGGTCGGCGAGACGTGGATCTCGAACGCCTTGCACAAAGATGCCCAGTCATGGGCCAGGTTGATCGCGATCATCGCGAAACGCATATTTGCGCCGGGTAACAACGACACGCTGGCGAAGGCGACGGCGCGGTGGCGCGATGGGTCTTGCGAGACGATCGGCCGGCCTTGCGCATAACGCAGCACCACCTGCTCGGCCTTCGCGCCCTTGACGGCGATTTCCTCCGTGACCGTCTCGAAATGTTTCCATTCGCCGTTGTGCCAATATTGCTCCGGGTCGTCCTCGCGGGTGCGCAGGATGAACAGGTCGGTCTGGTCGATGTGGAAATTGGTCCGGCCGAAGGCGAAGCGGCCGGTATGGCCCTGCATGATACCCGGCATGCCCGGCTCGCCGCCGCCGATCACGTCGAGGCCGGGCGCGGTCAGATGCGAAATATAACGTGGGCTTGCGCCGCCGATGCCGAGGTGCGGATCATTGGCGAGAATCGGGCGGCCGCTCGCGGTGCGCGATCCGGCCACGGTCCAGGCGTTGCTGCCCTGCGCGGCAAGCGCGAGGCGATCCAGTTCGCGATCATAGGAGGTGACCTTCCTGTCGCCCCAGGGCAGCGGCTTTGCGGCGTCGAGCAGGGCGCCGAGATCGGCTTCCGACACCGCCGCGCAATCCAGCCCCTCGGGCACGGTGAACTGCCATGCCGGGCGGAGCGGATCCATAAACTCGTCGAGATGAAGCAGGCTGCGGGCCTGGAGCATCGCGTGGCGTATCTCGTCATCGGCATCGCCCATGCCGTCGCTGCGCACGCGCACGAAATCGCGCACATCCCAGCGCAGCGGCGTGATGCCCAATATGCCATATTCCAGCGGCAGCTGTGTCGGGTCGGCCTCCAGCTCGGCGATGCGGGCATTGACGCCGGCGACGAAGCCGCGCGCGCAATCCAGCACTTCCGGCGGCAGCGAGGCGAGTTCGGCATCGATATCGCCGCGATACTGGAACAGTCGCGCGGCGCGGTCGGCGGGGACGAAGCGCGGCCCGAAGGATTCCGCCATGCGGCCCAGGTCGCGGCGCTGGGCCAGATCGATCTGGAACAGCCGGTCGCGCGCGATGACATAGCCCTGGCCGAAGAACGCATCATGCTTCGATTGGGCACGGATATGCGGGATGCCCAGCCGCTCCTCCCGTATCTCGATCGGCGCGCGTGCGCCAGCGAGGCGGATATTCCGCTTGCGCGTCGCGCCGGCATTACCCGCCTGCGATGCCAAGGCCGGACCTCCCACCAGAGACAGCATCGCCACCGATGCCAGCAGGAACGCGCGCCGCTGAATCATCAAGGCCACCTTTTCGACGTCATCACGATGAATCCAAAGCCTATTGCGGCAGGCCCGTATCGGCGCATAGCAACCGGATCGTCGTCCATAACCGCGCATTATCGGCTTCGCGCGGCGGGACGGTTCGAGCTGCGTTCGAGGACCGCATCGCCCGTTATTCCTTCCGGCTATACCCAAGCAAAATCAAAGTTGCACCGGCTCTATTGACCACTTTCGGGCGCCCTGTAGCCATACCGTCATGGAACTGACATGCTCTCCCGCGCGAGCGGTGGGTAATGTCACCCTCCAGCAAAGGCAGGGATGGCGGGACGACAAAGCCGGAACGGCTTCCCCGAACATCCCGCTGAGAAAGCAGGCGAAACACACGTGCTGCGCAGCAGCGTCGTGGTCGAAAGCTACGAGATAATGCACCGGCGCGCCCGGCACGGGGAAGTTATTTCCGCGTTCGTCCGGCGGTCAGCCATAAGAGGGGTTTCACATGATTACTTTCGGACGAGTCCATCCGCGGATCGGTCTCATGGGCACAGCAGGCTTCGCCATGACGGCGCTGGCCATCGTGCACAGCGCACCGGCTTTTGCTCAGGCCGCGCCGGCCCCGGCAGAGACCCCGGAGGCTGCGAACACCGACGGCGATGTCGTCGTCACGGGCACGCGCGTCGTGCGCAGCGGCTTCTCGGCACCGACGCCGCTCACCGTGCTGACGGCCGATCAGATTGCGAGCCAGTCGTCCTCCAATAACCTAGCAGATTTCGTCAACCAGCAGCCTGCGCTCGCCGGATCGACACGGCCGGCCAACTCGCGCCTCAACCTCAGTAGCGGCCAGGCCGGCATCAACTCACTCAACCTCCGCAACTTGGACTCTGCCACCGGCACCCGCACGCTGGTGCTGCTCGACGGCCGCCGATCGGTGGGTTCGGCGATCAGTGGCGTGGTGGACATCAACACGATTCCGCAGGCGCTGGTGAAGAGCGTTGAGATCGTTACCGGCGGCGCGTCGGCAGCCTATGGTTCGGATGCGGTGGCTGGCGTGGTCAACTTCATCCTCGACAAGAAATATGAGGGGCTGAAGTTTACCGCGGACAGCGGCGTCACCACATATGGCGATGGCGGCAACTATTCTTTCAGCGTCGCGGCGGGTAAGTCTTTTGCGGGTGGGCGCGGCCACATCCTGATCGATGCGGAATTGGCGCATCGCAACGGCATCTTCCAAGTCGATCGCGACTGGAACGCGACCGGCTATGTCAGGATTACCAACCCCGCTTATGATGCGAACACCAACTCGTCCGTCCCGCAGTTCCTGATCCGCCGCCAAGTCGGTCAAGCGAACTCGACGCCAGGCGGCCTGATCACCAGCCCTTACCTGCGCGGTACCTATTTCGGCCAAGGTGGTCAGGTGCTGCAATATCAGTATGGTGCGCTCACGTTCCCGGCAGCGCCTGGAGCGCCTGGCCTGAACCAGGGCGGCAGCTGGCAGGTCAATGATACCGGCCGCAACATCGGGCTCGATCCGCAGGACGACCGACACGGCGCGTATGGCCGGTTAAGTTACGAGGTGGCAGACGGGATCGAACTGTTCGCGGAAGGGTCATATAACTGGCAGCACATCCTGTTCAACGCAGGCCCGAACCTCCAGACTGGCATCTTGGTCAAGAAGGACAACGCCTATCTTCTCCAGGCTCTGGGCGCGGCAGGCATCGTTCCTACCTCCGACGTGACATTGGCGACCAGCTCGGTTGACCTACCTTATCGCACGGTGAATAACCGGCGTAAGGTGCAGCGCTATGTGATCGGCGCCGCCGGCGACTTCCAGGCGTTCGGCGAGCCGGCGCACTGGGATGTCTACGCCCAGTATGGCCGTGCTGACCTGCATGAGCAACTCGGCAATATCCAGAACACCGCGCGCATCGCGGCTGCGACTGACGCCGTATTTGCGGCGGCCGGCAATCCCGGCGGCTACGCCGCCGGCTCGATCCAGTGCCGCATCAACGTCGATGCCGTGACGACCAATGACGACAAGGCATGCGTGCCGCTCAACCGCTTCGGTGTAGGCGTCGCCAATCCGGCAGCTTTCGCCTACGCGCTCGGTTCGCCCTATCGCGACGAGCGGCAGGAGCAGAAGGCGGCGGGCTTCAATCTCTCGCTGAACCCGTTCAGGACCTGGGCCGGCGATGTCAGCCTCGCGGTTGGCGGTGAATGGCGCGAGGAGAAAATCACCGGGTTCGTGCCCATCGAGTTTCAGCCGATCACGACGGTCAACGGCGCGGGCAATGCCACGACGACCACCACTTGGTCGGTGGGCAACTACCTGCCTACCAATGGCCGCTATAACGTGAAGGAAGCGTACCTCGAAACCGTCGTGCCGCTTGGACTCGGTCTCGAGTTCAACGGCGCCGTGCGCGAGACGCATTATTCGACCGCGGGCTCCGTCACGACCTGGAAGCTGGGTGCCACCTGGCAGCCCATCTCCGACATTCGTTTCCGCGTCGTGCGGTCGCGCGATATCCGGGCGCCAAACCTCAACGAACTGTATCAGGCGGGCTCGCAGAACAGTGATTCTGTGCGTAACCCACTATATACTAGTGATAATTTACATGGGCCGTTGAACTATTCCTACACGGCGACCGTTACCGGCAACCCCAATCTGAAGCCGGAAATCGCAAATTCCTTGACAATCGGCGCGGTGCTGACGCCGCGCTTCCTGCCGGGTTTCAATTTCTCTGTCGACTACTGGCGCATCAAGATCACCAATGGGATCAACAGCTTCAGCGCGCTGGACATCATCAACCTGTGTGCGCTGGGCAACCAGCAATTCTGCGCCGGCTATACGGTCGATCCAGGGCCGCGGTCGGCGGTCAACCCGTACCTGCTGTTCCGCACACAGCCGTTCAATGCGGCGAGCCAGCTGGTGCGCGGCATCGACTTCGCCGCTTCGTACCGCATACCGATCGGCAGCGATACGTTCACCCTGCGCAGCGAGGCGACGCGTTATCTCGACAACCTGTACAATTCCGGCGTGACCGGCGCAGTGATCTCTAACTCGGTCGGCGTGAATGGCGGCCAAGGCACCACGCCGACGTGGATCTTTCGGGCGAGCGCAACCTATGACCTGCCGACGACCTCAGTCACAGTGGTCGGGCGCGGCATAAGCTCCGGCAAATATGTCGCAACAGGCATCGAGTGCACGACCGGCTGCCCGGTCTCATCGACAAGCTACCCGACCTATGACGTCAACCATGTCTCGGGGCTGTTCTATGCCGACTTCAACGTCACGCAGAAGGTGCGCTTCAACGGTGGCAAGTCCAACGCCGAGTTCTTCGTCAACGTGACCAACGTGTTCAATCGCTGGCCGTTGCTGGTGCCGGAAACCGGTCTTGCGGCGAACAGCACTTATTCGGATCTGCTCGGACGCGCCTTCCGCTTCGGGGTGCGCTTCCAGCTGAAATAATATTACGCCCATTTAGGAGTAAAAAGGCGTCGTGCGGGTCCCGTCGCACGGCGCCTTTGTCTTTTCCCGCACCGAGCCGGTGCAAGGACTGTGAAAGAGATCGCGCTACTATGCGCGGCGGCAGGCGCACGTAGCTCTCCCGCGCCCGGTCAGGCGGCAACGGTGTGCGTGGCAGGAGGGCCGATGATGCGCAGGCAGCCAGATGCGATAGGCTGGCCACACTGCGCCTTGAGATCGGCGGTGGCGAGGGCGTTCGGGCGAGGCACTGTTGCGCCCACGACACGCTTTTGCCGGTTTCCGGCGGGTCGATGCCATCAGGTTATGGATCGACAAACAGAAACTATGGCAGTTCGTGACAGGCCTGTTACTTAATGCCGCCTGCGCAGGGGGCTGCGTCACAGGGGGTTTATATGCTTGGCTCGACGCAACTAAAGTTCATGCTCGCTTCGGGAACCGCGCTCGCCGCGCTCACGCTGCCGATTGCCGCTTTCGCCCAGGCAAGTTTGCCGTCGGACAAGCCGGCCCGGGCCGCTGCGCCGACCGACCCGGATGTCGTGGTCACCGGATCGCGCATCAAGCAGAACCCGAACAACAGCGCGCTGCCGCTGCAGATCATCACCAACCAGGACCTGAGCCGCGAGGGCATCAACAGCCCCGAGCAGCTAATTTCGTTCCTGTCGGCCAACGGCAACGGCGCCGACAATCTTGCGTCAAACTCCGACGTGGTTTCAGGCGCTGCGCGCGGCACCAACGGCCTGTCTGCGGCCAATTTGCGTGGACAAGGCAGCGCCGCGACACTGATCCTGCTCAACGGTCGCCGCGTCGCCGCGCACGGCCTGCAAGGCTCGGCGGTCGATGTGAACCAGATTCCGTTCGCGGCGATCTCGCGGGTCGAGATCCTGAAGGACGGCGCCTCGGCGATCTACGGCACCGATGCGGTCGGCGGCGTGATCAACTTCATTACCAAGACCAATTTCACCGGCATCGACGTGAGTGGTTTCTCCGACATCACACAGCGCGGCGACGCGCCGATCTATCGCCTGTCCGCTACCGCCGGCTGGGGCAACCTCAGCGAGCAGGGCTTCAACGTGATGGGCGCGGTCAGCAAAAGCTGGAACAGCGCGCTGTTCGGCAACCAGCGTGATTTCGTCAACGGCAACCAGCCGAACCGCGGCCTGTCGATCGACACGCGCGGTACTCCGTTCGCGACGGCCTTCCCGATCAATCCGACCGGTGCGGGTGTCGGTATCACCCAAGGTGGCACACTGCTCGGTGGCACAACGCAATGTCTTACGGGAACTGCCCCGAACTGCACCACCTTCAACCCTGCCTATCTCGGCAACGCTCCCGGCTTCGTTGTTCCGGGCACGACCACCGCCGCGATAGGCGGCGTTAATCCGCTGCGTTTGCCTGGCGGTGCCGGTTGCGCGTCGGTCGACGGCGGCATGAATTATGATTCGGTGCTATGGGCGAACGCAAGCTCGGCGCTCGCCTGTTCGTGGGATACGGGCCGTGCAGCGACTTTACAGCAGCCGATCTCGACCTTGACCTATTATGGCCGCGCAACTGCGCGGTTCGGCGGTGGGCATGAAATCTTTTTCGAGGTCACCGGCTCTGATGCCAAGTCGAGCAAGATCTTCTCGAACAATCAATACAGCTCGAACAATACGACGCTACCGATCGCTTATCCGCTCAACGCATTGACAGCATCGACCTACAACGCGGTATATAACAGCATGGTCGCTGTGCTTCCGGGTATTGCCGTAAATTACGGCAAGCCGATAGCATTCCGTTGGCGTTGCATCGATTGCGGTCCGCGCCAGTACCAAACCGACACCAAGACCTTCCGCGCCGCGCTCGGCATCGACGGGCCGATTGCGCCGGGCTGGGACTATCGCGCGGGCGCGTCCTATGCGAGCAGCACCGCAACCTCCGTGCTCGGCACCGGCTATAGCTATCGCGGTACGTTCGCCAGTGCGGCCGCAGCGGCGGCGTCGGGACAGGCAGGCGCGGTTTCGGGCGGCCCGGATAACCGCGCACCCACCGCACCCGGCGCTAGTGCGCCTGGCATCGTCGGGTTGTTCAACTCCGGTATCCTGAACCCGTTCTCGCTGACGCAAACGCCGCAGGCGCTTGCGGCGCTCGACGCAGTGTCGGCCAAGGGTGTCAAGCTCTATGGCGGCAAATACGAGGTGCGCCAGTTCGACGCGTCGGTATCGGGCAGCCTGTTCGATCTGCCCGGCGGCACGGTGAAGATCGCGGTCGGCGTCGATTATCGCCATGAGAGCTACAGCTTCAACGGATCTTCCGCGGCGGACCTGACCTCGCCGGACATCTTCAACGTCGCATTCGACAACGTCAACGCGCTGAGTAAGGTGACGCGCAATGTGAAGGCGGCCTATGCCGAAGTGCTGTTCCCGGTGTTCAGCATGCTGGAGCTGTCGGCAGCAGGTCGCGTCGATGATTACACGGGCTTCGGTTCGACCTTCAATCCGAAGTTCACCGCCAAGTTCCGCCCGGTCGAGTGGCTGATGTTCCGCGGATCGTACAATACTGGTTTCCGCGTGCCCAGCTTCAACCAGATATTCAACGGCGTGACGCAGTCACCCAACCCAGGCAACACGTTGGTTGATCCGACCACCTGTGCGGGTGGGGTAGTGAGCCAGGTGACGCCGGGTTGTACAGCGATCACCCCGGACTCGCTCAGCGGCGGTAACCTGACGCTCCACCCGGAAACGTCGAAGCAGTACAGTTTCGGCACGGTGTTCACGCCGTCGCGGCACTTCAGCGCCACGGCCGACTTCTGGTCGATCAACGTCGATAACGTGATCGGCACGATCACCATTCCGCAGTTGCTCGCCAATATCGGCGCGTTCCCCGATCGCATTCAACGCACGGGGGGCATCATCACGTTGGTCGATCTGCGGACCGGCAATTTCGGGTCGCGCCGCACCCAGGGGATAGAGTTCACCGCGAACGGTAACATCGATGCGCTTGGTGGTACAGTCGCGGCCGGGTTCGATGGTTCGCTACTGCTCCTCAAGAAAGAGAAGCTGCTGCCCAATCTCGCCTACAGCAACATCCTGGGTGTCTTCACCCAGGCGGGCGATCTGGGGCTCAAATTCAAATATAATCTCTTCGTCACCTACTCGACGCCAAGCGGGTTCGGTCTGTCGCTCTCGCAAATCTATCGCGGCAGTTATACCAACCAGGCGCTGCCCGCGAGCGCCACGCGCCCCGATTTCAACCCGCGTGTGAAGCCCTACATCATCTACAATGCGACGGTTTCACAGCGCTTCGGCAACCGCCTCACGCTCACCGCGGGCGTAAAGAATCTGTTCGATACCGATCCGCCATTCGCGATCACCTACGATTCAAACACCGGCTCGGGCAGCTCATGGGAGCCGCGCGTGGCCGATCCTCGCGGACGCTCGTTCACGATCCAGGCGGAGGTCAAATTCTAAGAGACCCTGACTTCCCGGAGCGATTGACGGCGCGCGTTCCCCGCAACGCGCGCCGTTTTTCTTATGGCTCAAGCGGTCGGCGGTGCGCTCGGCAGGACGACGGTGACGCGCAGGCCGCCGAGCGGGGAGGGGCTGGCCTCGATGCGGCCATGGTGCGCCTCGACGATCGACTGTGCGGTGGCGAGGCCCAGGCCGTAGGTGGTGACCGATTCACCTGGCGTGAGCGAGGTCCGGTAAAAGGGCTCGAACAGTTCGCGTGCGAGATCGATATCGACGCCCGGTGCACTGTCGTCGACGATCAGCCGCCATGCGCCGCGCTGCCCCTCCAGGCCAAGCGCGATGCGCCCGCCGGCGGGCGTGTAGCGCAGGCTGTTTTCGATCAGCGCGGTGAACAGCTGTTCGATCCGAGCGCCATCCCATTTGACCGGCACGGTTGTCGGCGGCAGCTGGCCCGGCTCAAGCGACACGCGCTGCGCCTCGGCGCGGCGCTTGCTGGTCCAGATCGCATTGTGGATCAGCGCCACCGGATCGACCGTGGCGAAGGTCACCGGCAAGCGGCCGAGATCGGCCATCGCCACGGCATGGAGATCCTCGGCCATTTCCGACAGGCGCTGGACGTCGCCGACAATGTCCTCGAATGCCGTCTGGTCGTCGACTGGTGAGGTCTCGTGCAGCGCGATCAGCTTGTCGCCGAGCAGCTGCACCGGCTTGCGCAGTTCTTCCGACACGTTGACCAGCCAGGTGCGGCGCGCCGTCTCGAGCCGGTCGAACGAACGCGCGATGCGGCCGAGATTGCGCATCGTCGCGCGTGTTTCGGCCGGGCCTTCCTCGCTGACATCGGTGTCGTAATCGCCCTGCGCGATGGCGCGGCTGGCGCGGTAGAGCGCGCGCTGCGGGCGAGTCCATGCGGCGGCGATGTTATAGCCGGCGACAAGCAGGATCAGCAGGATCGCGGCCATCGCCGCGACGATGCCGACGATCTGGTCGCGCATGAAGCTGTAGCCAGCGCCGCCGGTGGCCGGGGCGCGGACGATGCGCAGCAACGCGACGGTCGCGCCGCCCAGCCTGACCGGCCGTTCGTCATGCGCTTGGCTGGTGTCGGGCGTCGCGCCGCCGATCAGCGCGCCGGCTGGCGTATAAAGCGCGACGCGGTCGATCAGCGGCGCGATGGGGTCGCCGCCGATCTGACCGTCGTGGAAATCGCGCTGCGCGGCGGCCAACGCCACCTGCGGCGCGGCGTCGGTGCGCATTTCGGTCGAGACCAGCGTGGCCAGACCGGCCAGCGCGTGGTGATCCTGCGCCGCGATATAGCTGTCATGCCCACGCCCGAGATTCCACACCAGCAGCGCGCCGGGCAGGGCGGCCACGAGCAGGGCCTGGGCCGTAAGCCGTGCGTACAGGCCGCCGAACAATCGCAAGAAACATCCCCCTGGTTAAGCCCACCCCCCGGGGACCATCACGACTTTAACTTAAATTATAGAATGGAACAGTCACATCGCATGCTTTCCCGTCATTGCGACCGCGGCACCCATGCCGCGACCGCAACAAGCACAGCTTCGGTCATGCCGCGTGGCTCCGCTCGACCGAGTCCAGGATCCGTGCGCCGGCCATGAACACCGCGATCGGACACACCGCGAACAACAGCCAGCCGCCGAAGCCGGGATATTGCTGGAGATAGTGCACGCCGCGCTCCACCGCCCCGGTGCCGAGGCCGTAGATCACGGCAAAGGCCTCGAACTTGGTCTTGATGACGAACAGCCGGGCGATCCTGGTCCACATGCCCGATATTAAGCAATGACCGGGCCAATCGCAGATTCGCGACCTTTCGCGTTAATGGATGTGGTTACCTGTCAATTAATCCGACAGATCACAACCTGCCGACGTGGCTGACATCGTCGCCCTCGATGACACCCAGCGCCGTGGCGCAGACACGGCTCAACGCGATCCCGTCGCCGCACGGGCGGATGCGGCCATAAGCGGTGCGGAAATCGCTCAACCGACCGAAAGCTATCAGGGCTTGTTCCCCCCCATCTTCGTCGATCGCGACGACCCTGGCGGGGCGCGCGTCGCGGATCGTGCGGACATTGTCGGTGCGCGCGGTCATCGTCGGGCCGCCGTCGAAGATGTCGACATATTGCTCGTGCGCAAAGCCTTCGTTTTCGAGCATGCGCATCGCCGCGCGGCCCGACGGGTGGGGCAGCCCGATCGTGGCGCGGGCGTGTTCCGATAGCATGGCGACATAGACCGGGTGTTTGGGAAACAGGTCGGCGATGAACTGGTGGCCATGGATCGCGTTGAACTGGTCGGCGTCCTGGAAATTCATCCCGAAGAAGCGACCGGCCAGGCCGTCCCAGAAGGGCGAGCCGCCGGCCTCGTCGATGATCCCGCGCAATTCAGCGAGGATACGGTCGGCGAAGCGTGCGCGGTGCGCGGCGATGAACAGGTAACGGCTGCGTGCGAGCAGCATGCCCAGCCCGCCGGCCCGCTCTCCCGGGTGGAGGAACAGGCCGCCGACTTCGCTCGACCCTTCGAGATCGGTGGTCAGGCTGAGCTGGTCAGCGCGAAAAGTACGGCCGAGCTCGCGGCTGTGCTGGGTCAGCGTGCCGATACGGTAGCTGTAAAAGGGATATTGCTGCCCGACACGGGTGAAGATCTGGCACGTACCGCGCACCTCGCCGGTGTCGGCGTTTTCGAGCACCAGCACGAAGACGTCATCGCCCAGCGTATCTTCCTCGCGCGCGAAGGACGCACTGCTGCGGTCGAGCTTGGCCTGCAGCGCAGTGCGATCGGCGGGCAGGTTGGTGAAGCCGCCGCCGGTCAGCTTGGCCATTTCATAGAGATGCTGCAGGTCGGAGTCGCGCGCGGCGCGGATACGGAAAGTCACAGGCCACCTCGTTCGGCGATGCGCAATATGGTTACGGCCGACAGCGCCGCGCGTTCGGCCAGGCTCTCGACGATGAGGAATTCGTCCAGCGAATGGATCGCGCCGCCGCGCGCACCCATCGTGTCGACCACGGGCACGCCGCAGGCCGCGATGTTGTTGCCGTCGCACACCCCGCCAGTGGCGCGCCACCCGATCGTCAGGCCGAGATCGGCGCCGGCCGTCTTGACCAGGTCGAACAGTTTCGCGGCACCGGGGTCGATCGGCTTGGGCGGGCGATTGAAGCCGCCATGTACGGTGATGTGAACGTCGTGCTTGCTCGCGACGATGGCGACGATCTGATCGATATGAATCTGCGCGCGCGTGATATCTTCCGACGTGGCGGGGCGGAAATTGACGCGCAGGATAGCGAGATCGGGCACGACATTGTTCGGCCCGCCGCCTTCGATCTTCGCCGGGTTTACCGCAAGGCTCGGGCCACGGATTTGCGAGAGGCGCACCGCCAGATCCGCGGCGGCGACGATGGCGTTGCGGCCGTCCTCAGGGTTGCGCCCGGCATGGGCGCTACGCCCGCGCACCACGATCGAGAAATTGCCCGTCCCGCCGCGCGCGCCGGCAAGCGTGCCGTCGGGCAGAGCGGGTTCGTAGGTCAGCGCCGCGATCTTGCCGCGCGCGGCCCCGGCGAGCAGCGCGGCGGAGGACAACGACCCGGTTTCCTCATCGGAATTGATCACCACCTCATAGCCGATCCGCGCGGCGAGCGGCGTCGCCTCCACCGCCTTCAAAGCGGCGAGCATCAGTGCCAGGCCGCTCTTCATGTCGGCGACGCCGGGGCCGTTGAGAGTCCCGTCGGCGAGGAAGCGCTGGGCCTGGAACGGATGATCGGCGGGATAGACCGTATCCATATGCCCGGTCAGCAATATCTGCACCGGCGCCTCGGGGCGGACCGTGACATGGAGGTGCCGACCATGGCCCAGCGGCTGGGCGACGCCGTTGCCGTCGACGGCCTCGACCGGTGCAGGATCGACCATCGCGACGTCGCCGGGCAGCGCGGCAAAGGCATTGGCGAGCTGCGCACCGACCGCGGCGACACCGGTCAGGTTGCGCGTGCCGCTGTTGATCGCGGCCCAGCCCTGTACCTGCGCCAGCAACGGCGCGCTGGAGACTTGCTCGACGGCGGATTGTTCGATGGGGGAAAGCGTCGTCATCTCACCAGCCTAGCCGGTCACGGCATCCCGCTCCACCCCGACACGGTTATGCACGATATAACCTCAGCGCAGATGCGGCGCGAAGGCCGCGAGCACCTGTTCGTAGAGCGCCTTTTTGAACGGCACGATCGTCGCAGGAAGATCGTGCGGTTCCAGCCAGCGCCAGGCGCGGAATTCCTGATGTTCGGTAGCGATATCGACATCGTCGTCGCTGCCGAGAAAGCGGAACAGGAACCAGCGTTGTCGCTGGCCGCGCCATTTGCCCTTCCATATCTTGCCGACCATATCCTCGGGCAGGTTATAGGTCAGTTCGTCCGGTGCTTCGGCGATCAACGCGACCTTGTCGGGCGTGATGCCGGTTTCCTCACCCAGCTCGCGGATCGCGGCGGTGAGCGGGTCTTCGCCGTCATCGATTCCGCCCTGTGGCATCTGCCATGCCTCGAGCGTCGAATCGAGGCGCTGGCCGACGAACACCTGGCCCTGGGCGTTGAGCAGCATCACGCCGGCGCAGGGACGATAAGGCAACAGAGCGGCGTCGTTCATTCCGCCGCCTGCGCCATGATCTGTTCGCCTTCCGCCTCGACGATCAGGCCCTTGAGCGCGGCCAGCGCCGCAGTGATGTCGCCGACGGAGGAGGGGATCGCCTTGCGCAGGTTGATGAAGCCATGGATGTTGCCGACCGCCTCGCGAAAGATCACCGGCACGCCGGCCTTGATCAGCGCGGCGGCATAGGCCCGGCCCTGATCGCGGATCGGATCGAGGCTGGCGGTGACGACCACCGCCGGGGGCAGGCCGGCATGATTGCCGAGCAGCGGCGAGGCGCGGGGATGGTTGATGTCGGGCGCGTAGCTTTCGGTGAACCAGTCCATGCTGTCCCGGGTCAGAAGGAAGCCCTCGGCGAAATCGACATAAGAGGGATATTCGCCCGTGGAGTCGGTCGCCGGGTAGAAGGGCAGTTGGGCGATGACGGGAACCTTGGCGGGCGTGTCGCGCAACGCCATCGCAGTGACGATGGCCAGATTGCCGCCGGCACTGTCGCCGCACAGGACGAGCGAGGTGACGGTTCGGCCAAGCGCGGCCGGGCTGCCGGCGACCCAGCGTGCGGCGGCTTCGCAATCGTCGGGCGCGGCGGGCCAGGGCGCTTCGGGCGCGAGCCGATAATCGACCGAGACCACCGGCAGGTCGAGCGTGCGCGCGATCTCTGCGCAGATGCTGGCATGGCTCTCGACGTCGCCGATGACGTAACCGCCGCCATGATAGAACACCATCACCGGGCCGGGCTCGCGGCCGGCGCGCGGATCGAACAATGTCGCCGGGATGTCGCCGGCCGGGCCGGGAATGGCGAGGTCGAGACGTGTGCCGAGATCGCCCACAGGCAGGTCGGTCATGTCGCGCATGCCGAGATAGAGCTGGCGCGCGGCGGGCGCACCGATCTCATACATCTTCGGCCCGGGCATGGCGTTGAGGAAATCGAGAAAGGCGCGCGCGTCGGGGCGGACAAAGAATTTGGTCATCATCGTTCCTCTCGGGCCAGCTGGTGGCGCAGGCCCCTGTCGCACCCTAGGTAAGCGGGGTGATCGCCGTCGTCCATCACCCAGACTATGTCGCCGTGGCGCCGTCGCCGAGTGCCTATCGCTGGAATAAGAACGGCCTGATCCGTGACCTGTTGCTGGCGGAAGGGGATGCGATCTCATGGCATTTGCCGGAGGCGATGCCGCGCGCCTGGATCGAGGCGGCGCATGATCCGGATTATGTCACCGAGGTGCTGAGCGCGAAGGTGCCGCGCGAGAAAGAGCGGCGCATCGGCTTTGTCGTGAACGAGACGGTGGCGCGGCGCGCGCCTTATGTCGTCGGCGGAACCTGGCTGGCCGCGACACTGGCGCTCGAACGGGGCTATGCCGCCAACAGCGCTGGCGGCAGCCATCACGCGCTCGCGGCCACCGGAGCGGGTTATTGCGTGTTCAACGACCTTGCGGTGGCAGCGATGCGGTTGATCGAGGAGGGCAGTGTGGCGCGGGTGATGGTGGTCGATTGCGATGTCCATCAAGGTGACGGTACCGCCGCGCTGACCGCGGGACATCCGGAGATCACGACCTATTCGATCCATGCCGAGAAGAATTTTCCGGTACGCAAGGCGCGCTCGACGCTGGATGTCGCGTTGCCGGACGGCACCGACGACGGCGCATATCTCGAAGCTCTGGAAACCACGCTTGCGCCGATGCTCGACCGCGAACGGCCAGACATCGTGCTCTATCAGGCGGGTGTCGATCCGTTCGGCGGCGACCGGCTCGGGCGACTGGCGTTGAGCGAGGAAGGCCTGATCGCACGTGAGAGGTTGGTCGCCCGATTGATGATCGCGCGCGGCATTCCGCTCGCGAGCACCGTCGGCGGTGGCTATGGCGACGATGCGCTGGCCATCGCGCGACGCCATGTCACGGCCATCCTGACCCTAAGCGAGGCATATGAGCGGGAAAGTAGCGGTTGCACCGGCCGCGCATGAAACTAGGTTGGACACCCACCGTCCGAGGCATAAGGGCGGGGCAACGAAATCCACGGGAAGATGCTGATGGCGACCGCCGCCCATACGATCACGCCGCAAGAGGCGTCCGCACATCCACCAGCCGAGTCGATCGTCGTCCGCTTCGCGGGTGATTCCGGCGACGGCATGCAGCTGACCGGGGGGCAGTTCACGCTGTCGACCGCGCTGGCCGGCAACGACCTTGCCACCTTCCCCGATTTTCCGGCCGAGATCCGCGCCCCGCAGGGCACGCTGTTCGGCGTCTCGGCGTTTCAGATCAATTTCGGCTCGACCGCGATCGAGACCGCTGGCGATGCGCCCGACGTGCTGGTCGCGATGAACCCGGCGGCGCTCAAGACCAATGTCGGCGATCTCAAGCCCGGCGGGCTGATCATCGTCGATTCGGGTGAGTTCGGCGACCGTAACCTCGCCAAGGCAAAATATGCCGTCAATCCGCTGACCGACGGCAGCCTGGCCAAGTGGCAGATGCTCGCGTTCGACATTTCGCAGCTGACGCTCGAATCCGTGAAGCCCTTCGGATTGGGCAACAAGGAAGCGTTGCGCTGCAAGAATATGTGGACGCTCGGCCTGGCGCTGTGGATGTTCGACCGGAGCCGCGAGCCGATCGTCGCCTGGCTCAAGAACAAATTTGCCAAGAACCCAACGCTGGCCGAGGCCAATATCGCAGCGCTCAACGCCGGGCACGCTTATGGCGAGACGGCGGAGCTGTCGGGCAGTGGCCTGGGCGACGCGCGGTTGCGCCAGCACAGCGTACCGGCGGCTCCCGCCGAGCCGGGCCTGTACCGCACCGTGACCGGGGCGGAAGCCATCTCGCTCGGTCTCGTCGCCGGTGCGCAACTCGCCAATCTGCCAATGTTCTTCGGCGGTTATCCGATCACGCCTGCGTCCGCGATCCTGCATCATCTGTCGCGGCTGAAGGAATATAGCGTCACGACCTTCCAGGCCGAGGACGAGATCGCCGCGATCGCCAGTGCGATCGGCGCGTCCTATGCCGGGCAACTCGGCGTCACCTCCTCATCGGGCCCTGGGATCGCGCTGAAGGGCGAGGCGATGGGTCTGGCGATCATGACCGAGCTTCCGTTGGTCATCATCAACTCGCAGCGTGGCGGCCCCTCGACGGGCCTGCCGACCAAGACCGAGCAGTCCGATCTTTATCAGGCCGTCTATGGCCGCAACGGCGATGCGCCGATGCCGGTGATCGCGGCCTGCTCGCCGTCCGATGCGTTCGAGGTGGCGATCGAGGCGGTGCGCATCGCGACGCAATATATGACGCCGGTGATGGTGCTGACCGACGGTTATATCGCCAATGCCGCCGAGCCGTGGAAGGTGCCGTCGATCGACAGCTTCGCGCCGTTCCCCGTCGAATTCATGGACGTCGCGCCCGAGGGCGGGTTCCTGCCCTATGCCCGCGATGAGAAGCTGGCGCGGCCATGGGTCAAGCCGGGCACGCCGGGCCTGCTCCACCGCATCGGCGGGATCGAAAAGCAGCTCGGCACCGGCAATATCGAATATGGCGCGGCCAACCATCAGGCGATGACTAACATCCGCCACGACAAGGTTGCCAATATCGCGGTACCCGATCAGGCGGTCGCGATGGGCGAGAGCTCGGGCAAGCTGGCGGTGGTCGGCTGGGGCTCGACCTTCGGGCCGATTCATCAGGCAGTGCGACGCGCGCGACGCAAGGGGCTCGATGTCAGCCATATCCATATCCGCCACATCTGGCCGATGCCGAAGAATATGGATGCGCTGCTCAAGAGTTATGACAAGATCCTTGTGCCGGAAATGAACACGGGGCAGCTCAAGACGGTACTAAGCGACCAGATCCTGGT
>NZ_JAQGLG010000192.1 GCF_028292965.1 Sphingomonas bacterium | reverse complement strand
AGCGGCGGCCGCCCCGCCCGCACCGCCTCAAGCCCCGGTCGGCGCCGGCCAGCAGGCGCCGGGCTCCGACGACAGCCCAGCCGCGCTTTCCCCGTCGGTCCGCCGCGCCGTGCTTGAGCACGGCGTCGATCCAGCGACCGTCAAGGGCACCGGCAAGGACGGCCGCATCACCAAGGAAGACGTTGTCGCCGCCGCTGCGACGCCCGCTCCCGCGCCGACGCCTGCGCCGGCTGCGCAGCCCGCCGTGGCACCGTCGGTCGCCGCAGCGACCGGCCGCAAGGAAGAGCGCGTGCGCATGACGCGCCTGCGCCAGACCATCGCCAAGCGCCTCAAGGAAGCGCAGAACACCGCCGCGATGCTGACCACGTTCAACGACGTGGACATGACCGCGGTGATCGCGGCGCGGACCAAGTACAAGGACCTGTTCGAGAAGAAGCACGGCGTGCGGCTCGGCTTCATGGGTTTCTTCGTGAAGGCCGCCTGCATGGCGCTGAAGGACGTGCCCAGCGTCAACGCCTCGATCGACGGCGACGAGATCGTCTATCACGATTATGCCGATATCTCGGTCGCGGTGTCGTCGCCCGGCGGCCTGGTCGTGCCGGTGATCCGCGATGCCGATCAGATGTCGGTCGCCCAGGTCGAGAAGACGATCGGCGATTACGGCAAGCGCGCCAAGGACGGCAGCCTCAAGATGGAGGAGATGAAGGGCGGTACCTTCACCATCTCCAATGGCGGCGTGTTCGGCTCGCTGATGTCGACTCCGATCATCAACCCGCCCCAGGCCGCCGTGCTCGGCCTGCACCGCATCGAGGACCGCCCGGTCGTCGTCGACGGCCAGATCGTCGTCCGTCCGATGATGTATCTCGCGCTGAGCTACGATCACCGCCTGATCGACGGTCGCGAGGCGGTGACCTTCCTCGTCGCGCTGAAGAACGCGATCGAGGATCCGACGCGCATTCTGATCGATCTTTGATTTCTTGTGCTCCTGCGAACGCAGGAGCCCAGGGTTGTCTCACGGGCGGGTAGCGACTTGGCCCTGGGTTCCTGCTTTTGCAGGAACACGTAAGGAGGAAAGCGACGACCAAGGCAGGTTGCGTCTATCTGATGGCGAGCAAGCGTAACGGCACGCTTTATCTCGGTGTGACCAGCGACCTGCCCGCGCGGGCATATCAGCACCGCAACAAGCTGGTCGATGGTTTCTCCAAAGATCATGATTGCACGCTACTTGTCTGGTACGAAACGCATGACGATCTTCAGAACGCGCGATATCGCGAACTGCAGATGAAGAAATGGAAGCGGGCTTGGAAGGTCGATTTGATCGAAGCCACCAACCCGCAATGGAAGGATTTGTTCGAGACGCTCTTCTGACCACCACCGTGCTCCTGCGAAGGCAGGAGCCCAGGGCCAAAAGCGAAACGGCGGCGACAGCCGGTCAGGACGCCGAGGCAGTGGTTGAAGGAACGTCTCGCACGATAACCCTGGGTTCCTGCGTGCGCAGGAACACAAGTGGAGCAAGCAATGGCTGACTATGATTTCGACGTCCTGGTGATCGGCTCCGGCCCCGGCGGTTATGTCGCGGCGATCCGTGCCGCGCAGCTTGGGCTGAAGACCGGCTGTGTTGAGGGGCGCGAGACGCTCGGCGGCACGTGCCTCAATGTCGGCTGCATCCCGTCCAAGGCGATGCTCCACGCCTCCGAGCTGTACGACGCCGCCGCCAATGGTGCGCTGGCCAAGCTCGGCATCAAGACGACGGTCGAGCTCGATCTCGACACGATGCACGCTCAGCGCAAGGATGCGGTCAAGCAGCTCACCGGCGGCATCGAGTTCCTGTTCAAGAAGAACAAGGTCGAATGGCTCAAGGGCTATGGCGCCTTCACCGGCACCGATACCGTCAAGGTCGGCGACCGTGAGGTGCGCGCGAAGAACATCATCATCGCCACCGGCTCCTCGGTCACCCCGCTGCCGGGCGTGACGGTCGACCAGAAGGTCGTGGTCGATTCGACCGGTGCGCTCGAACTGGCCAAGGTGCCCGAGCATCTGGTCGTCATCGGCGGGGGCGTGATCGGGCTCGAGCTCGGCAGCGTGTGGCGCCGGCTCGGCGCCCAGGTGACCTGCGTCGAGTTCCTCGACCAGATCCTGCCTGGCTTCGATGGCGAAGTGCGCAAGGAAGCCAACAAGATCTTCAAAAAGCAGGGCATCGTCTTCAAGCTGTCGACCAAGGTCACCGGTGTCGCGGTGAACGGCGACAAGGCGACGCTGACCGTCGAGCCCGCCGCCGGCGGCGCGGTCGAGACGATCGAGGCGGATTGCGTGCTGGTGTCGATCGGCCGCAAACCCAACACCGACGGGCTCGCGCTCGACAAGGCCGGGCTCACGGTCAACGCGCGCGGTCAGGTCGAGACCGACCATGATTTCCGCACGTCGGTTGCCGGCATCTGGGCGATCGGTGATGTCGTGCCCGGCCCGATGCTCGCCCATAAGGCCGAGGACGAGGGCATCGCGGTGGCCGAGAATATCGCCGGCCACACCGGCATCGTGAACCACGACGTCATTCCCTCGGTGGTCTACACTTGGCCCGAAATCGCCGGGGTCGGCCTGACCGAGGAAGCCGCCAAGGAGCGCGGTGAAATCAAGGTCGGCAAATTTCCGATGGCCGCCAACAGCCGCGCCAAGACCAACCACGAGCCCGATGGCTTCGTGAAGGTCATCGCCGATGCCAAGACCGACCGCGTGCTCGGCGTGTGGTGCATCGCCAGCGTCGCCGGCACGATGATCGCCGAGGCCGCGCTGGCGATGGAGTTCGGCGCGACCAGCGAGGACATCGCCTATACCTGCCACGCCCATCCGACGCACAGCGAGGCGATCAAGGAAGCGGCGATGGCGGTGACGGGGAAGGCGATTCACGTCTAGCCGCGCGTCGCCGTAGCGTAGCTACGGCGCGCCGCCAGCGGCTAGACCGGCCGGCGGGGCTACCAGCCCCGGCCGACGACGCGGCTTTGCCGCGGCGCTTCCTGAACCCTTCGCTCTTCTCTTCTTTCCACCCCGGCGAAGGCCGGGGCCCAGTCGGGAAAGCTATCGTGGAGAGCGCTGCGCCTCCCGTGATCGTTCCGTAGCTGGGCCCCGGCCTGCGCCGGGGTGGTAAAGGGAGGCAGCACAGGCGAGGCGTCACCCTACCCCGCCATCATCGCCCTCCACCGCGCCCGCGCCGCATCCGACCACACTTCCCCCGGATCGGCATAGAAGCCTTCATACGCTTTCGCCCCCTCGGGCAGCCGCACCCAGGGCAGCTTGGACCGCGTGAAGATATGCACGTCGGGCACCACCGCGGCCGCCACGTCGAGCGCGCCGCCCCGCACGAACGCCGCCTTGCGCCCGGCGCCTGGATAGTGACTCCACAGCGCGACGTGGCAGGACGGGCAGCGCGCGATCTCCTGTCCGAGCCCGCTCCCCGACGGCGCCATCATCAGCGCGGGTTCGCCGGCAAGCACCGTCACGCGATCACGCTCGATCACCGCGTTGATCACAAACGCCGACCCTGTCTCGCGCTGGCACCAGGTGCAGTGGCAGCAATGTACCACCAGTGGGGCATCTTCGAGCCGGTACCGCACCGCGCCGCACGCACATCCGCCTTCCATTGTCCTTCTCCCGCCATTTCCTTGGGCGCCAGCATAGCCTAATCCGTCGGCGATGCTCCACCCGCCCGCTTTCCTCCCGGTCGCCGCGCCATGGCTCGACATGGCGGGCCTCGCCGTGTTCGCCGCCTCGGGCGCGCTGGCGGCGGCGAAGCGTGGGCAGACCATGGTCACGCTTGCCTTCTTCGCGCTGGTCACCGGCGTCGGCGGCGGCACGGTGCGCGACCTGTTGATCGGCGCGCCGGTGTTCTGGACGCATGACGCACGCGCCGCCGGGGTATGCCTCACGGTCGCGGCGCTGATCTGGGTCACGCCGCAACGCTGGTGGAGCGATACCGCGCTCGACTGGTTCGATGCGCTCGGCCTTGCCGCCTATGCCGTGTTCGGTGCGGCCAAGGCGCTCGGCTACGGTATTCCGCCGCTGCCCGCCGCGCTGATGGGGGTGGTCACGGCGTGCGTCGGTGGCATCATCCGCGACGTACTCGCCGGTGAACCGTCGATCCTGATGCGCCCGGAAATCTACGTCACCGCCGCAGCGCTCGCCGCCGGCCTCTACGTCGCGCTGCTGCTCGCCGGCCTGCCGTTGCTCGTCGCCGCGACGATCGCCGCCTCGGCCGGCTTCGCGCTGCGCGCCGCCGCGATCCACTTCAGGCTCGCGCTGCCCAGCTATCGCGGGCGCCGCTGACGCACCAGCTCAGGTCGGGGACTCCTCACGCTGCTGTTCCCTCGGTTGCTCAGGCGCCGGAGGAGGCGGCGGAGGCGGAGGCGGAGGCGGAGGCGGAGGCGGAGGCGGGGGAGGTGGTGGCGGCACAACTTCCACCGGGGGCGGAGGAGCCGGCGCGACTTCTACCGGTGGCGGCGGCGGAGGTGGTGGTGGCGGCGGAGGCGGAGGCGGCGCAGCCACTTCTACCGGCGCGGGCGGTGCGCTGGCCGGTGCCTGCGGCTCGGGCCGCGCCATCACCACGGGCTCGGCGACCGGTTCGGCGGCGGGCCGTTCGGGCATCGGGCGTTCGGGTCGCGGCTCGCGACGGGATGTGACCGGCGGCTCACCCGCAACGGGCCGCTCGGGCGGCGGTGGTGCCACGACAGGGTCGGGGCGACGCGGTCGCGACACGGGCTCCGGCGCTGGCGCAGGTTGCGGAGTTTCGCTGGCCGGAACAGGCCGTACCGGCGGCACGGCATCGGGCCGGTCGTGGCGCGGGCGCGGCGTCGTTTCGGGCGCGGCGTGTCCGGCGGTCGGCGGTGGCGCGACCGGGCTCGCGTCGTTCCCGTCACG
>NZ_JAQGLG010000151.1 GCF_028292965.1 Sphingomonas bacterium | reverse complement strand
GCCTCGGCCATCGCGACCTATCTCGCGCGCGGCGTCCCCCTGCGCAGCGCGGTAGCCCGTGCCCGTCAGTTCGTCCGCATGGCGCTCAAGGATGCGCCTGGCCTCGGTGCCGGTCACGGTCCGATGGGCCACCAGAAGGTGCGCCTCGATCTCGGCCCGGGCGCGCGGCTAAACCAAGTCACGATCGGCATGACCGACTACGCCGCCTCGCGCGATTTCTATTCGCTGCTCGGCCTCAAGCAGATCGTCGGCACCGATGACACGCACTATGCGCGGTTCGAAGCCGCGGGTGGCGCGACGCTGTCGATCGAATCCGGGGCACGGCCCACCCTGTTCTTCGAGTGCGAGGACCTCGACAGCGAGGTCGCGCGGTTGCAAAGCGCCGGTGTGACCTTCGACCAACTCCCGACTGAACAAAGCTGGCTGTGGCGCGAGGCGCGTCTCACCGATCCCGCCGGCAATGCCATCTGCCTCTACCGGGCCGACGAAAACCGGCGCTTCCCGCCCTGGCGGCTGCCCGATGCCTAGCCTCAAACACGAAAAGCTCTGCCTCGCTCCCGTCGCAGGGGTCGACGAGGCGGGGCGCGGACCGCTCGCCGGGCCGGTGGTGGCCGCCGCCGTCATCCTGCCGGCGCGGGGCATCCCGCGCGGTATCAACGATTCGAAACAGCTCTCCGCGGCCGAGCGCCACCGTCTTCACGACCGGCTGAAAGACTGCGCGATCGTCGGCGTCGGCATTGTCGAGGCCGACGAGATCGACCGGCTCAACATCTACTGGGCAACGATGAAGGCGATGGAGATGGCCGTCGCGGCGCTGGGCTGCGCGCCGGGCCATGTGCTGGTCGACGGCAACCGGCTGCCGCGCTGGGGACACGTCGCCACCGCGATCGTCAAGGGCGACGCGATCAGCCTGTCGATCGCCGCCGCCTCGATCATCGCCAAGCATACCCGCGACACGATCATGATCGCCCATGCCGAATCACATCCGCTCTACGGGTGGCACTCGAACAAGGGGTACAGCGCGCCCGAACATCTCCGCGCGCTACGCGAACACGGACCCTGTCCGCTGCATCGCCGCACTTTCGCACCGGTCGCGCAAGCTTCGCTGCCGTTATGAGTCTTTTTCGCCACACACCATGTTTGGTGCCTGTGGATAAGTTGGGACTCAACATCTGGCACACGTCCTAAAATGTTCCGGTTTGTTAACTATTTGTGAGTGATACCCGTTAACTAAGTTCTCCTTGACCGGAGTCCGCACATTCTCATTGGGTGGGCGTAACGAACGCGGGGACACGACATATGGGGCTTATCGAGACGATTACGCGCGCCGACGCGCCGGCGGTGGAAGCGCCGCTGACGGCGTTGCCGCTCGATACGATCATCATGCAGGATTGCATCACCGCGATGCGCTCGCTGCCGGCCAAGTCGGTCGACATGATCTTCGCCGACCCGCCCTATAATTTGCAACTCGGCGGCGATCTCAGCCGGCCCGACGGCAGCCATGTCGACGCCGTGACCGACGACTGGGACAAGTTCGACAGCCTCGCCATCTACGACACCTTCACCCGCGCCTGGCTGACCGAGGCGCGCCGTATCCTCAAGGACAATGGCGCGATCTGGGTGATCGGCAGCTATCACAATATCTTCAAGGTCGGCTCGGCGATCCAGGATCTCGGCTATTGGATTCTCAACGATATCGTATGGCGCAAGGCCAACCCGATGCCCAATTTCAAGGGCACCCGTTTCACCAACGCGCATGAGACTTTGATCTGGGCGTCGATGGGCGAGAAGGCGCGCTACACCTTCAACTATCGCAGCATGAAGACGCTGAACGACGAGCTGCAGATGCGCTCCGACTGGGAATTCCCGATCTGCGGCGGGCAGGAGCGGCTGAAAAAGGATGGCGTGAAGGTCCATCCGACGCAGAAGCCCGAGGCGCTGATCTATCGCATTCTGCTGGCCTGCACCAAGCCGGGCGATGTGGTGCTCGACCCGTTCTTCGGCACCGGCACCACGGGTGCGGTGGCCAAGCGCCTCGGCCGCCGCTGGATCGGCATCGAGCGCGAGCAGGTCTATGTCGATGCCGCGCGCGAACGCATCGACGCGGCGCTGCCGCTCGACGAGTCCGCGCTGACCACGATGCAATCGCCCAAGGCCGCGCCGCGCGTCGCCTTCGGCACGATCGTCGAGAACGGCATGCTGATGGCGGGCGCGGTGCTGACCGACAGCAAGCGTCGTTATCGCGTGACGGTGCGCGCCGATGGCTCGGTGCTCGGCGCCGACGGCACGACCGGCTCGATCCACAAGCTCGGTTCCACGGTGCAGAACGCACCGGCCTGCAATGGCTGGACCTTCTGGCATTATGAGACTGCGGATGGGCTCAAGCCGATCGACGCGCTGCGCCAGGAATATCTGCTGGCGACGCAGCCGTGAGATGCCACTGACATTTAACACGCTGCTTCGCGACGCCGGGCTTTCGTTGAACGCCGTGAGGTTGCTCCGGCACGAGACGCAACAGCATGGCAGCGGCCGGACGCCCTATGCGCTCTGGCGTGACGATCGCGGCGGGTTCGAAGATTATCAGCGTATCCAGAAGCGCGAAAGGCGTTCCTGGTTTCGCGGCGCGCACTGGGCTTCCTTCGTCGTCGCGCCGGATGGCCGAACGCTTTTTGCCGGGCTTTATGCGGTCGACTTGGCCGGCGATGTACCCCCGACATGGGAAGATCCACTGGCCGGCCGGGACCTCGATTTCGCTGCTTATGAATTGTACCGCACCGTACTTTGTGACGAGCTTGCGGAATATATCGGGCGCCTCGTCATCGACTGGGGAATTGGCGCGCGGCAATGGGCGCAGCTTGCTGGCAATCAAGACAAAGTGATCGTTGAACTACGTGAGCGCTTTATCGAGCCGGCCTTTCCCGGCTTCGCTCGTTTCATTGCCCAGCTGTCGGACCTTGAGACATTGCCAGCCGCGTGGAAAGCCGCGCTCGTCGCCACACGTGGCGTTTATCTGCTTTCCTGTCCGCAAACGTGCGAGCAATATGTCGGTTCGGCGACCGGCGCGGACGGATTTTTCGGCCGTTGGCTGGCCTATGTTGCGGACGGGCATGGCGGCAATGTCGGGCTCAAGACTAGAAAGCCGAGCGATTATCGCGTCAGCATTCTCCAGGTCGCTGGCTCCGCCGACGATCGCGATGCTATTCTCGCAATGGAAGCGATATGGAAAGACAAATTGCAAAGTCGTGAGATGGGCCTGAACCGCAACTGATGGCCCTCCATCTCCGCCCGATTCAGTTCGTTGACTCACCCGTCGGCCGCGATGGCGAAACCGCGCGGCTGGCCGGCGGGATGCTGTGGTTCACCGCCTATGAGGTGATCGAGGGGGAGGGGCGCCGTACCGTCGCCATCGCCGATTTCGAGCAAAAGCTCGAGAATGACGAGCGTGCCGTCATGCTGCACCGCGCCATCACCGCGCCGCGCCCGGCGCTGACGCTTGGCGACCGCACCCTGCGCTTCGACCAGCCACAGGTCGCCGGCATCCTCAACGTCACGCCCGACAGCTTCTCCGACGGCGGCAAGCTGCAGGACGACCCCGCCACCGCCGCATCGGCCGGCGTCGCGATGGCGGCGGCGGGCGCGGCGCTGATCGATGTCGGCGGCGAATCGACCCGCCCCAACGCCCCGCTGGTGTGGGAGGGCGACGAGGCGAAGCGTGTCGTGCCGGTGATCGAGCGCCTCGCCGCCAGCGGCACCCTTGTCTCGATCGACACCCGCAAGGCGATGGTGATGGAGGCCGCGCTCGACGCCGGCGCGCGCATCGTCAACGACGTGTCGGCGCTGTTATGGGACGACCGCGCGCTGGCCGCCGTGGCCAAGGCGGGATGCCCGGTGATCCTGATGCACTCGCCCGATCCGAAAAAGGGCCCGCATGGCGGCAGCGGCTACACCAACGTCCTGACCGAGGTGTTCGATTGGCTCGAACTACGCATCGCCGTGGCGGTTGCCGGCGGCATCGATCGCACGCGGATCATCGTCGATCCCGGCATCGGCTTCGGCAAGTCGCTCGCCGACAACCTCGCGCTGATCAACGGCCTCGCGCTGTTCCATGGCCTGGGCTGCCCGATCATGCTCGGCGCGAGCCGCAAGCGCATGATCGGCGCGCTGTCCAACGCGGCGCCGACCGACGCGCGCCTCGGCGGCTCGCTCGCGCTGGCGATGAAGGGGATCGAGGCAGGGGTGCAATTGCTCCGCGTCCATGACGTGGCCGAGACGGTGCAGGCGATCCATGTCTGGCGCGGCCTGCGCGATCAGGCTTTGGTCGGGCGGTGAGGGGCGTTCCTCATGGCCGATGATATTTGTCATGCGCGTCCGCCGATGCCGCCCTTTGCCGAAGGATATTGGCGAGCATCGATCGAGGATGATGCTGCATTGCCCTGGCCGGTGGCCAGTCGGAATTGGCAGGCGAGGGGGGAATTCGTCGGCCAGCTCCGTCGCGTCGAAAGCGTGGCTGAGCGCGTATCATATCGAGGATTCTCGCTTTGCCGCCTGTGTGGCGCGCGAAACGGCTCGATCGAGTTTCGGCACGACAAATGGTGCTGGCCTGAAGGCTTCGCCCACTATGTCGAATCTCATGACGTTCGGCCATCAGCGGGCTTTGAAGCGTTCATTGCAATGACGTGCGCATCGGCCGAGGAAGAAGCGTAAGCCGCTGCGACGCGTTGATCGCATTCGCCGGGGACCACCCCGATTCAACCCACCACGCGTCCGCGCTACGCTCGCCGGCATGACAGAACGCACGACCAATGGAGCCTGCGATCACGCCGAAATGCGCGGCACTCGCCAATGTCGCGGCGGGCAAGGCTGGCTGACAGCGGTTCCCTGTTGGGTCTCGAACCCCTTCCCGTCCGCCCCGCGACAATGAAGACCATGATCAAATGCAACTATTCGCATAATTCGATCAGTATCGCCCGGTATTCGAGGTCGCCGGTTGCGCTGGTGTCATTCAAGTGGCGCAGTGCTCGATGTTGGGATTTGTCCCTTCTTCATCGCTTCCACATCGCCGGGTGGCGACAGACCTCCCACGAAAACACTACCCCATCGGCTCGCAAAAGGCCCTCTGTTCTTGGCGCGCCCGGCCCGCAATACTTGCGGAATAGTTCCGCATCACACGCCCGTCGGCGCGATAAGGCCATGATTCAAACCGTCCGCCACCATGGTAAAACCGGCGCCACGTTCAACTCCGTCGCCGCTCTTTCACATCGTCCGATCCATCCACCCCGCGTCGGCCGCGCCGTCGCTGAACGCGCTCATCACCGCCTTTTTAGCGGTCGGCACACGACATGATGGCGCGCGGACAGCTGACGAATTCGCGGGCCTCACGCCGCGGCGTTGTCGATCCCGAGCTCGCCGAGCTTGCGGTACAAGGTCGAGCGCCCGATCCCGAGCCGCCGCGCGACCTCGGTCATGCGGCCACGATAATGGCCGATGGCGAGGCGGATGACGTCGGCCTCGATCTCCTCCAGCGCGCGCAGGTTGCCGTCGGCGTGAAACAGGGTGACGCCGCCGGACGTTGCCATCGGCGTCGGGCCGGGGACGCTGTGGCGCGCGGCGCCGAGCGCCGCTATCTGCGGGAAGTCGGCGCTGGTCAGCGCCGAGCCCTCGCACAGCACGGCGGCGCGGAAGAGCGCGTTCTGCAGCTGGCGGACATTGCCCGGCCAGTCATATTTGCCGAGCAGGGTCAGCGCGTCATCGGTGATGCCGAGCTGGCAAAGGCCGGGCTGCTGCGCGATGCGGGCGAGCAGGTGGCGGGCCAGCGCGGGAATATCGCCGGAGCGTTCGCGCAAGGGCGGGATGGTCACCTGGACGACGTTGAGGCGGTAATAGAGGTCCTCGCGGAAGCGGCCGGCCTCGACCTCCTCGATCAGGCGTTTGTTGGTCGCGGCGATGACGCGGACATCGACCTCGCGGGCATGGCGCGCGCCGATCGGCTGGATCTCGCCCGATTGCAGCACGCGCAGCAATTTGACCTGCGCCTCGAGCGGCATCTCGCCGACCTCGTCGAGGAACAAGGTGCCGCCATCGGCTTCGGCGAAGCGGCCGATCTTGCGTTCGAAGGCGCCGGTGAAGGCGCCTTTCTCATGGCCGAACAGCTCGCTCTCGACGAGGTTGGCGGGAATCGCGCCGCAATTGACGGCGACCATCGATTTCTTGTTACGCGGGGAGGCGGCATGGATCGCTTCCGCAACCACTTCCTTGCCGACGCCGCTTTCGCCTTCGAGCAACACGGGCACGCGCGCCCGTGCCGCCTTGGCGGCAATCGCCAGCGCGGAACGGAATTCAGGCGCCGAGCCGACGATCTCGTCGAACGCCAGCAAAGCGGGGATCTTCTCGGTCAGCGGGCGCAGCTCGCCCGCGGCCATACCGGCGACCGCCGCGTCGAGCGCGGCGAGCAGGCGCTCGGCGGCGAGCGGCTTGACCAGGAAATCGGTCGCGCCGGCGCGCATCGCGGCGACGGCCTGGGCGACCGAGCCATTGGCGGTCAGCATCAGCAAGGGCAGCGCCGGCCGGCGCGCGCGGATTTCGCCGATCAGCGTGGTGGCATCGGCATCGGGCGCCCAATGGTCGAGCAGGATCGCGTCGAGCTGCATGCCGTCCTGCGTGCCGAGCATGGCGATCGCCATCTCGCCATCGGCGGCGAACACGGCGCGCCAGCCGCGCCGGGCGGCGATCGCGGCGACAAGCCGGCGCTGTGCCGGCTCCTCGTCGATCAGCATCAACAGTCTTTGTCCGTTGCGCGTCATTGCCGCGATTCCCGTCATGCAAACTCAGGTCCAGCGGGTAACCATAGGCATTAGGTGTAAAAGCGGCCTTAAGCTGCCCCAGCACGGGACGGACGGGACAGGACTTGAAGGAAGCGGGGAAGCCGGGCTAAGGCTCGGCAGGAGCAGGGGCTCAGCACAGGGGTTTCACGATGGCCGGCAACGGTGACATGAAGGCGCATGAATCGACCTATCACAGCGTGATGGGGCTGCTGAAATGGGGCGCTGTCGCCTGTTTCGTGATCGCCTTCGGGGTGATCTGGCTGATCTCGGGCAAATAGGCGCAAGATATGAAGATCGCCGTCCTCAAGGAACAAGCCGAGGGCGAGAGGCGTGTTGCCGCGACGCCGGAAACGATCAAAAAATTCGCCGCGCTCGGCGCTGAAATGGCGGTCGAGAGCGGTGCGGGCAGCGCGGCATCCTATGCCGATGCCGATTATGAAGCGGCCGGCGCAAAGCTCGGCACGCGCGCCGCGACGCTGAAGGGCGCCGACATCATCCTCGGCGTGCAGGGTCCCGATCCCGCCGGCCTCAAGGGCATGGCGGCGGATGCCTGGCTGGTCGCCGGGCTCAATCCGTTCGTTGAGCGCGCCCGGGTCGATGCCTATGCCAAGGCCGGGGTCGAGGCGCTGGCGATGGAATTCATGCCACGCATCACGCGCGCCCAGTCGATGGACATATTGTCCTCGCAATCGAACCTTGCCGGTTACAAGTCGGTGCTCGACGCAGCGTCCGAATATGGCCGGGCTTTCCCGATGATGATGACCGCCGCCGGCACCATTTCGGCGGCGCGCGTGTTCGTGATGGGGGTCGGCGTTGCCGGCCTGCAGGCGATCGCCACCGCGCGGCGGCTCGGTGCGCAGGTTTCGGCGACCGATGTGCGTTCCGCGACCAAGGAACAGATCCAGTCGCTCGGCGCCAAGCCGATCTTCGTCGAGAATGTCGCGGGCATCGAGGGCGAGGGTTCGGGCGGTTATGCCGGCGAGATGAGCCCGGAATATCAAAAGGCGCAGGCCGAGCTGGTTTCGGGCCATATCGCCAAGCAGGACATCGTCATCACCACCGCCTTGATCCCGGGGCGTCCGGCGCCGCGGCTGATCTCGGCCGCGCAGGTCGCCAGCATGAAGCCGGGCAGCGTGATCGTCGATCTGGCGGTCGAGGCGGGCGGCAATGTCGAGGGCGCGGTTGCCGGCGAAGTGGTCACGGTGTCGGGCGTCAAGATCGTCGGCCATCGCAATGTCGCCGGCCGGCTCGCGGCGGATGCCTCGGCGCTGTTCTCGCGCAACCTGTATAATTTCCTGTCGACCTTCTGGGACAAGGAGGCCGGCAAGCCGGTGCTCGATGAGGAGATCGGCGATGCGGTGCGGCTGACCAGGGACGGTGCCGTCGTCAACGCGAGACTGCTGGGCTGATGCGGCGCCTGGCGCTGCTGCCGCTGCTCCTGGCACTGCTCGGTGCGGCGCCCCCGCTGCGCACGGCGAGCTGGGTTGTGGTTGGCGAGCCGACGGCGCAGACCGAGGGGCGGGTGAAAAGCACTGCGTCGGTCATCTTCGCGCACCTCGTGCCGAAGACCAGCTATCGCCTGTCGGGCGATGTCGTCGGCAGCGATGGCGTCATCGTGGCGCCAAAAGGCAGCTTATTGATCCTGACCGACGGCGACGATCATGCGGCCTGCGTAACGGGCGGCGCCTATCGTGGCAGAAGCGCCTGCTTTATTGATTCGGATGGCGACCATAGCTTCGATCGCTATTTCTACGTTCACACCGAAAGCGCCTATTTCTTTCAGTCATTGGGCAACGAAGGCGTGGTTGCGACGATGGGCGCACCAGCGCGGTATGAGGAAGCCACTTCGGATCAGCCGACACTCGAGGTGCGGTTGCAGGAGACATCTACCGGCGGTCTGGTCATGCCCGCCCGTTTCGCCCTGTGCTTCGATGGCAATCCGAGCAAGAATTTTCTCGGGCGCGACACGACACCGACCTTTTGCTCGACACAGGAGATCAGCCTGCGCGCGTCGGCGCTCCCGGTTCATGTCGATCTGCACGGCGGCAGCATCTCCTTTCTGCGCAAGAGCGGCGGCGCCTATATCGTGCAGATCGTTTCACCGCCGGCCGGCTCGGTCTTTTAGGTCGGTTTCGGCCTCAACTAGGAAGCAAGCCATGGACTTCATCTCGATCCTGTCGATCTTCGTCATGGCCTGCTTCGTCGGCTATTATGTCGTGTGGTCGGTCACGCCGGCGCTGCACACGCCGCTGATGGCGGTGACCAATGCGATCTCCTCGGTGATCATCGTCGGTGCGCTGATCGCCTCGGCGGCGATCGGTATCGGCGGGGGCGGGGCTACGTCGAAATGGCTCGGCCTGCTCGCGGTGGTGCTGGCCAGCGTCAATATCTTCGGCGGCTTCGCGGTCACCGCGCGCATGCTGGCGATGTACAAGAAGAAAGACCGGCCGGCCGCGGCCAAGCACTAGTTCGTCTGCCCGGCGCGAGCCGGATATATTCATCTACTGGCGCCCGTCGCGCGGTGGATACCGGCCTCGGTCGGAACGACGGTTTGGGGGATAAGATGGAACATTCGATCGCGGTGAATCCCTGGGCGTCCCTGGCCTATCTGGTCGCCGGCGTGTGCTTCATCCTTGCGCTGCGCGGGCTGTCGAGCCCGACGTCGAGCCAGCGCGGCAACCGCTTCGGCATGATCGGGATGATCATCGCCGTGGTGACGACGCTGGCCACGCACTTGCCTTGGGTTGTTCAAAGCTTCGGCGACGACAGTTTCGTTGCACATCTCGATACAATGACATTGCTCGAGATCCTCGTCGCGATCGGTATCGGCGCGACCATCGGCATCGTCACGGCGCGCAAGATCGCGATGACCGACATGCCGCAACTCGTCGCAGCCTTCCACTCGCTGGTCGGTCTCGCCGCCGTGCTTGTGGCGGCCGCCGCCTTCCTCAATCCCGGCGCTTTCGGCATCGCAACCGACGGCGTGATCTTCACCCAGAGTCGCATTGAAATGGGCCTCGGCGTGGCGATCGGCGCGATCACCTTCTCCGGCTCGGTCATCGCCTTCCTCAAGCTGAACGGCAATATGGGCGGCAAGCCGATCATGCTGCCGGGCCGTCACGTGCTCAACCTTGCGGTGTTGGCCGGCATCCTCGGGCTGATCGCGTACTTCACCCAGGATCAGTCGGCCTGGATCTTCTGGACGGTGACCGGCCTCAGCTTCGCGATCGGCTTCCTGCTGATCATCCCGATCGGCGGCGCCGACATGCCGGTCGTGGTGTCGATGATCAACAGCTATTCCGGCTGGGCGGCGGCGGCGATGGGCTTCACGCTGCACAACACGGCGATGATCATCACCGGCGCGCTGGTCGGCTCGTCGGGCGCGATCCTCAGCTACATCATGTGCCGGGCGATGAACCGCAGCTTCATCTCGGTGATCGCCGGCGGGTTCGGCGGCGACAGCGCTGCTGGCGCGGTCGCCTCCGCGACCGACCGGCCGTGGAAGCGCGGCTCGGCCGAGGATGCCGCCTTCCTCATGCAGCAGGCCGAGCAGGTCATCATCGTGCCCGGTTACGGCATGGCGGTGGCGCAAGCGCAGCATGTGCTGCGCGAGATGGGCGACAAGCTCAAGGAACATGGCGTCCGGGTGAAATACGCCATCCATCCGGTCGCGGGGCGCATGCCGGGTCATATGAACGTGCTGCTGGCCGAGGCCAATGTGCCTTATGACGAGGTGTTCGAGCTGGAGGACATCAACAGCGAGTTCGCCCAGACCGACGTCGCTTTCGTCATCGGCGCCAACGACGTGACCAACCCGGCCGCCAAGACCGACAAGACCTCGCCGATCTACGGCATGCCCGTGCTCGATGTCGGCAAGGCCAAGACCGTGCTGTTCGTCAAGCGCAGCATGGGCGGCGTCGGTTATGCCGGTGTCGACAACGATGTTTTCTACATGGACAACACCATGATGTTGTTGGCCGACGCGAAAAAGATGGTCGAAGAAATCGTCAAATCTTTAGACTAGTCGCTAGCGCTTTTTCCTGTCAGCATCCGCCCCTGGTAATAACCAGCAGAAACAAGGGGGCAGGACCATGGTTACCGTCGGAGGTATCATTAGCGGGGGCTTCGATCTGCTCCGCCGGCGCCCGCTGGCGGCGCTGGTTTGGGGTATCATCTACGTCGCTGCCAGTGCGCTTGGCCTGTTCGCGATGCTCGTGCCCATGATGCAGTTCGCCATGGCGAATGCCGGGGCGCAGGCGGCGCCCGATCCCGCCATGTTCATGCAGATGTTCGGCCAGATGTATCTGTTCTTTTTCCTGCTGATGATCGTGATGGTGATATTGCTCACCGCGGGTCTTCGCGCCGCGCTACGCCCCGAGGAAAGTTCCTTCGCCTCGCTGCGCCTCGGCATGGACGAGTTGCGCATGGTCGGGCTCTTCTTGCTGTTCGCCATTGCCGGCTTCGTGCTGATGATGGTGATGAGCATCGTGTTCGGCATCGTGTTCGGCGCGATGGGCATGTTCGGCTCCATGACGCGTGGCGGGCAGCCGGGCGGCGGATTCATCCTGATGATGCTGCTGATCTATGCGCTGCCGCTTTTTCTGACGGTGCGTCTGGCCCCTGCCTTCGCGCTTACCGTCATGCGTCGCAAGATCGTCATCGGTGAGGCATGGACGCTGACGAGCGGTCATTTCTGGGTGATGTTCGGCGGCTATCTGGTGCTCAACCTGATGATTTTCATCATCTATATGGTGCTGGCATTCGCCGTCGTCTCACCGGTCATGATGATGATGGTCGGCGCGAACCCGGCGGGCGCCATGGAGTTGATGCAGGGGCATGTCGGCGGCGGCATCGCGGCCGCGATCCTGGTGTTCGGCCTGATCTTCGCCATACTGGCCGGCGTCAGCCTGGCGTTCAACGCAGGGGGCCTGGCAGCGGCGACCCGTTCGCTCACGGGTGATACCGATGAGGATCTCGCGGAAACCTTCGCCTGATCGAAACCCGCCCTTGCCCCCGCCGCGCTGTTTTGGCATCGCGGCGGCGGAAGGGCGCTTAGCTCAGCTGGTAGAGCGGCTCGTTTACACCGAGTAGGTCGGCGGTTCGAACCCGTCAGCGCCCACCAATCGCGATGATGCCGGCATTCGCTCCACAGCGGGTGCCGGCCGCGATACGGGAGGGGACGCACAATGATCGTCTATGGCTCGAGCCTTTCGCCCTATGTCCGCAAACTGCTCGCTTATGGCGCCGAAAAGGGGTTGAGCTTCGAACTCAAGCCGTCCGGCATGGGGCGCGGCGGCCCCGACTTCGCCGAGTGCTCGCCGTTCGGCAAGATGCCGGCCTTTCGCGATCCCGGCGCCGATGACGGCCGCGATTTCTGCATTTCCGATTCGACCGCGATCATCACCTATCTCGAGGCGAAACATCCCGCGCCCGAAATGATCCCGACCGAGCCGATCGCGCGGGCGCGGACGATCTGGTGGGACGAGTTCGCCGACACCATCCTGACCGCCGCCGGCACCAAGCTGTTCTTCAATCGCTTCGTCGCGCCCAGGGTGCTGAAGATCCCCGGCGACGAGGCAGTCGCCGCGGCGGCCGAGGCGAAGGAATTGCCGCCCTTGTTCGACCATCTCGAACAGGCGATCCCGCCGAGCGGTTTCCTCGTCGCGGACCGCCTGACGCTGGCGGACATCGCGGTCGCCTCGCCTTTCGCCAATCTCGACTATGTCGGTTGCCCGATCGATGCGGCGCGCTGGCCGGTGCTCGCCGGCTATGTCGCGGCGATCCAGGCGCGCCCCGGCTTTGCGCGGCTGATCGCGCAGGAGCGCGCAATGCTCGCGGCAATGGGGTGACGTTGCGGCATGTGATCGATTAGGAATGCCGGATGCGCCTTAGTTTCATCAAATGCCACGGCTCGGGCAACGACTTCCCGTTGATCGACGCACGCGGCCTCGCCGTCACCGAAGGTGACTGGCCCGGCGTGGCGCGCGCGCTGGCCGACCGGCGCGGCCCGGTCGGCGGCGACGGGCTGCTGCTGCTGACCGGAGGCGATGCGACTCACCAGTTCGGCATGCGCATGTTCAATCCGGACGGGTCGGAAGCCGAGACCTGCCTCAATGGCCTGCGCTGCGTCGCGCGACTGGGCTTCGAGCGGCTCGGCCTCGATTCCGCCGCGGTGCGCCTCAGAACCTCGACCGTGATGGTCGCCCGCGATCCGGCGCTGGCCACGGGCGTGACAACGATCCGCGAGACGGCCGGCCCGGCCGATCGCCACGTTGCGGCCTGGCTGCACGGCATCGATGGCGATGAACTGATCGACCGGCCGATCGCGATGCTGCCGGGGACGCGCGCCTTTACCGCGGTGGCGATGCCCAACCCGCACCTGGTGAGCTTCGTCGAGCGGATCGACGAGGCCGAGCTGGCCGCCATCGGCAGCCTGTGCGAAGCGGCGCCTGCCTGGTTGCCGGCGCGCGCCAACGTGTCGTTCGTTGAGCGCCGTGGCCCGGCGACTTTGTTCGTGCGCACCTTCGAACGCGGCGTCGGCCTGACCGACAGTTGTGGCAGCGCGATGGCGGCCTCGGCGCATGTCGCCTGTCTGCTCGGCCATGCTCCGTTCGGCGAAACGCTGACCATCCTCAACAAGGGCGGGCTGGTGCGCGCCGAGGCGGCGCGTGACGGCATGGTCAGCCTGTCCGGCAACGCCACCTTCGAATGGGAGGGGTCGGCCGAGATCGACGCCGACCGCGGCATCGCCGGTGCGGTGACCATCGCCGGGCATCACAATGACGAGATCGCCGCCTGGGCGCGGGTCGCCGAGGCGGCAAGCGCCGGCGCCGCCTGAACGACCGGCGAATCGGTCGATAGGCGCTATGGCGGCCCACCCGGTCGGACGATCGGGCCGAATCACTCCGCGTCGCCGTCCCAGAACGAGGCGAAGACGGCCTTTGGTCGCCGCAGCGCGCCGGGCGACGCGGGGGGCGCGCCCGACCTCGGCCGAACGTGATCGCATGACACCCCGACCCATCGCGCTGCACTGCGCTACGCGGCGCGTCGCGGTGTCGCGCGGGAGGCGAATTCCACGTCTTTTCAGCGCTTCCCGCCACGTGCCGGCGCGGGCTGCCGGGCGTGCTCGTTATCCGGCCGCGGCCGGCGATACCGCAGCCGGCGGGCGAGGCGGAGCCGATGCCGCCGGCAATGTCATGCCGCGTCTGCGAAGGGTTCGGCCCCGGCATGCATCGCAGTGCGGCGAAATCGCCCTTTCTGTTGCGCTTGAGCAACAGGCTTGAGAATTTGTGCGCTTGCGCGGAAACCAACCATTGGGTAGGGAGTTTGCGCTGTCCGAGTGACAACGACGAAAGGGGAATTTTATGCGGAAGCTTGCGGTTGCTTTGGCGCTTGCCTCCACTGCTCTCGCCACACCGGCCCTGGCCCGCGACAATGCGTGGTATGTGGGCGCCGAAGGTGGCGCGATGATCGTGGAAGATATCCACTTCGATATCGGTGCTCTTAAGGATGCCGGTGTCGCAGACCACCATTATGGCTACGACGTCGACGGCACGATCGGCTACGATTTCGGTATGTTCCGCCTTGAAGCCGAAGTCGGCTATAAGAGCGCGACGATCGACGCATGGCGCTCGACCACGACCACGCCGTTCACCGTTGCATCCGGTGCTCGTGGCAACGTTCCGGCCGGCAGCTACAGCTATGCTGGTGGCCGCACGACCGCGCTTAGCTTCATGGTCAACGGCCTGCTCGACTTCGGTGACGATGACGGCATTCAGGGCTTTGTCGGCGGTGGTGTCGGCGTCGCCCGGGTGAAGGAGAGCAATTACGCTCTCAACATCTACGGCCCGTTCATGAACGATTCGGACTCGGTGTTCGCCTATCAGGGTATCGCCGGTATCCGCGCACCGCTCAGCCGGCATCTCGATGCCACGCTGAAGTATCGCTTCTTTACCGCGCGCAACGTCAAGACGGTCGACGTGTCGGGCCGGACCTTCAACGGTCAGTTCCGTACGCACAGCCTTCTCGGTGGCCTGACCTACAACTTCGGCGAGCCGCCGGCACCGCCGCCGCC
>NZ_JAQGLG010000150.1 GCF_028292965.1 Sphingomonas bacterium | reverse complement strand
TGACCTGCATCGCCTTGTCGTAGGCGGCGCCGATCTCCATGCCCGGATAGAGCAGGCTGCCGCCGAGATAGCCCGAGGCCGAGGCCATCAGGTTGTTGTACTGGAACAGCTCGCCGAACTTGCTGGTCGGCTGGGTCTCGCTGAGCTGGCGGAAGGTGTCGGCGGCGGGCACGCCCTGGTCGGCGAGGATGAAGGCGAAGTCCTTGCGCGGCAGGCCGGTGCAGGCGCAGACGAGATGGCGCACCTCGACCGAGCGGGTGACTTCGTCGCTGCCGAGGCGGAAGGTCGGGTAGAGATCGGTGACGTGCTGGTCCCAGCGCAGCTTGCCCTCGTCGGCCAGGATCGACAGCAGTAGCGTCGACATGCCCTTGGTGTTGGAGGCGATCATGAACTTGGTGTGCGCATCGACCGGTTCGGGCGAGCCGAGCGCGCGCACGCCGACGCCGCCGGCCCAGACGACCTTGCCGTGATCGATCAGCGCGACGCCGACGCCGGGCACTTCGAGCGCGGCGGCCGACCGGCTAACGAAATCGCGCAGCAGCTGGATACGCTCCGGGGTCAGCGGGTGCGCGGTCTTTCCGGCGAAACTCTCTTTGGTATAGCCGGCCGGGTGGAGGCTGCCCTGCACGATCGCGGCGGCGGCGGAGCGCTTGTTATAGGTGGATTCGGCGCCGTCGACGATCAGCACCGTCCAGGCCTGGCCCTGTTTGAGCGCGAGGGCGCTGCGCACGGCGCGTTCATTGGGCGAGGTTTCGTAGGACAGGCTTGCGCGTTCGCTCCAGCCCTCGGCGGCCGGGGCGGCGGTAACGAGGCGCGGGCTCGGCACCGCGTCGGGTTTGAACAGCGACCAGGCCTTGGCCGCGGCGGCCTTGGCGTCGGGCGCGCCGCCGACATCGACCACGGCGAGGCGCAGATCGGATTCGGGCGAGACGAACACCGTGACCGGACCGGCGACCTGCGCGGTCCAGTCCTTGGGCTGGGTATATTGCACGCCGGCGGGCGTCTTGCCCGGCGTGTCGGCCGGGGCCGGACCTTGCGCGAGGGCCGGGAGCGGCATGCTCATCAGGGCAAGCGCGAGCATCAGCTTCATGGCGACCATTTTCCTCTCATACGCGCGGGGATGTCAGGCCTCCCGCCACCTTTCACACATAGCTCGGCCGGCATGGTCGAGGGCGGGGCTGACCTCCCCGCCCTCGTCCACCCCCTCCGTCAGAAGTGGAAGCCGAGGGTCGCCCCGAGGGTGCGCGGGCGAATGCTCGACGCGCGCGCCAACGGCGTGTTGGTGCCGCCAATGGCGACCGGCACGGTGAACGGATAGGAGACGTTGGTCAGGGCATATTCGTTGGTCAGGTTCTTGGCGTAGATGCCGATCGAGAAACGATCGAAGTTCACGCCAGCGCGCAGATCTACCGTCTGATAGCCGTCGAGCGTCAGGCGGCGGGCAAAGGCCGCGCGATAGGCAGCGTTGAAGCCCGCCGCCTGATCGGCGATCAGATGGATGTTGCCGCCGATATAGGCACGCGCGTTCGGCCCCACCGACCATTCGTAATCGGCCGAGACGTTGGCGTTCCACACCGGGCTGTAAGGCAGCTGATCGCCGGCAAGGCCGCCGGTGAGGTTGAGGCCGCCCGTGCCGGCGGGGACGGTGTCGTCGAGCAGTTTGGCCTTAGTCCAGGTAACGTTGCCGACAACGGTGAGGCCGCGGATCGGGCGCAGCGTCGCCGTCGCCTCGACACCGTAGCTGCGGGCGCGTTGGCCGTTGCCGTTGACCCCGACCGGCGTGCCGTTCACCAGCGTGCTGGTGGTGATCAGGATGTTCTTCCAGTCGATATAGAAGGCCGAGACATCGATGCTGAAGGCGTGGTTCGCCGTTTCGCCGCGATAGCCAGCTTCATAGCTGACCAGCGTGTCCGAGTTGAACTGGGTCGGATAAGTGGCAGGAGCGCCCGGGGGGACGAAGTTGGGGCCGCCCGGACGATAGCCCTTGGCGACGCGGCCGTAGATCGAATTGTGCTTGTTGATCTCGAAGCGCGGCGCCACCGACCAGGTGAACACGCCCTCGGACGAACCGCCAAAGGTCGGGGTGCCGCCACCGAGCTGGATGACCGCCTGGGTGGAACTCTGGTTGTTGTGGCTGTAGCGGCCGCCAGCAGTGATATCGAACTGCGGACCGAGGTGCAGCGTGCCGCTGCCGAAGGCGGCATATTCCTCATAGCTGGCGTCGATCTGGGCGTAGACGAATTTGGAGAAGGTCAGACCCGAAAAGGTTGTCGCCGGCGGGATCAGCGCGCGGGTCGCGATCGTGAACGGCAGATATTCCTGATAGAGCCGCGTCTTCTCATGCGTGTAATAGCCGCCGACCAGCCACTCGAAGCTGTCCGAATCGGCCGAGGCAAGGCGGACTTCCTGCGTGAACTTGTTGAGCGAAATGTCGTTCTGATAAGCCAGGCCGATGGTGTTGGGGACACCGGCGACGCCGTACACCGCCTGCGCCGTGCCGCGCGCGGAATTGGTGCTGATGTCGCTGATCTGCCTCTGCTTCTGCGTCGCATAGCTGGTCACCGAGGTCAGCGTGGCGAAGCCGAGATTATAGTTCAGCGTGCCGTTGTAGAGCTGATAATGAACGGTATTGAGTTCGGGATAGAGCTCGAGGCGTGTGCGCCGCGTGCCCTGCGCCACGGTGGTCAGGGCGTTGACCGGCTTGAGCGTGATCGGATCGACCTCGAAATTGCTCGGCGAGTCGACGTTGATGTTCTGGATCAGCCCGGTCAGGCGGATCGAGAACTCATTGGTCGGCTTGAACAGCAATGACGCGCGACCGCCATAGCTCTCGGCTTGGTTGACGTTGCTGGCCGAGCGCCCGACGGTATTAATATAACCGCCGATCTTGTGGTAGAAACCGCTGGCGCGGAAAGCGAGCGTGTCGCCGAGCGGCACGTTGACCAGCGCATTGCCGGTATAGCTCGCCTCGCCGCCCTGCGTGGTTTCGACGCCGGCTTGGCCGCGCATTTCGAGCTTCTGGGTCGAGGGCGTGCCGGTGACGAATTTGAGCACGCCGCCGAGCGAGTTGGAGCCGTAGAGCGTGCCCTGCGGGCCGCGCAGCACCTCGATACGCTGGACGTCAAACGTGTCGAAGTCGCCGGCAAGGATGCCGCCATTGGACAGGCTGCCGCTGGAACCGAACGGCACGTCGTCGACATAGACCGCGACGGTCGAGCCGACCGAGCCGGTGTTGATGCCGCGCAACACGAGCCGCGTCTCGCCGGGATTTTCCTGGGTCAGAGTCAGGCTGGGGACGAGCTGGGCATAGTCCTGGAAGTTGATCGCCGCCTGCCGCTCGAGCGTGGCGCTGCTGACCACCGAGATGGACTGCGGCACGTCGGCCAGGGTCTGCTCGCGGTGCTGCGCGGTGACGACGACCTCCTCGCCGAGGGGGGCGTCGGGCTGGGGATCAGCCGCGGTTGCCGGTGCGGGCGCTTCCGCCTTGGCAAAGGCCGGCGCGGCCATCAGCGCGAGCGTCATCGCGGTGCCGGCGGATAATATCATGCGAGCGTTGATCATCGTGTTACCCCTTGTGCTCGTCTGGGACGCTCCCCGCGCCGCCAGGTCGTGTGACGTATGAGCGGCCCTGCGGTCTGACGCCGCTGATCCGCATGGAGGATAGAAACAGGATAAAAACACGCCTAGAAGAGAATTACAATCCTATTCAGGACAAACAGACCGGTTAAATGCGCTTTATGTGCCAACCGGGTCCACCTTGCGTACGGCGTTGTCGAGCGAACGCAGCATGATCGCCGCCGCGACCGCGAGAGACGCGAGCAGCAGAAAGAAGGTTGGCGGGGTCATCACGCTCCACAGCTTGCCGACATAGCCCGCCGTCAGGCTGCCGACGCAGATGGTGAGATACCAGGCGGCGACGGTGGTCGCGCCGAGGCGCGGCGGTGCGAGGCGTGCGAACAGGCCGAGGCCACTGGGCAGGATATGCAATTCACCGACGGTATAGATCAGGAAGAACAAAGCGAGCCACGGCCACGCGGCATGGCCCGCGCCGGCACCCCATGCCACCGCGGCGAGCATCACGAAGCCGCTGGCGACGATCGCCGAACCCAGCGCCATGCGGCGCGCCGGCGACTGATCGTGGCCGGCCGCCGCACGACGCTGCCAAAAGGCGAGCAAGGCCGGCGTAAAGAAGATGACGATCAACGGGTTGAGCGACTGGAACCAGGTCATCGGAACGACGAAATGGCCCGCCGAGCGATCGACGCCCTGATCGATCCACAGCGCCAGCGTGTTGCCGGTCTGCTCATAGGCGCCGCGGAAGATGACGACGCACAAGGCGACGGCAGCGAGCGTCAGCGCCGTCGCCCGTCCGTCGATTGCCTTGGTGGACCGGTCGTCGGTGGCAGCGACCGGTGCGGCGGGCGCGGGCAGATAGCGCTGCCCGGCGAGGTAGATCACCAGGCCGGCGACCATGCCGATGCCGGCAAGGCCGAAGCCGTAATGCCAGCCATAGACCTCACCGATCGTGCCGCACAGCAACGGTGCAAGGAAGCCGCCGATGTTGATGCCGACATAATAGACATTGT
>NZ_JAQGLG010000146.1 GCF_028292965.1 Sphingomonas bacterium | reverse complement strand
ATCTGCGCCGACGACGTCGAGCGCGACGGTCTCCGAGGCGAAGATGATCGATTCGCCCAAGCGCCCCATGACGAGCGGACGGATGCCCAGCGGGTCGCGGCACGCGATCATGCCCTCACGGGTCATGCAGATCAGCGAATAGGCGCCCTCGACCTGCTTCAGCGCGTCGATGAACTTGTCGACCACGGTGCGGTAATTGGACGTCGCGACGAGATGGATGATCGTCTCGGTGTCGGAGGTCGACTGGAAGATCGAACCACGCCGCACCAGGTCGCGCCGCAAGCGCATCGCGTTGGAGATGTTGCCGTTATGCGCGATGGCAAACCCGCCTGAGGCGAGGTCGGCGTACAGCGGCTGCACGTTGCGCAGCGCCGTCTCGCCGGTCGTCGAATAGCGCACATGGCCGCACGCCACGGTGCCGCGCAGCGCCTGGATGATATCGTCGCGATCGAAATTGCCCGCGACATGGCCCATCGCGCGATAGGTGTGGAATTCGGCACCATCGAAACTGGTGATGCCGGCGGCTTCCTGGCCGCGATGCTGCAACGCATGCAGCCCCAGCGCCACGATCGCCGAAGCGCTGGCGTTGCCGGATATGCCGAATACGCCGCACTCTTCGCGCAGCGTGTCGTCGTCAAATGGATGTGTCGTCAGCATGGCGCCCTTCGCGGTAGCGTCGCGCCTGCCATATAGGGAGGGCGATCCGGTTTGTCGCCTGTTTGTCATCATCATTCGCCACGACTGGTCGCGTTCCGTCGTTTTTCCCCGCGCGAGGTGACGGGGCGGCGGCGGCGCGCTACATCTGTGGAATGTCCCATCTCCGCGAAACCGGCCTCGTCCTCGATCCCAAATATGACGCGAACGGCTTGATTACCGCCGTCGCGACCGACCGCGTCAGCGGCGACGTGCTGATGCTCGCGCATATGAACGCCGAGGCGCTGGAGAAGACCATTGCCACCGGCGAGGCTCATTTCTGGTCGCGAAGCCGTGATCGGCTGTGGAAAAAGGGCGAGACCTCTGGCCACGTCCTGCGTGTCGCCGAGATGCGAATCGATTGCGATCAGGATGCGCTGTGGCTGATCGTGGATGCCGCAGGCCCGGCCTGCCACACCGGCGAACGCAGCTGTTTCTATCGCCGCATCGACGGCACCGGTCTGGTGCCGGTCGCGTGAGGCGTATCGGGCTGGCCGCGCTGATCCTGCTCGCCGCCTGCTCGCGTGGCGCGGCACCGACCGAGAACAAGTCCGCCAAGACGGCGACCGGGCTGGAAGCGGCGGCGATCCAGGCGGGGGTGATCCCGGACCCCAATGATACGGACATCACCGGCCTCTATGCCCGCGACACCGACCGGGTGTGCATCGTGCCGGCGGCCAACGCCTACCGCATCGGCGTGTACGTTGCTTATGACGAGCGCGAGAATTGCGGCGGCTCGGGCACCGCGACGCGATCCGGAGAGAATGTCCATGTCGAGATGGACGGTGCGGAAGGATGTGGCTTCGACGCGCGTTTCGAGGGCGACCGCCTCGTCTTCCCCGCGCGTGTGCCCGATGCGTGCCAGAAGATCTGCGTGCACCGCGCCTCGATGGCGGCGCTCGATGTCGATCGGCTGAGCGAGTCGGTGTCCGAGGCCTCGACGCTGCGCGACGGCAAGGGCCGCTTGCTGTGTGCGCCCGCCGGCTGAGGTTGACGTTCACGTAAAGCGCATTTAGGAAAGACGCCATGTCGAGCGTCGCCGCCTATGCTTCGATCGAGCGTCATCCCGATCGCGAGCATTTCTCCATTTCCGATCTCTCCGCCGAATTCGGCGTGACGGCGCGCGCCTTGCGCTTCTACGAGGATGAGGGGCTGATCGCGCCCGAGCGGCGCGGCACCGCGCGGATCTATTCGCACCGCGACCGCGCGCGGCTGGCGTGGATCCTGCGCGGCAAGCGCGTCGGCTTCAGTCTCGGTGAAATCCGCGAGATGATCGATCTGTACGATCTTGGTGACGGGCGGAAACATCAGCGGGCCGTCACCATTGATCGCTGCCGCAATCGCATCGCGCTGCTCGAAACCCAGAAACACGATATCGATGCTGCCATCGGCGAACTCGACGCGTTCGTCGCGCTGCTCGAACAGCAAGGCTGAAGGAATCCGAGATGCCGCAATATACGCCACCGGTGCGCGACACGCGCTTCATCCTCGATCATGTCGTCGGCCTGACCAGCCATGCCAATCTGCCGGGTTTCCAGAACGCGACACCAGACGTGGTCGATGCCGTGCTCGACGAGGGTGGCAGGTTCGTCGCCGAAGTGCTGTTCCCGCTCAATCACAGCGGCGATCAGGAAGGCTGCACCCGCCACGAGGATGGCTCGGTCACCACGCCAAAGGGTTTCAAGGAAGCCTATGCCCGGTTCGTCGAATCGGGCTGGGGCACCTTGTCCGCGCCGGAGGAGTTCGGCGGGCAGGCCATGCCGCACGTCGTGTCGACCGCGTTCCAGGAATATATGATCTCCTCGAACATGGCCTTCGCCATGTATCCCGGCCTGACGCATGGCGCGATCGCCTCGCTGCTGGTCAAGGGCAGCCCGGAACAGCAGCAGAAATACGTCCCCAACATGGTGTCGGGCAAATGGGGCGGCACGATGAACCTGACCGAGCCACAGTGCGGCACCGATCTCGGCCTGATCCGCACCCGCGCCGAGCCGCAGGCGGATGGCAGTTACGCGATCACGGGCACCAAGATCTTCATCTCGTCGGGCGAGCATGACCTGACCGAGAACATCATCCATCTCGTCCTAGCCAAGACGCCCGGCGCGCCGGAAAGCTCGAAGGGCATTTCGCTGTTCGTCGTGCCCAAGTTCATGGTTGCCGACGATGGTTCGCTCGGCGAACGCAACGCGGTGTCGTGCGGCTCCATCGAGCACAAGATGGGCATCCACGCCAACTCGACCTGCGTGATGAATTATGACGGGGCGAAGGGCTGGCTGGTCGGCGAGGAGATGAAGGGTCTCGCCGCGATGTTCATCATGATGAATGCCGCGCGCCTCGGCGTGGGGCTCCAAGGGCTCGGCGTTGCTGAGACGGCCTATCAGAACGCGGTGCAATACGCCCATGATCGCCGTCAGGGTCGCGCGCTGACCGGCGCCAAGGAGCCGAACGAGAAAGCCGATCCGCTGTTCGTCCATCCCGACGTGCGGCGCATGCTGATGGACGCCAAGGCGCTTACCGAAGGGCTGCGCGCGCTGTGCCTTTGGGCGGCCTTGCAGGTGGATCTCGAACATGCCGCGCAAAGCGAGGAGGAACGCCAGCTTGCGGCCGACCTGGTCGGTCTGCTGACGCCGGTGATCAAGGGTTACGGCACCGACAAGGGCTATGACATCGCGACCAACGCCCAGCAGGTCTATGGCGGCCATGGCTACATCGCCGAATGGGGCATGGAGCAATATGTCCGCGATGCGCGCATCGCGATGATCTATGAGGGCACCAACGGCGTGCAGGCGATGGACCTGGTCGGGCGCAAGCTCGCCATGAACGGTGGGCGCGCGGTGCAGGCGCTGTTCCGCATCGTCGGCGAGGAAGTCGCCGCGGCCAAGGCCGATCCGGCGACGGCCGATTTCGCCGCCCGGCTGGAAAAGGCCAATGGCGAGCTCCAGGCGGCGACGGTCTGGTTCATGCAGAACGGCATGCAGAACCCCGATAATGTCGGTGCCGGCGCGCATCCGTACATGCACCTGATGGGCATCGTCGCGGTCGGCCTGATGTGGCTGCGCATGGCCGTCGCTGCGGCGAAGCTCAAGGCGGCAGGCGAGGGCGATATCGCCTTCCTCGACGCCAAGCTGGTCACAGCGCGCTATTTCGCCGAGCGTATCATGCCCGAGGCGGGGGCATTGCGGCGCAAGATCGAAGGCGGGGCTGAGGCGATGATGGCGTTGCCGCTGGAGATGTTCGTCGCGGCTTGATGTAGGGCGCGAAACCCAATTTACTCCGTCACCCCGGACTTGTTCCGGGGGGTATAGTGGTAGCCGGTGGAAATTGCATGTTTGACCACAGCTGGACGATGGCATGAATGTCATGGCGCGAACACCCGCGCTGGTTCCAATTTCATCACCGGGCAAATGCTCGCGAGCGCTCTGGCAAGCAAGGCCGTTTAGCAACTGCGCTAAGCGTCAGCGTTTTTGCCGGTGGCGGTCGTCACAGGTGTGCCAGCCGCTATCCGCAGCGGATTCGTCGTTCGGCCTACCGTAGCACATGCCGCGCTTTCGAAGCGTCTGGTCTATTCGGTCGCGGATCGGGCACCACTTATCGATGGTTAATCCATCGCTACTGCCACGGCACAGTTCGTTGGCCCCCGCCCAATCACCAAGCATCTCGCGAATGCTAGCCGGTTGGCTCGCCTGAAGCCGCATCATGTTCCGTTTCGCGTCTCGATAGTAGTCCGCGTTGGTTGGGTCCGTTGCTGCGGCCACGGGTGCCGCCGCCACCAATGCCGCTACCGCGAACATTATCCTTATCAAAGCAACTCTCCTGAGATCGATGTGGCCGCTTCGAAACGTTCGCAATGAACTGAGCGAGCGGCTTCCAAATCGACGGACGTAGCCGTTGAAATGTTGAGAGGTAGAAGGTGCGGGTTATGCCCCACAGGTCCAAACGCGAGTAACGGTGCGTTCCCTTCCGGCGCAGCGTACGGTCAATCGAGCGCGGTAGTTCTGGCTCTCTTCGCCCCGTGCAAAAGGCTTTGCGTCCCGATCAACGAGAATGCGCATATCCCCATTGCCGAACGTGCCGCCATAATTGCTGATCGCCAGCGACTGTTCATTGTCGAGCGTCAGATGCAGCAAATGCCCATCGGGTTTGAGAAGCGCCTCGCCCCCAACCACTAGGAGGAAGGGATGGCCATGGACGCTGAAATCGCAACCAAGCCCCGCTGTAATTGAGTGGTTTATTTCCTGCCGAGACAGTGGCGCTATGGTGAGTGCCGCTTTCGCATGTGTTGATGGCGGTGTAAAATGCCCCGGAACGGACATTTGAAAATTCCCCACTTCTTCTGATTGGCCCTTGTCCGGGGCGAGCCCCGGACAAGGGCCAAAGCAAAATATCGGGCATGGTCCTCCTGA
>NZ_JAQGLG010000121.1 GCF_028292965.1 Sphingomonas bacterium | reverse complement strand
ACAATTCACTCGCTTCAAACGATCGTCGAGTCGGCTGGTGCTATCTGGGCAACCCGGAAACGGCGAACAGCGGGCCGGTCGGCTTGGCGCGCTTTTCGATATTGCGTGCTTGGTTGTCCCAATGGTCGATCGACAACGCGGACGGGCTGCGATGCGCCAAGACCATCGCCGCGCCGCTCCTGGCGATCGAGAATTTGGCTGACGACGCGGTGCCCAGCACCATACCCGCATGATCTTCGATGCTGCCGGCAGCCAGGACAAGACGTTCGAGGTGATGAAGGCGCGACGCACTACTATGCGGGACAACCAGAGCTTCTACGCGACGTGACACGCCTTACCCATGACTGGCTTTCCAGCCGCGGCATCATCAAAGACTGACGCCCACGAACGCGGCCTACGGTGCTCGGCGGACTGTCACCCAACACCTCGGCTACCCGGCAATGAATTGAGTGGAAGGGCTGGCTTGCGTCGGCGAGGCATCCAATCCGCCTAGCCGCCCTCCGCTAACATTTGGAGCTTCGGTCTTAAAAAAAGCCTGGTAGACGGTCAGTTCAAATTCATGAGGCTATTCTTGAAATATGTGAATTCAAGAATAGCCTCGTACCCCTAACGCGACCGTATCCGCTCTCCTTAACGCCTCCAAAAGGGACCTGCGGGCCGTGATCTTGTAAGTATCGGTCCACACTGGTCCGCATTCCATTCTCGAAGACGTTGCGCGACATGGAGGTTCGTTCAATTCGTCTAATAAGATCGACGGATCGGGGGGGATGCTCAAGGATTGATTCTAGCTAAGCCATTATATTATCGTGCATCCTTAGGCGTCCAAGGGCGTTTTGGGTGACGGCTCTCACGGCGATATCGCGATAGCCGTAGCGGCGTTACGCGAGGGCGCGCATGATATTCTCGCCAAGCCATTCGTCGCCGACCATCTCGTCGCCAGCATCACGCGCGCGCTGGAGCGTCGCCGTCTCGAACTCGATAGCGCTCCGCTCACGCGTGGGTTGCGGCTATTCCTCCCGGGTCTCGGGCGGGCGCCGTCCTGGTCCCACACGCGGCCCGTCCGCCGCGCGGGATATTCTGGGCAGTTCGCTGCGTGTCAGGGTGCCGTCGCCATTCTTGTCGAGCAGGGCAAAACGACGTGCGGCAGCCTGTGCGAACTCGTCGGGGCTGATGCCGCGGTTGAAATTGGTGTCGGCCGCAATCACCGGTTCGGGGAAGTCGAGATAGCTGAAGCGCGCGGCCCCCTGCTTGCCATAGGCCGGGCGGGATTGATTCCCGCTATCGGAACCACCCGAAGCGGCGTCCTGTTCGCCGCCACCGCGCCCACCGCCATGGCCGCCGCCGCCGCCGCCGCGACCCATGCCGCCGCCACCCCTTCCACCGCCGCCCCTTCCCCCGCCGTGGCCCCCGCCCCCTCCGGCAGCGCGAGGCGACCCGGCAGCGCTTCGGACGCGGATCTCCGGCGCGAGCACGGTTTCGTAATATTCGATGTCGTCGGGGTCGATCTCGCCGTCATGGTTGCGATCGAGGATCGCGAAGAAACGTGCGGCGTCGCGCGAGAATTCGACAAGCGTCAGATTGCCGTCGCCGTCCGTATCGGCGCCCTGAAACCAGACATCCTCAGGGTTGCCCTGGCCGCGCTCGGAACGAAACGGCTCGCCCATCGGGCTGATGAACAAGCGGGCGCGGGGACCGTCGGGCCCCATTCCCGGGCCGCCCCTCCCGATGCCTGGGCGCGGTCCACGAAATCGCGGCCGGTCGCTCGCGCAACCGGACATGGCAAGGGCAAGGCAGGTCAACAAAATGATACGCATACGACCTCGGGTCTTGGCGGGGGAGACGCGCCTTAGACTGCCGGATCGTTTCTGGGATGTTTCCGCCGCTCAGCGCGGGAAGGTGACGCGGGCGATCATCCCACCCTCCGGACGCTTCGCGAGCGTCGCCTCGCCGCCATGGGCGCGCGCGACCGCGCGCACGCTGGCCAGGCCGAGCCCGATGCCGCCGGTCTTCCGGTCGCGCGACCGCTCAGCCCGGAAAAACGGCTCGAACGCGCGCGCGAGATCGTCCGCTTCCATCCCCGGTCCGGAATCGATCACCTCCATGATGGTGGCCGCGCCTTCGATGTCGCACCGAACCCGGGCGCCCCCGCCATAATTCACCGCGTTGCCGATCAGGTTCGCCAGCAGGGCCTTGAGCCCCGGCGCGTCCCCCTCCATGACGATGGCCTCACCCGGCTCCAGCGTGACCGGCGCGCCGCGATCAGCGAAGTCGTCGGTCACACTTTCGGCGAGCGAGCGGAGGTCGAGGGCCTGGCGGCGTGCCGGCTGCGTCGTATCGCGGACGAACGCCATCGCGGCAGTGATCCGCTGATCCATTTCCTCGATATCGGCCTCGGCCGCGGCGCGGATTTCGGGCGCTATGTGCTCCAGCCGCATGGTGAGGCGCATCAGCGGGGTCCGCAGGTCATGAGCGATGGCGCCGATCATCGTCGTGCGGCCCTCGACATAATTGTTGAGCCGTGCCTGCATCTCGTTGAACGCCACGGCGGCCTCGGCCAGTTCCGGCGGCCCGGCGAGCGGCAGCGGCGTGGCCCGCGGATCCCGGCCCAGGCGCTCGGCCGCAGAAGCAAACAAGCGGATCGGCCGGACCAGCCGGCGCGCCAGGAACCAGGCAAAGGGTGCGGCGACGACGATCGCGACGATGAGCCAGAGCAGCGCGCGCCATCGCCACGGTTCGAACCCGCTCGCGACAGGCTCCACGCTACGCCACCGCCCATGGTCGAGCTTCGCTGACACCGTGAAAGCGCCGAAGATCAGGTCATCACCAGCGCTTTCGCGCAGAAATGGCGGCAATTCACGCGTTCGAGCGCGCTCGAACGGCCCTGCAATACCGAAGGGTGTCGGCACCTGCGACTCGACGCGGATCGACCCCGCGGGAAGGGATAGTGCGGTCGCCATGCGATCGGCCAGCCGGCGATCGCGCGCGGCCTGCGACTGGTGTGGTTCATCGGTTCGCACGGAGATTTTCAGCATCCCGCTCGGATCCGTGCCGGATCTCAGCGCAGCGGCGACCCGCGCCAGCGGCTGCACTCTCGGCGTCGGAAGCGGCATCAGCAGGACAAGCGCGAAGTTCAGGGTCTGAACGAGCAGGACCATCAGCAGCATCAGCGCGAAAATGCGCAGGAAGAGCGGCCATTCGCGCGCGCGGGAAATCACGCGCGGATGACCCGCGGGACGAACAGATACCCTTCGTTGCGGACCGTGCGGATGATCTCGTCATCGGGCGCGCGCAGCTTGCGCCGCAATCGGCTCACCTGGACGTCGATTGCCCGGTCAAAAGCGTCATTGTCCCTGCCGCGTGCCGCGTCGAGCAGCGCCTCGCGCGTCAGCACGCGGCGCGGACGCTCGACAAAGGCGCGTAGCACCGCAAATTCTCCATCGGTCAGATCAACCAGCACCATGTTCGGATCGAACAGTTCGCGCGTGATAAAATCGATTCGCCAGCCGGCAAAGGTGAAGGCGCGGCGCACCTCGGCCTGCGCGACTTCGGTCTGCCGCAACGCGGCACGCACCGTGGCGAGAATTTCCCGCGGACTGCACGGCTTGGGAAGATAATGGCTGGCGCCGATCTCCAGACCGAGAATGCGGTCTGCCTCCTCGCCGAGTGCGCTGAGCAGGATGATCGGCGGCCCGTTCCTTTCAGCAATGCGCCGGCAAGCCGATATCCCGTCCTCGCCCGGCATCATGATGTCGAGAATGATCAACTCCACCGGCACGCGCGCCAGTACCGCGTCCATCTCGCGCGGATTGGCTGCCGTTTCGACCCGATAGCCATGCCGGATAAGACTTTCTGCGAGCAGCGTGCGTATCGCCGCTTCATCGTCTACGACGAGCAAGGTGCGCCTCGGCGCCGGCGCGGGTGAAGGCTGGCCACTTTCGGTCGGGGCAATTTCTGGAATCAGAACCATGTCCGGCATAATCAAACTGCCTAACAGCTCTTGCAATGGGTATTTGCTTCGTCCTCGCTCAGGCCGTCTCCGGCGTGCTGTTGCATCAAGGCTTACGGACTCATCCGATGAAGATGGTGTCGCCAAAGCCTCAAACGCCTAGGAAGTGGGTACCAACCGCTCGACAGGGCTTGGGCGGCTGCTTCCCGTGTGCGGCCAGTGGATAGCCCCGGATTCGCTTCAGCGAACGCCCCCGTAACGCCGGGACGATGTTGGCGGTGATGCCGGTCTCGTCGAGAAAGATCAGGCGCTGGCGGTGAGTCCGCCTGCATCGCCCGCCATGGTTCGGGCGGCGCCACCACTTCAGGCCAGTGTTGTTCGGAGGTCTGGGGGCTTTTTTAAGCCGATCCGTTGCCAGTAAAGAACCGGCTCAGCATCCCGGCATCCGCCTTCACGCCGTAACGGAGCGGATTTTGGCGTGTGGCAAGGAGCGGCGAGGAGGGAGCGGGGTGATGCCCCCGCGATCGACTAGTGACGGCGCCACACGCCAAAAGGCGCCCGCCGCTTCGCGGTTGCCCTGAACCGCCCGCCGGACATCGTCGCGCCGCTGGCGCGGGCTACCAGCCCGCGCTGCGCGCCGCTCCTCGCCGGCGAACGGCTCAGAGCAATCACGGTGGATCAGCACCATGTCATCACGCTCTAGAAGTTGAACCTCACCCCGGCCGTGAAGTAGCGACCGAGCACGTCATCGCCAGCAACCGCCGGATTTCCTGTCCCAGGATTGGGCCGCGTCGTGGAAGGCGAGATGCGCGGTTGCCGGTCAAACAGGTTGTTGACGTTGAAGAAGAATGCCGCGCGCACGCCGCCGGCCTTCACTTCCTGCTCGATGTTCAGATCGACGTAGAATTGCGAACCGAGCGGCGGATCAAAAAAGAGCAGGATCGGGTTTTCGCTGCGCTTCTGCGGGCTGTAATAGCGCATTTGCGTGCCCAGGCTGAAGCCGCGATCCTTGTAGTTGATGAAGCCGGTTACGCGCGATTTCGAAAGGCCCGGCGCCCCGGCATAATCCAGCTGGGTCGAGGTGGGGAAGGATCGGCTCTTGAGCACCGGCTGGTAGGTGTACAGCAGCCGGAAGTCGAGCGCACCCAGCCGGCTCAGGTTGAGGTGATAGCTTGCTTCGACATCGACGCCGCTGGTGTAGGTCTCCGCGGCGTTGAGGCTGGAATTGAGGATCGCGCTCGGGAAATTCGCCGCCGAGGTGTTGCTGAACGGCAGGGGCCGGGTGATCGCCGCGCAGACGGGCGATGTGCCGCCCGAGGTTTCGCAGTCCAGCAACACCGTCGGATCCGCACCGTTGATCGCGCTGATCGCGTTGGCGATGTTGATCTTGAAATAGTCGACCGAGAGCGCGAACCGCGGCAACCATGACGGGGTGTACTGGAAGCCGACCGTGTAGGTGCGCGCGATCTCGGGCACCAGGCTGGGATTGCCGCTCTTGACCACGCCGACCGTGCCGGTGACGCCGGTGTGCGGATCGGTGAGTGTGGCGAAGGTGACGCTGGGCCCGGCGAACAGGTCGTTGAGCGTCGGCGCGCGGATGTCGCGGGATATCGAGCCGCGGAACCGCAAGTCGGTGACCGGCTGCCAGATCGCCCCGATCTTCCAGGTGTCGACGTCGCCCGACGTGCTGTAATGGGTGTAACGCGCGGCGGCGTTGACGGCCAGTCGCTGGGCGAACGGCACGTTCTGCAACAACGGGATGAGAATCTCGCCGCCGGCCTCCCAGACGCTCCGCTGCCCGTACATGCCGGCCTCGGTGGGATAGGCCCAGACGGTGGCCGGAATGGTGTTGGTGGCGCCCATCCTGATGCCAGTGAAATCGGGCACCGAGAGGGAGCTTGCATTGGTCGTCTCGACCAGGCTTTCCTTGCGATATTCGGCATTGAACGAGATCGAGACGGGCCCGGCCCAGGTCGAGAAGGGCGAGCCGGTGATGCTGCCACCGGCGTCATGCATGCGGTTGGTCGCGGCCCAACCGGTATTCTGGTAGATGAAATTCTTCGCCGCCTGGCTCTGGTTGCCGACGCCGAACATGTTGATGGGCACGCAGTTCGGATAAAGTCCGGGGTTGGTGACCGTCACGCGACAGACCGTCTGACCCTGTGTGTTCTGCACGGCATCGAGCGCCGCATAGAAATTGGGATAGTTGATATTGTTATAGACGGTGGCCGACACGTCCGCCTGGCCATAGGTGTAGTACAGGTCCCATTTGAATTCGCCAAAGGCACTGCCGGTAAGGCCAGCCGTGTAGCGCTGCGATGTGGTCTTCTGGTTGGTATAGGCGTCCGCCATCAGGTCGTTGTTGAGCCGGCCCACCGTGATGAACGCGGTGTTGGTGGACGTCATCGGCCCTTGCACGCTCGCCGGCAGGAAGGCGTTGCCGCTGAAGATCCGGTAGCTGTTGGGCCGCTCGTTGAGATTGCGGAAGCCGTTCGAGGTCGACCGTGCGACCGTTGCCTGGGCGTAGAAAGCGATGTTATCCGACAGCCGGTAGTCGAAGCGTGCAAAGCCCTGGTCGGTCGTGACGGGAACGACCAAAGTGACGTCGTGATAAGAGCTGCCGTCGCCGCCGACGGAAATGCTCTGGCTGGTCGGCAGGGTCGCGACCCCGGCGTTGAACGCTGCGAGTCCGCCGCCCGCAAACTGCAGGCCCTTCACACTGTTTGGTCCGGCGGTGATCAGGCCGCCATCGGAGACGTTGTTGATCCGACCGTTCAACGTCAGGAGGAAGGGTGAGGGGGCTGTACCCAGGGGGGCTGTACCCAGGCCCGTATAGACAGGTCCCGAGGCGCTCCAGGCGCGGTCCGCCGTCGACTTGATGCCATCATTCTCGCTGTGCTCGACGCTGACGACGAGATGACCCCGGTCGGTGACATCGATGCCGCCGGCGAGACCCGCCCGAAACGTCGCGCCGTCGCCGGCACCGGAGATGCCGCGCTGAATCTGGCCCTTGAGGCCCTTGAACCCCTTGTCGATGATGAAGTTCACGACGCCGGTGACCGCGTCCGAACCATAGACCGCGGACGCGCCGCCGGTGACGATGTCGACCCGCTTCACGAGAAGCTGGGGGATCGTGTTCGCGTCGACCTGGCCGTTGAGGGTGGTCGGTGGAACGCGATGGCCATCCTGCAGCACGAGCGTGCGGATCGCGCCGAACGAGCGCAGGTTGATATAGTTGCCGCTGAAGATGTTCGACCGGCCGCTCCCTGCGCCGTTGCCCGAACCCACGCTGCTCGTCGACCCGGCGAATTGCGGCAGCTTGTTGAGCGCGTCAGGGATGCTTGTCGGGGTCATCTCGAGCTGGTCGGCGTTGGCGACGGTGAGCGGCGTCGGCGAGTCGCGGCCGTCGCGGATGGTGCGCGACGCGGTCACCACGACATCCTGATCCGCCGGGCCCGCATCTTGCGGCCCACTTTGGGCCGGCGCGGATGGGCCATCGCTCGCCGCCTTCTGACTTGCGCTCTGTGCCATGGCGGGCTGCGCTAGGGCGAATGCGCAGACTCCCGCGCTCAAGATTGCCAAATGCCTCACTGGTCGTCCTCCCCGTCTTTAGCGCTCGTGCTCACTCATGTCACGAGCCGCCTCATATCTTCTTCCCAATAGATTGTTTCAAATGTTACGACTTTGCAAGTGATTCATAAAAATATCGTAATGTATCGAAATTTATACAAGATCATCCGAGAATTGCATTGTTTCGATGTTAAAATCACACTGCAAAATGTTGTTGTTTTACTTTGTATCTCCCTGATTCATGTTGACTTGAATTGCTCAAATGCACGAAAAATGGGGACGCGACATACAGCACAGGGCCCAACCGAAATAATTCGGCGCGGAGAGGAGACAGGTCGGCATGACGGGAATGTGCGGATGCCGCGAGAAGCGACGCTGGGGAAGGCGCGCGAGATGACGAACGCAGCGCACCCGGCTCCCGGCGAACTCCTTTGCCGGTTCAGCGAGGCGGTGGACCAGCGACGCGCGGAGGACGTGGCCCGCTGCTTCACGGCCGATGCCATCTTCCGGCGCGACGGGAACAACACCGTCGGCGAGACCGCGATTCTCGATCTCTATCGGCAGCGGCTGTCCGACCCGCGCCGCAAGACCCGGCATGTCTGGGCGAACGTCGTCGAGGTCGAGCGGACCGAGCGGACGGCCGTGGTGACGGCGATCCTGACCAATTACGCGGTGGAACCCATCGTCGCCGAGGATGAGCTCCAGATGCGTATCGGCAATGTGCGAGGCGTGCTTTTGCGCGACGCTGCAGGCCAATGGCGCTTCGCCGAGCATCACTACGACATGGCCTTCGCCACGAAATTACCCCTCTGACAGGAGCCTCGCCAATGATCGGTCTTACCCTCGAACAGGCCGCGCGCGTGGTCGATGCGGCGCTGGAACATGCCGACGCGCTCCGGCTCAATCCGCTGACGGTGGCCGTACTCGACGCCGGCGGCCATCTGCTGGCGTTCAAGCGCCAGGATGGCGCGGGCATCCTCCGGCCTGAGATCGCCATCGGCAAGGCGTGGGGCACGCTCGGCATGGGACTCGGCGGCCGCGCGCTCGCCAAGCGATCAGAAATGGCGCCGGCCTTCTACACGGCGTTGGTTGGCGCCTCGGGCGGCCGTGTCATTCCCGTGCCCGGCGGCGTACTGATCCGCGGCAGCGCCGGCGACATCGTCGGCGCGGTCGGCATCAGCGGCGACATGCCTGACAAGGACGAAGCCTGCGCAGTATTCGGCATCGAGCAGGCCGGCCTGAGCCCCGACATCGGCAGCGATCCCTTATCCGGCGCGGCCTGACCATGCGTATCGCACAATATCTAGACGGTGAAATCCTGCGGCTCGGCCTGGTCGAGGGTGACGAACTGATCGAGATCGGCACCGGTGCCGACGGAATTCGCGCCACGACCCGCGATCTGCTCGATGCGGGTGCGGACGGGCTGAAAGCCGCACAGCGCGCCGCCTCCCGCGCGTCCCGACGGCCGTTGTGCGGTGTCAGGCTCGCGCCGCCGGTGCGGCCGAGAAAGTTCCTCGGCCTCGGGCTGTGCTACGCCTCGCACGCGCGCGAGATGGAAAGACGGGGCATGGCGATCCCGTCGCATCAAATCTGGTTCAACAAACAGATCACGGCGGTGAACGGCCCGTATGACCCGATCCACCTGCCCCGGGTCTCGCCGTGCCTCGACTATGAAGGTGAGCTCGCGCTGGTGATAGGTAAGCGCGGTCGTCACATCGCGGCGCGCGACGCGATGTCGTTCGTCGCCGGTTTCATGGTCTGCAATGACGTCTCGGTGCGGGACTGGCAGCAGCGCTCGCCCACCGCCATGCTGGGCAAGTCGTTCGACACCCATGGCCCGATCGGCCCGTGGCTTACCACGATCGACGAGATGTCGGACCCGGCGAGCCTGTCGATCAGGACCTGGGTCGACGGCGAACTGCGGCAGGACGGCAATACCGCCGAAATGATCTGGAGCTTCGGCCAGATGATCGAGGAGTTGTCGACCGTCTTCACGCTCGAGCCGGGCGACGTGCTCTCGACCGGCACGCCGGCCGGCGTCGGGCAGGGCTTCGATCCGCCGCGTTTCCTGAAGGCGGGGCAACGCGTGCGGGTGGAGATCGAAGGCCTTGGCCATATCGAAAATCTCGTCGTCCCGGAGCCCTCGCCCACGCAGGCCGAAGGCTAAATATCGCGCGAACATCGCGGGGTGCGGACGGGGCGGGCGGAGAGCGCCGCCGAGAGCATGGAAGTGCCGACGGACGCGAAAAGAAGCCGCGGCGTGAAGCAAAGGGGAGGAAGGTCAATGAAGGGAAAGATCGCCGGCATCGCGGCGGCATCCATCGCGCTCGCGAGCGGGCCGGCGCTCGCGCAGTCACGCGAAGCGGTCGCCGCGAATGTGGCGGAATCGGCTTACGCTGAAGGGGCCGACGGACAACCCCGGACCGAACTGCCGGCAGGTCCGGCCGACGTGGTCGTGTTCGGCCGGGGGGAATCCAAGATCGGAATCGCCCATGCGGCTAGCGAAGGCTCGGTTTCCGGCGCGGACCTGTTGGTCCGCCCGCTGCTCCGCGTCGCCGAACTCGTCGAGGCGGTGCCCGGCATGATCGCCGCCCAGCACTCCGGCAGCGGTAAGGCCAATCAGTATTTCCTGCGCGGCTTCAATCTGGATCATGGGTCCGATTTCACGACCTATATCGATGGCGTCCAGATGAACCTGCGCACGCATGGGCATGGCCAGGGCTATCTCGATCTCAACGGGTTGATCCCCGAGATCGTGCAGCGGGAGGATTATCGCAAGGGCCCCTATCGTGCCGACGGCGGCGACTTCGCGCTGGCCGGTGCCGTTTATATGCACAGCATCGATCGCTACGGTCGCCCCTGGGTATCGGCCGAGCTCGGCTCGTTCGGCTGGCGACGCGTCGCGGCGGGCGGCACGCTGACTGGAATCGACGGCGGCGATCTCACCATGGTCGGTCAGGCCAAACTATATGACGGCCCATGGCAGCAGCCGGAGAAGCTTCGCCATTATGCGGGGTTCCTGAAATACACCCGCCCCTTGGGCAGCGACCGAATCGCGCTGACCGTCCACGGCTATCACGCGACGTGGGACCCGACCGAGCAGATCCCCGAGCGCGCAATCGGCACCGCCATCTGCCCGGATGCGTTCTGCTCGCCCGATCCCAGCGCGCGCGGCATGACCACGCGCGTGATCGGCGATCTGGCGCTGGAAGGCTCTGACTATCGGGTCAATGTCTATGGGCAATATTACAATTGGTGGATGTATTCTAACCCGACCTACGCCAACCCCGACGGCTCGAGCGCGCAGATATTGCAGTTCGACCGGCGCTTCATCGCCGGCCTGACCGGCGAGCGCCGCTGGCAGATCGGCCACAATCTCGAGCTGTCGGTCGGGACAGAAGAGCGCATTGACCATATCTCGAAGGTGGGCGTGTATCACACCGATGACCGGATCCTCGTCGAAAGTCTCGGCTCTTACCGGGTTACCGAGGCATCCGGCGCGGCTTATGCCGAAGCAAGCTGGGAGCCGGTCGCCGGCGTCCGTGTGATCGGTGGCGTCCGGGGCGATTATTATCACTATAGCGTCGAGGCCAACGACGCGGCGGCCGCGGCACTCGGCCAGGGCTCTGGCGGCACCGGCCTGATCTCCCCCAAAGTGGCGATCGCCTACAAGATACGCGCCAATCTGGAGGTCTATGGCAATTGGGGCCGCGGCTTCCATTCGAACGACGTGCGGGGTGCCGTGACCGCGACGCCGGTGCCCGTGCTCGCGCACGGCACCGGCAAGGAGGCGGGCATCAGATACCAGCGCGGGGGACTTACCCTGACGGCGACCTATTGGTGGCTGGATCTCGGGAGCGAGCTTCGCTTCGTCGGCGACTCCAACTCGGTCGAGCCGACCGGCGCCAGTCGTCGCCGGGGCGTGGAGTTCGTCGCTTTCTGGCGGCCCGCCCGCTGGCTGGCGCTCGATGCGAACTTTACCGCGAGCATTGCCCGATATGACAATGGCGACCGGATCGCGAACGCGTTCGAGAATGCCGCGAGCGCCGGCGTCTCGGCGGTCACCGGGCGCTGGGAGGCGAGCCTGCGCCTGCGCCATCTCGGCCCCTACCCGCTACTTGAGGACAATAGCCTGCGTGACCCCGGCAGCAACGTCGTCAATGCGCGGGCGGCCTATACACTCGGCAGGGCCCAGCTCTATGCCGAGCTGCTCAACGTGTTGGACAGCGGGGACAAGGACATCGCCTATTATTACGAGTCCTACCTTCCGGCCATCGATGCCGCCCCGCAGGACGGCCGTCTGAGCCGCGTCGTGGAGCCGAGAACCCTGCGCGTCGGAGTGCGCTTCACGCTCTAATCGGCGGAAACGAAGACCCCGCTCCCCCGGGGCCGCGCGCTGGCTCAGACCGGCATCAAGGTGAACCCCACCCAGCGGCCGAAGAATACGGTCAGTATCCAGAGGAGCAGCGATGTCGCCCCGGCGGCGCGGGCCAGGATCGGGGGCGGCAGCATTTCGTCCCAGTCGACGATCTGGCGGTACGCAGTGACATGGAAGAAGGCCATGTTCAGGCCGGCCAGCACGATCATGCCGAGCTTGATGCGGAACTGGGTGTCCGCCCAATAGGCCGGGGCATTCGAGATGAACATCAGCGAGCCGGTCGTGGCCGCGATCGCGAACATGCCCCAAGTGAAAGGCAACATGTCCCGTATCAACCGCTTGGCGCCGCTGCGATGCGACTGATAGCCGAGCAGCCTGAGATCGACGATCGCGATCGTTCCCACGACCAGCGTGATCGCGAGGACATGGAAGGATTCGATCCAGGGAAAGAGCGAACTGCCTTCCCTGATCGCGACCGACAGTGATGAATCGTAGAGTATCTGAAGCAGGTCGCTCGACATCGAATATCCTCCCCGGGGACCGCGGCTTTTGAGTCAGATGACGTAGGCGATCCAGCGACCGCAGAAGATCACGCCGATCCAGATCAGGAGCGACAACCAGGCGAGCGGCTTGGTGACGCGCGCCCAATAAGCGTGTTCGAGACTGAAGCCTTCACGCAGCAAGGGCAGGCGAAACAACACCGTCATCACGGTGGCGGTGAGCACAAGCGCCATCTTCAACCAGAAGATCTGGTTGGCGAGGACGCGATCGGGCTCGCCGATCAGCATCACCAGACCGGTGACGAGCACCACGACCAGGGCGGCCCACAGCCACTTCATGTAGCGCGTCGCAACGACCCGGGGCGTTTCCTCCATCGCCAGCACGCCGGCCAGGCGCAGGTCGGTCACCAACACGGATCCGATCAATGTCGCGATCGCCAATATGTGGATGCTTTGGACCGTCGGGATTACCCAGACGGTGTCCCGGATCACCGTGCTCACGCCCGACTCGTAGATCGAATTTGTGATCGCTTGCGTATCCATCTTGGGTCCTCAGACTGAGCCTGTTCCCTGGCGGGGCGATGCGGGCCGTAGCGCCATGGCGACCGGGCTCGTGTCGATGGCAGGCGGCACCGCCGCACCCCCACCGCGGGTCGCAACGCGGGGCACGAATGCGGCGATCAGAAAGGCACCGATCGCCGCCGCCGCCGAGATCGCCGCTGCGACCATGAACAGTCCCGCCGGCATCACCCCGCGACCGATGAGAACGGCGCCGAGGATCGGGCCGAAAATCGCACCGAAGCGGCCGGTGCCCATCAGCCAGCCGACGCCGGTGGCCCTGATCGCGGTGTCGTAATAGATTGCCCCGAGCGCCACGACGCACATCTGCGCGCCGATGCTGAGCGCGCCCGCGATGAAGCAGGTGAGCAGGAACAGCGGCGTGGAGTGTGCGACGACGCCGATCAGAGCGATCGCGACCGCGCCCAGGCCATAGCCCCAACCGATCGGCACCGCGGCGCCGTGCCGATCCGCGATCCGGCCGATGATGAGGCAACCCAGTATCGCGCCGAGGTTCAGGGCGGCGATGCCGAGCGAAGCGCCCGCCGTTCCGCGGCCTGCCTGACGCGCGATCATCGGCAGCCAATTGACCAGGAAATAGGCCAGCATCAGGCTCAGCAGGAAGGTCCCGGTGAGTAGCCAGGTGCCCAGCGCACGGCCGTCACGGAACAGCATCAGCAAGGAGGAGCGTTGCGCGGCTTCATGAGCCGGCTCCTCCTCTGCGGCAAATCGCATGCGGAGCGCCACCCGTTGCGCCGCGTCGTGCCGGCCTCTCAACGCCAGAAACCGTACGGACTCCGGAACGAAGGCCATGATCGCCGGCAGCAGGAGTAAAGGCGCGACGCCCCCGATATCGAAAAGCACCGGCCAGCCATATAGCGGCATCAGCTTCGCCGCGGCGATGCCGCCAAGCACGGCACCGAGCGGAAAGCCACAGAACATCAACGAGACGATCGTCGCCCGCCGCTCGGGCGGCGCATATTCGGAGGTGACGGCGATCACGCTGGGAAGCGCGCCGCCCAGGCCGAGCCCGGTCACGATGCGGATCAGGAAGAGGTCGCTGGTCGAGGTGGCGAAGGGCGTCAGCAGGGTCACACCGCCGAAGAGGATGATCGCCACGAGCAGACTAGGCTTGCGCCCGAAGCGGTCGGCGGCGATGCCGAAGCCGAGCGCGCCGAACAACGCACCGATCAGGCCAGCGGCAAACACCCCGCCGAAACTGGCGGGCGCGACGTTCCATTCAGCCGCGATCTGCGGCGCCGCCAGCGCGATCGCCTGCGTATCGAAGCCGTCGATCAACGCCACGAGAGCGCATAGCGAGAAGGCGAGAAGCTGGTGCCCGCCAAGCCTGGACGCTGGTCGATATGCGGGCATGCCTCAGCGACCGTCGAACAGCAGTGCGCCGTCGGGATTGCGGCGCCAGTGCTTGAAATAGTCCCATTCGAGTTGCGCGGTGCGTGAATCCTGCCCGTGCGACATGTCCCTGACCCAGACGAAGTTGAACAGATTGAGCGGGCGCGGGTCGGCGCTGTCATAGGAGGTGATCTGGAAGCGGCCGTCGGGGAACCGCTTGTCGATCCCCTGCTTGAGCAACCGTCCACCGGGCACCAGCTGGTCATAAGGGACGGCGTTCGGGCTGTTGAAGGTCACGACCCGATCCGGCGTCCTCACATTGTTGAACGCCTTGATCTCGTCGATGGCGCCTTTCAGCACGCCATAGGCCGGGATCGTCGCGTCGACCGACCCCGCCGTATCGACGTCCCCATAGACGATCATCATGGGCGTCCGGACGTCGCCCTTCGCCTTCAGTTCGGCGACGCGGTCGCGCACCGGCTGCGACATCGGCCCGATGCCGTTGTTGGGCGAGACCGCAGCGAACAGTTGCGGATGGGTGATCCCCATCATGTAGCTGATCCCGCTGCCAAGCGAGAATCCCTGCATGTAGACGCGGCTTCGATCGATGCCGTAGCTCGTCGTCAGGTCGGCGACGACGGCTTCGATGAACTTCGCGTCGCTGCCATCGGGCGTGGTGAAGTCCCAGCGATTCTGCTGGCCGTTGACATAGACGGTCACGAACCCTTCGCGTTCGCCCACCACGTGCATCTTGACCTGGCTCGCATACAACCAGGCCGGAAAGAACGCCCCATGTGCGGCAACAACCAGCGGAAGCGACTGCCCCTTGCGATAGGTCGAGGGGGCTTTCACATAATAGGTGTAGGTCTTGCCACCGATATCGAGCGTGCGGACGTCGAATGCCGCCTTCACCTCGGCCTCCGTCATCATCGTGCCGAGATCGCCGTTCGCCGAGGAACTCCAGCGCGCGGTGTGGGCGAAGAAATCGTTCCAGATCGCCGCCGACATCGCAGGATCATAGGTCGCCGCGGCATCGAGCTGCGTGGTGCGGACCTGCTGCGTCGGATTGGCCGGGTTGCTATAGGCATGGACGTGAAAGCCGCTCACCGTCAGCGAAGTCGGCGCAGCGGCAACCGCGTCACTCCGCTTCCAATAGTCGACCAGCTTCGTCCCGGCTGGCACGGGGTCTCCGGCCGTGAACATCCAGGCCGCGACGGGAACCTCGCGTTTCAGCTGCTTCCACTGCGGCGCGGCGTTCTTTCCCGGCCGCATCTTCTGGAAATAACCCTGCGCGGCCTCGCCGCCGCGCGTATAGGCGGCGTCGAACGGCGCGCCGCCGAACGTGGCGATCGCCGCGAACACCCCGGGATGATTGATCACGAACTCCTGGGCGATCGTGGCGCCCGTGCCGGCGCCCGAAATATAGTGGAACGGCACCCAGGTCTGCACGCGCAGCATCCGCGCGGCCCCGGGCTCACCGCCTTCGCCGCCACCACGGCGATTGCCTTCGCCGGCCGCC
>NZ_JAQGLG010000111.1 GCF_028292965.1 Sphingomonas bacterium | reverse complement strand
TCGTCGATACGACGCGCTTCGAGATCATCGACGAGCTCGGTGCCCTTGTCGTGCCGGCGCTGTTCCTGGCAACCGCCGACGACGCGCTGGTCCCGCCCGCCTGTTCCGACGCGCTTCATGCGGCCGCGCCGCGATCCGCCGTCGCCCGGCTCGCCTATGGCGGGCATGCCTGCAACGTCACCGATCCCGACAGCTTCAACCGCGTCGCGCTCGATTTCCTGGGAGCTTAATCATGCAAGTCGGTGTCTTCGTGCCCATCAACAATAATGGCTGGCTGATCTCGGAGAATGCGCCGCAGTATCACCCGTCGTTCGACCTGAACAAGCAGATCGCGCTCAGCGCCGAGAAACACGGGCTCGATTTCCTGCTCTCGATGATCAAGCTTCGCGGTTTCGGCGGCAAGACCGAGTTCTGGGAATATGGTCTGGAAAGCTTCACGCTGATGGCCGCGCTCGCCGCCGTCACCGAGAAGATCAAGATCTATGCGACCTGCCCGACGCTGGTCATTCCGCCGGCCTTCGCGGCGCGGATGTGCAACACGATCGATTCGATCAGCCATGGCCGCTTCGGGCTCAACCTGATCACCGGGTGGCAGCGCCCCGAATATAGCCAGATGGGCATGTGGCCGGGCGACGAGCATTTCCGCAATCGTTACCAGATGCTCGACGAATATGCCGGCATCCTGCGGGAATTATGGGAAAAAGGCGTGTCCGATTTCAAGGGCACCTATTATCAGATGGACGATTGCCGGGTCCGTCCGACGCCGACCGGCGACATGAAGATCATCTGCGCTGGCTCGTCCGACGACGGGCTCGCTTTCTCGGCGAAATGGGCGGATTACGCCTTCTGCCTCGGCAAGGGCGTCAACACGCCCAAGGCTTTCGCCTTCAACAATGACCGCCTCGCCGCCGCGACCGCCAGGACCGGGCGCGACGTGTCGGTGTTCGTGCTGGTGATGGTGATCGCCGCCGAGACCGACGAGGAAGCGATGGCCAAGTGGAAATCATATAATGACGGCGTCGATATCGACGCGATCTCGTGGCTCGCCGACCAGGGCGCGGCGGACAAGCACAACACCACCACCAACGTCCGCCAGCTCGCCGCGCCGGAAGGGGCGGTGAACATCAACATGGGCACTTTGGTCGGCAGCTACGAGAGCGTCGCGCGGATGCTCGACGAGATGTCGGAAGTGCCGAACACGGGTGGTGTTCTGCTGACCTTCGACGACTTCATCGAAGGCGTGGAGAATTTCGGCACCCGCATCCAGCCGCTGATGAAGTGCCGGGCCGGCGTGAAGCCGGCCTAAAACAACTCGCCCTGCGGCCCACGTGGGGCTCGGAACAGGTCGGTACGAAGCTGGATCCGCTCGCCGTTGAAGCCGTGCTTGCGACAGGCGATGCGAAAGCGCGCGCGCAGCAGCTCGGCCCAGGGGCCGCTGCCGCGCATCCGCGAAAAGAATTCCGGGTCGTTGTCACGGCCACCACGCAACGAGTTAATCGTCGCCATCACCTTGTCCGCGCGGTCCGGGAAATGGGTGTCGAGCCAGGCACGGAACAACGGCGCAACCTCCCACGGCAGGCGCACCGGAAGGAAGAAAGCCCCGCGTGCGCCGGCCTCGGCGGCAGCAGCGAGCAATTGCTCGATTTCCATGTCGGTGATCGCGGGGATAACCGGCGCCAGCGAGACATAGGTCGGGATGCCCGCGTCGGTGAGCTTGCGCACTGCGGCAAGCCGCCGCCGCGGCGCCGGGGCGCGTGGCTCGACCGTCATCGCCACCTTGGGCTGCAGCGAGGTGATCGATATTGCCACCACGGCGAGCCCCTTGGCCGCCATCGGCGCGAGCAGGTCGATGTCGCGCGTCACGCGGTCCGACTTGGTCGTAATGGTCAGCGGATGGTCATATTCCGCCAGCACCTCGATACAGCCGCGCGTGATGCGCCACTTGTCCTCGATCGGCTGATAGGGATCGGTATTGGTGCCGAAGGCGATCGGCGCGACGACATAGCCCTTCTTGCCGAGTTCGGCGCGCAACAGGGCAGGGGCGTCGGGTTTGGCGAACAATTTCGTTTCGAAATCCAGACCCGGCGACAAGTCGTGATAGGCGTGGCTGGGTCGTGCGAAGCAATAGATGCAGCCATGTTCGCAGCCACGATAGGGGTTGATCGAGCGGTCGAAGCCGACATCGGGCGAAGCGTTGCGGGTGATGATCGTGCGCGGATGTTCGACCGTCACCGTGGTGCGCAATGGCGGTGCCTCGCCATCAAGCGACTCTCGTTCATCCAGCCAGTCGCCATCCGCCTCGCGAGCGGGCAGGTTGAAGCGGGCGCTTGCGTGATTCACCGTGGCGCCGCGGACGGGGCGAGTCTTGGCCATTGCAGGAAGCTAGGCCGAGTGATAGAACATAGCAAGAACATTGGAGGATGCGATGGCGAGGATCTGTTATCTCGAACTGCCGGTGCGCGATGTGGCGTCGGAGAAGGCATTTTACGGCGCAGCGTTCGACTGGGATTTCACCGACTTCGGCCCGGACTATGCCGCGACCATGACCGGCGACAGCGATCTCGGGCTGAACGGCGATGCAGCGCAATGGACCGCGCAGTTGCTCCCTGTCATCCAGGTCGAGGATCTCGAGGATTCGCTCGAGAGGGTCGAGCAGGCGGGTGGCACGATCACGCTGCCGATCTTCGCCTTTCCCGGTGGTCGGCGGTTCCATTTCCGCGATCCGGCCGGGCATGAACTGGCGGCGATGCAGCCCGACTGAACAGTCGCCTCAGCGTTCGCGCAGGCGGGGCATCAGTTCGACGAAATTGCAGGGGCGGTGGCGGCTGTCGAGCTGGTCGCGCAAAATGCCGTCCCAGCCATCCTTCACCGCGCCGGTCGAGCCGGGCAGGGCAAAGATATAGGTGCCGCGCGTGACGCAGGCACAGGCGCGTGACTGCACGGTCGAGGTGCCGATCGTGGCGTAGCTGAGCCAGCGGAACAGCTCGCCGAAACCGGGAATCGCCTTGTCCTGCACACGCTCGATCGCCTCGGGCGTGACGTCGCGGCCGGTGACGCCGGTGCCGCCGGTGGAGATGATGCAATCCACCGTCTCGTCGTCGATCCAGGCGTGTAGCGCGGCAACGATCGCGTCGGCATCGTCGTGCAGGATCTTGCGGTCGGCGAGGATGTGTCCCGCATCGGTGAGCCGCGCGACCAGCGTGTCGCCCGAGCGGTCGTCGGCCAGCGTGCGCGTGTCGGAAACGGTCAGGACGGCGATGCGAACCGGGAGGAACGCAGCGCTTTCGTCAATTGGCACTGGCAACCGCGGCAGCGGGGTTGTTGGCACTGAGCCGAACCGAAGTCGCGCCGGGCAGGCCGGGGAAGCGCGGCCACAGACCTTGTGACAGCGCGACGCGACTCGGCGAGGCCGTCCGACCGGTCTGCGCCTCGTACATCCAGTAGTTGCGCAGCACCGTTGTGACGTAGCCGCGCGTCTCCCAATAGGGGATGGATTCGATGTAGAGCAGCGGATCGCCGCCATCGCGCACCTGGGTGTTCCACAGGCTGACCGGTGTCGGGCCGGCATTATAGGCGGCGATCACCTTGGGCAGCAGGCCGCCTGTGAAGGGCTGGTCGCGCAGCTGCTCGAGATAACTCTGGCCAACCTCGAAATTGGTGCCTGGGCGGCTCAGCGATGAACGGTCGAAGGGGCGCCCCTGCTTGCGCGCGATGTCCGCCGCGGCGACCGGGCGCACCTGCATCAGGCCGTAAGCCCCGGCGGTGCTGACCACATCGGTGCGAAAGCTCGATTCTTGTAGGGTATGCGCGAACACCAGCGCCCGGTCGACGCGCCACCCACCGTCCGGCGACCAGTTCGGCGCGGGAAAGCGCGCCTCGACCGGCGGAGACGCGCCGGCCGGTCCGTAATGCGACAGCCACACGAGCGTGCTCGGCAGGCTAAGCGCCTCGGTGAAGCGGATCAGCGAGGGATATTCGGATGGATCGCCGATCTTTGCCTGCTGTCTGATCACCTGATCGGCGAGGTTGGTCTCGCCGACCTCGACCAAAGCCGCCGCGACGCGGATGTTCGGGCGACGCGCCAGCGACTGCCAGTCGCCGGCGAGGAAACTGTCCGCGGCGCGGCGCGGCGCGTCCTTGATACCGAGCGCCTCACGCGCGAGCAGGCCGTAGAAAGTTTCGCGATATTGCGCTGCGGTCTTCAATCGCGCCTCGACCCGGTCGGGCCGCCCGCACGCCATGTCGGCACGCGAAGCCCAATAGAGTCCGGCGGCGCGCAGTTCGATGTCGCTGGCGCGTGACGTCACGGCCTCGAAACCGGTGCCCGCGGCGGCACAATCATGCTGACGCCATGCGGAAAGCGCGCCGACCCAATTGCCCTGCACTGCCCAGTCGCCGACGCCCAGCGACGCCTTGTTGGCCATCGCCCGGGCATTGTTGTCGTCGCCCGACAGGAAATACATCCAGGCGACCTTTTGCTGCCATTCGGTCAGCGCCTCGGGCGAGAGGTTGGGCGTGCTTTCCAGCAGCGCTTGGGCCGAGGCGCCATCATCGGCCTTGATGAACGCCTGCATCCCGAGCGCGAGTTCGGCGCCGACAAGATCGCTCTTGATGGCACGGGCACGGCCGCGCGTCGGCGCTCCGTCGATCCAGGTCAGCGCATGGGCGAAAGGCAGCGGCGGGAGGCCCACCGCGCCGCGCGATGCCGCCAGCGTCGCCACCTGCTGCGCCTGGGGCAGCTCGGGTGCTTCAGCCAGCAGCCTGACCAGCGGATCGAGATCGGCCTTGGGCGAGCCCTTGGCGGTAAGCATTTCGGCGCGCGCGATGGTGTGGAGCGGGCCGGGCTTCATTGCATCGAGCTGCAGCTGGGCATCCTGCCAGCGCTGGTCGCGGATGCTCTGGAACACCGCGCGATAGCCGGCGCGCTGCTCGGCGTCGAGCTGGGCTGGCACCGTCGAGGAAATCGCGCCGGGCGCATAATCGGCCGGCGCGGCATGCGCCGCGAGCGGCATCAGCGCGACGGAAGCGGCGAGGAGGAATTTCGCGGTCACGTATCAAGGCCCCCGATCAACATCTGCAGGTCGCGCCAGGCATCGGCCTTTTGCGCCGGTCGCTCGAGCAGGAAGCGAGGATGGAAGCTCGCCACCGCCTCGACCGTGATTGCCTTATTCCCACCCTCAAGGTTAACGACGCGTAAACTTTCCCGCGCCGGCGCGACATCCGCCCCGAGCAGCGCACGGCTCGGCGCATTGCCCAGCAGCAGCACGCGTTTTGGCGCGACCAGCGCGATGTGGTGCCGCGCGATCTCACCCAAACGCTCTTCGATGTCCGGCGCGATGCGGCCGGTCATCGGGCGCTTGGCGCACACCGCGACGAGATGGATCGAGGCACGGCTCTGGCCGATCGCCGCCAGCATGCGGTCGAACAGGCGCCCTGCCGCGCCGCCGAGCAAGGTGCCGGCCTCGGCGTCCTCACGTTCCGGCACGTCGATCAGCACCAGCAGTGCGGCATCGGCCGGGCCTTGCGCTGCAATGATCGCGCCGGGCCAGGCTGCCTCGGGCGCGGCATCGCTCACGCGCCAGGCAAGGAAGGCGTCGAGCGTATCGGGGAGCGCCGACACGGGTGGCGCTTCAGCGGCAGCCGGGGCGCCCGGACGGGCACGCGCAGCGGGCGGCGGCGCGACGATCGCTGCCAGCCAGTCGCGCGGCGTTTCGTCGACCGACGCATCGACGCCGGCATCGATCCACCAGTCGATCGCGCTAGCGGCAACACTGTGCCAATCGTAATTCTGGTTTGCCCCCATATGCGATCGTTAGAGTCGCATGTTGACGCGGCGGTCAATTCGCTGGCACGCGGCTAAGGACAGACCGTGGCTGGGACGCGACGACAGGTGCGCGCACGTCCCAAGGAGAGACGAACATGAGCGAACGCGAGTCCATGCCCTATGACGTCGTCATCGTCGGCGGCGGGCCGGCGGGGCTATCGGCGGCGATCCGATTGAAACAGCTCGCCAATGAGGCGGGCGCGGAATTGT
>NZ_JAQGLG010000104.1 GCF_028292965.1 Sphingomonas bacterium | reverse complement strand
GGGGAGGGGGACCGCCGGCGTAGCCGGTGGTGGAGGGGGCGTCCCACAAGCGCTTCGTCTGCGGCCCGCCCCCTCCACCGCCTTCGGCGGTCCCCCTCCCCGTACCGGGGAGGTATTATGACGCTCGCTCTTCCCTCGACGCGTCAGGAAGCATGGCGTTGGGCTGATCCGGAAGCGATTGCGGCGGCGGCTGAGCTGCCGCGCACCGATGTTGCGGTCGATGTGGCCGGGTTGTTCCTCGATCTCCCCGGCGCGCGCCTCGTGTTCCGCGACGGCGTACTCGACACTGCCGCAAGCCGGATGGACCGGGTCACGCTGGCCGAGATTGCGGCGGACGATCATCCACTCGGGCATTTCGCCGGCGGGGCGGGCTGGTCGTTGCGGCTCGACAGGGACGCCGCGGCCGATCCGGTGCAGATCGTGCATGTCGCGAGCGGCGGGGCGAACCATGTGCCGGGCGAGATCGTGCTGGCCGATGATGCCGCGGCGCAGGTGATCGAGACCTATGTCGGAGCGGGCTGGTCGAACCGCTTCTTCCGCGCAAAGCTTGGCTGCACGGCGCGGCTGATGCGTTCGGTACGGTTGCTGCAAGATGGCGGGTTCGTGTCGATCCGAGACGTGGCGACGCTCGATGCCGGCGCAAGCCTGGTGTCGGTGTTCCTTGGCGCGGGCGAGGCGGGGTCGCGGATCGATGCGGCGGTGACGCAGCAGGGTGACGGCGCCTTTGCCGAGGTCGGCGGTGCTTTGCTCACCGCCGGCGCGCAGAAGCAGGAATGCGCGGTGGCGCTGCGGCACGAAGCGCTCAACGGGACGAGCAAGCAGGTGTGGCGCGCGGTCGCGGCGGACAAGTCGGCGGCGAGCCTCGCGGCGCGCGTCGAGGTCGCGCGGCATGCGCAGAAGACCGATGGCGAGCAGTCGCTGCGCGGGCTGTTGCTGGCGCGCACCGCGACGGTGAACCTCAAGCCCGAGCTGGAGATCTTCGCCGACGATGTGAAGTGCGCGCATGGCGCGACGGTCGGCGAGCTCGATGCGCGGGCGCTGTTCTATCTCGCCTCGCGCGGGATTGCACCGGGACGGGCGCGGGCGATGCTGACGCGGGCGTTCGTTGCCGATGCGCTGGAGCGGATCGGGAATGAAACGGTGCGCGCGACGTTCGTGGCGGATGCGGATGCGTGGCTGGAGGGCAAGCTGTGAGCGAGACTCTCTCTTCTTCCCCCCTCCCGCGTGCGGGAGCGGCCGGGGGTGGGCTCGCGATTGCCTCTGAGGGTACCGCGCGTGGAGGTCGGGCGCCCACCCCCAACCCCTCCCGCTTGCGGGAGGGGAGCAGTGAAGTGCGGGAGGGAAGTGCAGAAGCGCTCGACGTCCTCGCCGACTTCCCCGCCATCCCTGCCGGCTGGGCGTATCTCGATACCGCCGCCACGGCGCAGAAGCCGCAGGTCGTGATCGATGCGATCACGCGCGGCTACGACACGACTTACGCCACGGTGCACCGCGGCGTGTATCAGCGCTCGGCCGACATGACGCTGGCCTATGAGGCGGCGCGGGTGAAGACCGCGAAATTTATCGGCGGGCAGACCGACGAGGTGGTGTTCGTGCGCGGTGCGACCGAGGCGATCAACCTCGTCGCGCAATGCTGGGCGGGAACGCAGCTCAAGGCGGGCGACCGCATCCTGCTCTCCATGCTGGAGCATCACTCCAACATCGTGCCGTGGCAGCTGATCGCCGAGCGTGTCGGCGCGATCATCGACGTCGTGCCGCTGACCGTCGACGGCTGCATCGATCTCGATGCGATGGCGGCGATGATCACGCCGGCGCACAAGCTCGTCGCGCTGGCGCATGTTTCGAACGTGCTCGGCTCGGTGCTCGACGTGAAGCGGGCGAGCGCGATCGCGCATTCGGTCGGGGCGAAGATCCTGCTCGATGGCTGCCAGGCGGTGCCGCGGCTGCCGGTCGATGTCGCCGCTATCGGCTGCGACTTCTACGTCTTTTCCGGCCACAAGCTCTACGGCCCGACCGGGATCGGTGTGCTGTGGGGCCGGGCCGAACTGCTCGACGCGATGCCGCCCTGGCAGGGTGGCGGGGCGATGATCGACCGGGTGACTTTTGCCAAGACGACCTATGCCCCGCCGCCGCAGCGCTTCGAGGCGGGGACGCCGCATATCGTCGGGGCGCTCGGACTGGGCGCGGCGATCGATTATGTCGAAGCGATCGGGCTGGAGCGTATCCAGGCGCATGAGACCGCCTTGGTCGCGCAGGCGCGCGAGGCGCTGGGGCGGATCAACTCCGTCACCTTGTTCGGACCGGCGGATTCGGCCGGAATCGTCAGTTTTGCCATCGAAGGGGTGCATCCGCACGATATCGGCACCATCTTGGATGAGGGCCATGTCGCGATCCGCGCCGGGCATCACTGCGCGCAGCCGCTGATGGAGGCGCTCGGCGTGCCGGCGACGGCGCGGGCGAGCTTCGGGGTTTATAATGGGCCGGCGGATATCGATGCGCTGGTTGCGGGTATCGAACGGGTAACGAGGATCTTCGGATGAACGAAGAACGCAAAATTGTGGTCGAAGAAGTCGAGTCGGTCGCGGCGCCGCCCAAGGTGCGCGTTGAGGGCGCCCCTGTTGACGCTCACGCCGAAAAATCGGTGAGTGTAGCCGAGAGTTTCGAGCGCAAGCGCGACTATCTCGAAGGTTTCCTCGCGCAGAAGCCGGTGGCGGAATCGGCCGATGCCCCAGGCGGCGAACTCTACGAGGCGGTCGTCGCGGCGCTGAAGGACATTTACGACCCGGAAATCCCGGTCAACATCTACGATCTCGGGCTGATCTACGGCGTCGATGTGAGCGAGGGCCATGCCACCGTCACCATGACGCTGACCACGCCGCATTGCCCGGTGGCCGAATCGATGCCGGGCGAGGTCGAGTTGCGCGTCAGCACCGTGCCCGGGATCGCCACTGCCGACGTCAATCTGGTGTGGGATCCGCCCTGGGACCCGGCCAAGATGACCGACGAGGCACGGCTAGAACTGGGGATGTTATGATCGCCGAAGCCGACACGCTGACCGTCACCCAGGCGGACTATGCCGATGCCGATGACGCTGCGGCGATCGCGCAACTGCTCGATCTCTATGCGCGCGACCCGATGGGTGGCGCGACGCCGCTGTCGCAGGATGTGCTCGACAAGGTCGTCGCGGGGCTGGCGGCGGCGGGCAACGCCTTTTCGCTGATCGCGCGGATCGATGGCGAGCCGGTCGGGCTGGCCAATTGCTTTTTCGGGTTTTCGACCTTCGCCGCACGGCCGCTGGTCAACATCCATGACGTCGCAGTCGATGCCCGCTTTCGCGGGCGCGGGATCGGCCGCGCGCTGTTCGCCGAGATCGAGGCGATCGCGGCGGCGCGCGGTGCGTGCAAGGTCACGCTCGAGGTGCTCAGTGGCAATGCCCCGGCGCGGGCGCTCTACGCCTCCCTTGGTTATGGCGATTACGCGCTCGATCCGACAACCGGCGCGGCATTGTTCTGGCAGAAGAGGTTGGACGCATGACGACCACCACCCGCGTGCGCCCGGCAGCGCTGATCCTCACCGCCTCGGCCGAAGCGCGTATCGCCGATCTGATGGCAAAGGCGCCGGAAGGGGCGGTCGGCGTCAAGCTGTCGACCCCGAAGCGCGGCTGTTCGGGGCTGGCCTATTCGGTCGATTACGTCACCGAGGCCAAACCGTTCGACGAGCGCATCGACACGCCCGGCGGGACGTTGTTCGTCGATGGCGGGTCGATCCTGTACCTGATCGGCTCGACGATGAACTGGGTCGAGGACGATTTCGCCGCGGGCTTCGTGTTCGAGAATCCCAACGCCAAGGGCGCCTGCGGGTGTGGCGAAAGCTTTACGGTGTGACCTCATAGCCCTCTCCCCTCCGGGGAGAGGGCAGACGAGCGGAGCGAAGTCGGGAGAGCGGCAGTGACGCGGACGTCTCGTTGACGACTGCCCCTCTCCCCGACCCTCTCCCCGGAGGGGAGAGGGAGAGTAGCTCAAAAGCTCAGCCCCATCACGGTCTTGACCCCGGCGAGCGCGCGCACCTTGGCGATTAGCTCAGGGCTCACCGCTTCGTCGACCGACAGCAGCAGCACCGCCTCGCCGCCCGCGTTGCGTCGGCCAAGATGGAACGTGCCGATATTGACGCCCGCCTCACCGAGCGCGGTGCCGAGCCGGCCGATGAAACCGGGGGCATCCTCGTTGACGATGTAGAGCATGCGATCGGTGAGATCGGCTTCGACCTTGACCCCGAAAATCTCGACCAGGCGCGGCTGCGAGTTGGCGAAGAGCGTGCCCGCGACCGAACGTTCGCCCTGGCTGGTCTGGACCGAGACGCGGATCAGCGTGTGATAATCGCCCTCGCGATCGTGCCGCACCTCGCGCACGTCGAGCCCGCGTTCCTTGGCGAGATAGGGCGCGTTGACCATGTTCACCGTATCGGACCAGGTTCGCATCACGCCGGCCAGCACAGCGCCGGTGATGGGCTTGATGTTGAGCTCGGCCGCGGCGCCCTCGACCTCGACGTCGATCGAGCGGATCTCGGTGCCGGCGATCTGGCCGATAAGCCGCCCGAGCTTTTCGGCGAGCGCCATGTAGGGCCTGAGGCGAGGCGCTTCCTCGGCGGAGAGCGACGGCACATTCACGGCGTTGGTGATTCCGCCCAGGAGCAGGAAGTCGCTCATCTGCTCGGCGACCTGGATCGCGACATTGACCTGCGCTTCGTTGGTCGAAGCGCCGAGATGCGGCGTGCAGATGAGACCGCGCGTGCCGAACAAGGGATTGGCCTTGGCTGGCTCCTCGGAGAAGACGTCGAGCGCAGCACCCGCGACATGGCCGGATTCGAGCCCGTCCTTGAGCGCCGCTTCATCGATCAGCCCGCCGCGGGCGCAATTCACGATGCGCACCCCGGGCCTGGTTTTGGCTAGCGCCTCGCGCGAGTGGATGCCGCGCGTCTGGTCGGTCAGTGGCGTGTGCAGCGTGATGAAGTCGGCTCGTGCGAGAAGCTCGTCCAGCTCGACCTTTTCGACGCCAAGCTCGACCGCCCGTTCGGGACTAAGAAAGGGGTCGTAGGCGACGACCTTCATCTTGAGCCCGTGCGCCCGGTCGGCGACGATCGAGCCGATATTGCCGCAACCGATCAGGCCGAGCGTCTTGCCGGCGAGCTCGACCCCGAGAAACCGGTTCTTCTCCCACTTGCCCGCCTGGGTCGACTGGTCCGCCTGGGGGATTTCGCGGGCGAGCGCGAACAGCATTGCGATCGCATGCTCGGCGGTGGTGATCGAATTGCCGAAGGGCGTGTTCATGACGACGATCCCGCGCGCCGAGGCAGCGGGCACATCGATCGTATCCACCCCGATTCCTGCGCGGCCGATCACCTTCAGGCGAGGCAGCGCGGAATCCATGATTGAGGCGGTGATCTTCGTCGAGCTTCGGACGGCGATGCCATCGTAGTCATGGACGATCGCCTCAAGCTCGTCGGGCGAGAGGCCGGGCTTCTCGTCCACGGAGATCCCGCGCTCGCGGAAGATCGCCGCCGCTTTCGGGTCCATCTTGTCGGCGACGAGGACGCGCACTGGTTCGCTCACGCGCTCGCCTCCCACGCCCAGTCCAGCCACGGGCCGAGCGCCTCGATATCGGCCGTGTCGACCGTCGCTCCACACCAGACACGCAACCCTGGCGGCGCGTCGCGATAACCGCCGATGTCGTAGGCCGCGTCCTCCTGGTCGAGAAGCTTTCCGATGGCCTTCTGCCGCGCCTTGTTGGCCTCTTGGTCTGAGCGGTCGGCGAACTGCAGGCACACCGAGGTGTTGGAGCGGATCGCCGGGTCTTTCGCCAGATGCTCGATCCAGTCCGCGCTTCGGACCCACCGATCGAGCGCGGCGGAATTTGCGTTGGCGCGCGCAAATAGTGCGTTGAGCCCGCCGATCCGCTCCGCCCAATCGAGCGCGAGGAGCCAATCCTCGACGCACAGCATCGATGGTGTGTTGATCGTCTCGCCGCGGAAGATTCCGTCGATCAGCTTGCCGCCTTTGGTCAGGCGGAAAATCTTGGGCAGCGGCCGCGGGGCGGGCTCCCGCTCAAGCCGTTCGACCGCTCTCGGGGACAGCACGAGCATGCCATGCCCGGCCTCGCCCCCCAGCGCCTTCTGCCAACTGAAGGTGCCGACATCGATCTTGGTCCAGTCGATGTCCTGCGCGAACGCGGCCGAAGTCGCGTCGCAGATGCTGAGGCCGGTGCGGTGTTCGGCGATCCAGTGTGCATTGGGCACCCGAACGCCGCTGGTGGTGCCGTTCCAGGTGAAGACCAGGTCGTTCGCGGGGTCGATCCCGCCCAAGTCGCAGATCCCGCCATAGTCGGCGGTGCGGATTTCAGCATCGAGGCTCAGCTGCTTTACGACATCCGTCACCCAGCCGGCGCCGAAGCTCTCCCACGCCAGCATCGTCACGGGGCGCGTGCCGAGCAGCGACCAGATCGCCATCTCCATCGCGCCGGTGTCAGAGGCGGGGACGATCCCGATCCGGTAATCGGTCGGCAGCCGAAGGAGCGTATGCGTCCGGTCGATGGCTTCGGCCAGCAGCGCCTTGCCGATCGCGCCGCGGTGCGAGCGCCCGAGCGCGCGCGAGCTAAGCAGGCTCGGGGCCCAGCCGGGCGGCTTGCCGCACGGGCCGGACGAAAAGAATGGTCTGGCGGGTTTGGTGGCGGGTTTGGCGCGGCGCACAATGGCGCCGGCTACGGCAGCTTCGGTCAATCTAACTCTCCTTGCAGAGAGCACGCGCCGCGTTGGGACGGCGTGGCCCGGTGCCGTTTCTAAGGCCCAATGCGGCGAGGACAAGACCGCGCGAAAGATTCGCATGCTGCACTGCACAACAGCTTGAAATTGCTCGAATCCGCGCTCCGCGGGTGCCGAGTTGAACGACTCATCGCGTGGGACGGTTGTTTCGTCCCGCTATGCGGAACCGAAGGTTGAAATTCTTAACCATCCCAACGCAGTCTCCGCCTCCGTCAACGCGCGGTTGGGCAATCCTGCGTGTTCGGCGAGGGGCTGGGGAGCTCCTGATGGGTGAATGAACCGAGCGCTGCGCACACTTCTGCGCGGCGTCGGGGCTTTGGGAGCGGGATATATAATGACGCAAGCTTTGGCGGCGACTTCGGGGTTGTTCTGCGACCGCGACCTTTTCATTCACGACGGTTCGAAGCTTCGCCGCCTGCGTATTTCCGCCCCCGTTCAGGCTATCCTTTTCGTCGTCCTGCTCGGGCTCGTCACCTGGGCGAGCTATGCGACTGCCCGTCTCGTCGCCCGTCCCCACGCCGCCCAGGCGATGAGCCTTCCGGCGGCGACCGAAGCCCGCGCTCGTATGATCGAGCAGCGCCAGGCGCTGATCGAAGCCGCGCTCGCCGGCCAGAAGATCGATCCCCGGCTGATCGCAGACGCCGCTAGTGGCGGTCGGCTCGTGAGCGACGGACCGCTCGCCCGTGTCGAGCGGCAGCAGCTCGAGCAGGCCGCGCTCGTCGCCAAGGCGCTCGACGCCCGCTACCAGGTCACTGCCGCCGAGCTGAAGCAGCTCGGCATCACTCCGGCGCGCGTCGGCAGCCCAGCGGGCGTCGGCGGCCCGTTCGAGAGCGCCGGCAACGCCACTTTCAAGGCATTGTTCAACAGCTGGAAGAAGCTCGACCAGCTTCAGGACGGCGTCATCGCGATCCCCTCCGACAAACCGGTCGAGGCCGCAGTCACATTTACCAGCGGGTTCGGCTACCGGTCCGATCCGTTCCACGCGGGTGCCGCGTTCCACCCGGGCATCGACCTTGCCGGAGCCTATGGCACTCCGGTCTACGCCACGGCCGACGGCACCGTGATTCACGCCGGATGGAATTCGGGCGGCTATGGCAACATGGTCGAAATCGACCATGGCCGCGGAATCGCGACCCGCTACGGTCACATGTCGGCGATCCTGGTCAGCGAAGGCCAGCACGTGACCCGCGGCCAGCAGGTCGGCCGAATGGGCTCGACCGGCCGCTCGACCGGCAACCATCTCCATTACGAAGTCCGGATCGACAACCGCCCGGTCAATCCCATCCCGTTCATGAAGTCGACCGACTATGTCCTTGCCATGCAGCGGCGCTCGAATGGCGCGTCGATGGACGCGGTGGGCATCGGCGGACCGACGGGCGGCAAGTAAGCGCTCCTTGCTGGCCTGGCCCGCGCTTCCTATCTCACTTGACGTGAGCGAGCCTCAAATCAGCCTGACGGACACGGCAGCGAAGCGCGTCGCGTGGATCGCCGCGCGCCAGTCGAAGCCCGCGATCCTGCGCCTCGCGGTCGATGGCGGCGGCTGTGCCGGCTTCACCTACAAGTTCGAGCTCGCCGATGGACCGGACGCCGAAGACTCGGTGGCGGAGAACGACGGAGTGAAGCTCGTCGTCGATCCGGTCAGCCTGGAGCTGGTCAAGGGTTCGGCGGTCGATTTTGTGGAGGATCTCGGCGGCTCAGCGTTCCGGGTGACCAATCCCAATGCGCAATCCGGCTGCGGCTGCGGAAGCAGCTTTAGCGTTTAGTCGGTCATTGCGAGGAGCCGAAGGCGACGCGGCAATCCAGTTCTGGATTGCTTCGCTTTGCTCGCAATGACTAGGTGCCTTGATGAAGCTCGCCACCTACAACCTCAACGGCATCCGCGCGCGCCTGCCGCGGCTCGTCGAATGGCTCGAGCGCGAACAGCCTGACGTCGCCTGCCTGCAGGAGCTCAAATGCGCCGACGAGTCGTTGCCGATCGCCGATATCGAGGCGGCGGGCTACGGGGCGGTGTGGCACGGCCAGAAGGGCTTCAACGGAGTAGCGGTCCTCGCCAAGGGCGATACGCCCGAGCTGCGGCGCGTCGGCCTTCCGGGCGACCCCGACGACACGCACAGCCGCTACATCGAAGCCGAAGTGAGGGGTTTCGTCATCGGTTCGCTCTATTTGCCCAACGGCAATCCGGTCGGGACAGAGAAGTTCGACTATAAGCTCCGGTGGATGGACCGGCTTGGCGCCCACGCGCGCGAGCTTCTGCAGGAGGAGCGGCCGACGGTCCTGTGCGGGGATTGGAACGTCGTTCCCGAAGACCGCGATGTCTTTTCGGCCCGAGCGACCGCAAACGACGCGGTCATGCAACCGGAGACACGGCAGGCATGGCGGCAGATCGTGCACCAGGGCTGGACCGACGCCCTGCGCGCGCTGCATCCAAACGAGGAAAAGCTCTACACCTTCTGGGACTATACCGCCGGCTGCTGGCAGCGCGATCTCGGTTTCCGCCTCGACCATCTGCTGTGTTCGCCCGAAGCGGCAGACCGGCTTCGCGGCGCAGGCGTGGATAAGTGGGCGCGGGCGCAGGAGAAGGCGAGCGACCACGCGCCGACGTGGATCGAACTCGTAGGGTAGCCGTCACCTCGGCTCAAGGCCGGGAGGACGATCAGAGCGCCTTCTCGTA
>NZ_JAQGLG010000101.1 GCF_028292965.1 Sphingomonas bacterium | reverse complement strand
AAGCGCGACGTCTACCAGATGGCGCTGACCGAGCTCGCACGGTTTCTGCCGCGCGGCAGCCAGCACAACCGTTATCTTCGGGCAGGGATGAGGCCGCACCACCGCGACGACGTCGGCGAGCGCGCCGGGCCGAGCGAGCGCGAACCGGAAGCGGCCGAAGCGGTGACGCCGCCGACCGCTGCGTCGACCCAGTCGGCAGAGCCTCGCCTCTAGGTCGCGTCTTCCCGGCGCCCTCCGCGCGCCAGGGTCAGCTCAGCACCAAGTTGTCGCGGTGAATCAGCTCGGGCTCGCCGGTGAAGCCGACGAGCCCCTCGAAATCGCTCGATGGCCGGCGCGCGATCAGGCGCGCCTCGCTGCTGCTGTAGTTCGCCAGGCCGCGCGCGATCTCGGCGCCATCGGCACCGCGCACGGCGATGACGTCTCCGCGATGAAAATCGCCATGCACCTCCACCACGCCGATCGGCAGCAGGCTCTTGCCGTCGTCCCGCACCTTGCGCGCCGCGCCGGCGTCGACGACGACTGAGCCCTTGAGCTGCAAGTGATCGCTCATCCACTGCTTGCGCGCGGCGCGCTTCGGCGTGGTCGCGATCAACGCGGTGCCGATCGCCTCTCCGGCCGCCAGGCGCACCAGGACGTCGGGCTCGCGGCCGCTCGCGATCACGGTGCTCGCGCCACTGCGTGCCGCGCGCTTCGCCGCAAGCACCTTGGTCAGCATGCCACCGCGGCCGAATGTGTTGCAGGCGCCGCCGGCCATCGCCTCGAGCTCCGGCGCGCCGGCCTCGGCGCGCTCGATGAGGCGGGCCGCCCTGTCCTTGCGGGGGTCGGCCGAATAGAGTCCCAGCTGGTCGGTCAGGATCACGAGCGCGTCGGCATCCAGCAGGTTCGCGACCAGGGCGCCGAGCGTGTCGTTGTCGCCGAACTTGATTTCGTCGTTGACGACCGTGTCGTTCTCGTTGATGACCGGAATGACTTGATGCGCCAGCAGCGTCAGCAGCGTGGTGCGCGCATTGAGATAGCGCTCGCGGTCCGTGAGGTCTGCATGCGTCAGCAGGATCTGCGCACTTCGCATTCCCTCTTCGCGCAGCTTCGATTCGTAGATCTGCGCGAGCCCCATCTGGCCCACGGCCGCGGCAGCCTGCAGCTCATGAATGCCTTTCGGTCGGACGCGCCAGCCGAGCCGCTTCATGCCCTCCGCAATGGCACCGCTCGAGACCATCACGATTTCGCGGCCCTCTTCCGCGAGCACGGCGATCTGACGGCACCAGTTGCCGACCGCATCCGCGTCGACGCCCCGGCCCTCGTTGGTGACGAGCGTCGAGCCGACCTTGACGACGATCCGACGCGCGAGCCTCAGCGCGTCGCTCATGCGGCGTCGTTCATGGCGCGTCGACCGCAGCCGGGTCGCCGCCGAAGCGCGGATCGACATCGGCGGGCTGGCTGTAGCGCAGCTTGGAGACGTGCTCGTAGACCGCGCGAACGAGCGGCTCGCAGCCCTCGCGCGTCAGCGCCGAGATGGCGAACACCGGGCCCTTCCAGCGCAAACGGCGCACGAACGCCTTGACGCGGCCATCGCGCTCCTCAGGCGGCACCATGTCGAGCTTGTTGAGGACGATCCAGCGCGGTTTCGCGAGCAACCCCGGGTCGTACTTCTTAAGCTCGGCCGCGATGGCGCGCACCTGCGCAACCGGGTCGACACCCTCGTCGAACGGCGCGATGTCGATGACATGGAGCAACAACCGCGTGCGCTGAAGGTGGCGCAAAAACAGATGGCCCAGCCCGGCACCTTCCGAGGCTCCTTCGATCAGTCCCGGCAAGTCGGCAACGACAAAACTCTGTTCAGGGCCGACGCGCACCACGCCCAGATTCGGGTGAAGCGTGGTGAATGGATAGTCGGCGATGCGCGGCCGTGCGTTCGAGATTGCGGTGATCAACGTCGATTTGCCCGCATTGGGCATCCCGAGCAAACCAACGTCGGCCAACACCTTCAGTTCGAGCTTGAGGCTATGTTTGTCGCCGGGCCAACCTGGCGTTTTTTGACGCGGGGCGCGGTTGATGGCGCTCTTGAAGCGCATGTTTCCGAAGCCGCCATCACCGCCTTTGGCAATGGTAATGACCTCGCCCGGTACCAGCAGTTCGAACAACACTTCGCCGGTTTCGGCGTCGGTGATGATGGTTCCGACGGGCATCTTGAGCGTGACGTCTTCGCCGGCTGCGCCGAACATGTCGGAGCCCATGCCGTGCTGGCCGCGCTTGGCCTCGTGCCGCCGGGAAAAACGAAAATCGACCAATGTGTTGAGGTTGGAGTCGGCCACGGCAAATACATGGCCGCCCCGACCACCATCGCCACCGTTCGGGCCGCCGAATTCCTTGTACTTCTCATGCCGGAACGACACGCAGCCGTTGCCGCCATCGCCAGCAGCGATGTCGATAAAAGCTTCGTCGACGAACTTCATGGAATGTCCAATTTACAAATGAAGAAGCCCCGACAAGCGGGGCCCCTTCGAGCAGATCGAGCGATCGGTCAGGCTTGGGCGGCCACCGGCGTCACGTTGATCGTGTGCTTGTTCAGCGCACCCTTGATGCCGAACGACAAGTGGCCGCTTAACAGTTCAAACAGCTTGTTATCCTTGCCCACACAGACATTGACGCCAGGGTGAAATCTGGTACCGAGATGGCGCACGATGATCGAGCCTGCGGTGATCATTTCGCCGCCGAACGCCTT
>NZ_JAQGLG010000074.1 GCF_028292965.1 Sphingomonas bacterium | reverse complement strand
TCCCCTCCCGCCTGCGGGAGGGGTTAGGGGAGGGCGTGCCGAGAGAGTCGAGTCAATTGCGACAGGCCCTCCCCCGACCCCTCCCGCAAGCGGGAGGGGAGATTCACGCAAGCTGGCAGATATCCAGCACGTTCATGTCGGTATAATCCTGGTTCTCGCCGGCCATCGCCCAGATGAAGGCATAGGCCTTGGTGCCCGCGCCCATATGGATCGACCAGGGCGGGCTGATCACCGCTTCCTCATTGGCCATCACAATGTGCCGGGTCGCCTCGCCTTCGCCCATATAATGGAACACGCGGTCCTTCTCGAGCTCGTCGAGCTCGAAGTAGAAATAGATCTCGCTGCGGCGCTCATGGATGTGGGGCGGCATGGTGTTCCATACCGAGCCGGGCTTGAGCACGGTCAGGCCCATGACCAGCTGGGCGCTGTCGCACACGCCGGGGATGACCAGCTGGAAGATCGTGCGCTCGTTCGATTCCGCCAGGCTGCCGCGCTCCAGCGCATTGGCGTCGCCGATCGACAGCTTGCGCGTGGTGAAGCCTTTGTGTGCCGGGCAGGAGGCGAGATAGAAACGCGCGCCCTCGCCCGAGAACTGCACGTCCTTGGCGCCCATGGTGACGTAGAGGCAATCCTTGTTGCCGAGCGCGAAGGCCTCGCCATCGACGGTGACGGTGCCGTCGACCTTGCCGACATTGACCACCGCCAGCTCGCGGCGTTCGAGGAAGGGGTGACCCACGGCGGAGGCCGGCTCGGTCTGGTCGGGCAGCTTGACCGCACCGCCGGCGACCTGGACGCCGCCGATCACGAAGCGATCGGCATGGGTGTAGTTCAAGACGCACTCGCCGGCGCGGAACAGGTCCTGGATCAGGTAACGGTCGCGCAGTTCGTCATTGGAGACGACCTCCATCATGTCGGGATGGGTGGCGTAATAGGTGCGGTCGAACATCGAAGGTCTCCGGTTGAGGTCAGGCCGCGACGGCGGCGGTGTGCGGTTGGTCGATCTTGTAGGCGCGGCGGACGAGGCCGCTGGTCAGTTCGTGGGCCAGTTCGGCGGCCTCCCAGTCGGCGAGGCGGTGCTCGGCGACGAGGCGGGCGAGGAAGCCGCAATCGATCCGCCGGGCGACATCGTGGCGCGCGGGGATCGACAGGAAGGCGCGGGTGTCGTCGTTGAAGCCGACGGTGTTGTAGAAACCGGCGGTCTCGGTGGTCATTTCGCGGAAACGACGCATGCCCTCGGGCGAGTCATGGAACCACCATGAGGGGCCGAGCTTGAGGCAGGGATAATGGCCGGCGAGCGGGGCGAGTTCGCGGGCATAGGCGCTCTCGTCCAGTGTGAAGAGGATGATCGACAGGGCGCGCTCATTGCCGAAGCGATCGAGCAGGGGTTTGAGCGCGCGGACATAATCGGTGCGCGTCGGGATGTCGGCGCCCTTGTCGCGGCCATGGCTGGCGAACAGGCCGGCATTGTGGTTGCGGAAAGAGCCGGGGTGGATCTGCATCACCATGCCGTCCTCGACCGACATGGCGGCCATCTCGGTCAGCATCTGGGCGCGGAACAGTTCGGCGTCCGACGGGGTCCAGGTATCGGTGACGATGGTGCGGAACAGTCGCTCGACCTCGTCGCGCGACAAATTGGCGGTGGTGGCAGTGGGGTGGCCGTGGTCGGTCGCGGTGGCGCCGGCGGCGCGGAAATCGGCGCGGCGCTTGCGGTGCGCGGCGAGATAGCCGGTCCAGTCGTATACGTCCTCGCCGGTCAACTCGGCGAAGCGCGCCATGGCCGGCTTGAACGCCTCATGCTCGACATCGATCACACCGTCGGGGCGATAGGTGGTGACGACGCGGCCCTGCCAGCCCGAGCGGCGAATGGCATGGTGGTGGGCGAGGTCGTCCTGCGCGCCTTCGGTGGTGGCGAGGAAGTCGATGCGGAAACGGTCGAACAGCGCGCGGGGGCGGAAGGCGTCGCTGGCGAGGGCTTCGCCGATGGCGTCGAAATAGCGGTCGGCGGTCGAGCTTTCGAGCGCGATGTCGAAGCCGAACACTTCAGCGAAGACATGGTCGAGCCAGATGCGCGATGGCGTGCCGCGGAACAGTTCGTAATGCGATGCGAAGAGCCGCCATGCCGCGCGCGGGTCGGTTGCAGGCTCGCCGTCGAGGCGCGGGATGCGCAGCGCGTCGAGGTCGACGCCCTGGCTGTAGAGCATACGGTAGAGATAATGGTCGGGCGCGAGCAGCAGGCTGGTGGCGTCGGTCCATTTCTCGTTGGTGGCGAACCATGCGGGGTCGGTATGACCGTGCGGGCTGACGATCGGCAGGTCGGCGACGGAAGCGTAGAGTTCGCGCGCGATGGTGCGCGTGGTCGGATCGGCCGGGAACAGGCGATCGGGGTGCAATGCCAATTGCCGTGTCATGCCGTCTCCTCTCTGTCGTCTTTGCCTGTGCGACTAAACTTTAGGTAACCGGTGTCAAGTAGGTGTGCAAGCCGTAACCCTTCGATCAACTCCCTTCGTCACCCCGGACTTGTTCCGGGGTCCACCGCCTCGCGAAAGCAGCCGCCGATGAGTATGTGGAACGGTGGATGCCGGAACAAGTCCGGCATGACGGGTAGTTTGGGTGCCAATGAAGCTAGTTGCTCGCCGTCGAAACCGACCCACGCCGGATCAGCGTCGACAGGAACAGCGATGGCTCCTCGACACCCTCATCACGCTCGTCGCCATCGATCCCCGCGATCAGCTTCAGCGCCGCCGACCGCGCCATCGAGGCGATCGGCCAGCGCACCGTGGTCAGCGGGGGCCAGACATGGGCGGCGATCGGCGTGTCGTCGAAGCCGATGATCGACAGGTCGCGCGGGATATCGAGGCCACGCTGGCGGGCGGCGTGGATCACGCCGGCGGCCATCTCGTCGTTGCACGACAGGATCGCGGTCGGGCGCGGGGTCAGGTCGAGCAGGCGCTCGGCGGCGACCATGCCGGATTCGAAGGTGTAGTTGCCGTCGGCGATCATGCTGCGCGGGAGCGCGATGCCGGCATCGCCGAGCGCATCTTCGAAACCGAGCCGGCGTTCGAGCGCCGAGCGGAAGCCGTGCGGCCCGGCGACCAGGCCGATGCGGCGATGGCCGTTGGCAATGAGATGCTCGGTCGCCTCGCGTACCGCCTGGCGATCGTTGGAGGTGACCATGTTCTCGGGCTTGTCGACCGGGGCCGAGGCCATGCGCACGTAACGGCAGCCGATATCGGCGCACAGCTTGGCGACGCTGTCATTCTCGCTGATCGGCGGCATCAGGAGGACGCCGAACAGGCGCTGGCGTTCGAGGAAATGACGCAGATCGTCGAGCATCGTCGCCGAGCCGCGATCGACCGGGCGCACCACCATCTCGAACTCGGTGCCGCGCAGTGCCTCGAGCATGCCCTGCTGCACGTTCATCACCGTCTGGGCATTGGGATTGTCGTGGACCAGCCCGATCAGGAAATTGCGGCGCAACGCCAGCGCGCGCGCCTGCGGATTGGGGATGTAGGACAGCCCCTCGATCACTTCCTCGACCTTGCGGCGCGTCTCCTCGTTGAGCAGCGGCGAGCGGTTGATCACCCGGCTCACGGTCTTTTTGGAAACGCCCGCGATCCGGGCTACGTCGTTGATCGTCGGTTGGCCGGTCTTGCGCATGGCGGTGGCATAGCGAGGCGCTCGGCTGCCCGCTAGGGTCTCTATGGTGCGCGACGGGGATCAAGGGACAGTGTTCCTGCGCACGCAGGAACCCAGGGCCACAAGCGTTACGTTTTGAACCCTGGGCTCCTGCTTTCGCAGGAGCACATTGCTGGTCGAGCGCTATCGACGTCAAACGAGCGCAGTATGATGGTTGAATTTCGGGGCGATCTCCGTGCCGGGAAATGGTGTAAGCCGTCCTGACCTTGCGGTTCGGAACGATCCGAGGCAGGAGAATGATACCGGTTACCTAAAGTTGGTGGGGATGACGCTCAAGGCACTGCGGATCGACCCGGCAGACAATGTCGCGACCCTGCTCGAGGATGGGCGGGCGGGCGATTCGGTCGTCATGGACGGCGTCTCGGTCGTGCTGCGCGAGGATGTGGCGCAGGGTCACAAGGTGGCGTTGGCGACGGTCGCGGCGGGCGAGCCGCTGATCAAATACGGCGCGCCGATCGGCAACGCGAAGCATGCCATCGCTGCTGGCGACCATGTCCATTCGGACAATCTCGCCACTGCCTTGTCGGGGCGACTCGACTATCGCTATGCGCCGACGCCTGCCGCCGCGCCGGTTGCGGCGGCGGCCACTTTCATGGGGTATCGCCGCGCCGACGGTCGTGTCGGGACGCGCAACGAGATCTGGATACTCCCGACCGTCGGCTGTGTCGCGCGCACGTCGGAGCGCATCGCGGCCAGGGCCGCGGCGACGCTGGGCGATGCAGTGGATGGCGTTCACGCCTTCATGCATCCGTTCGGCTGCTCGCAACTCGGCGAGGATCTCGACGGCACGCGCCAGATACTCGCCTCGCTCGCCTGTCACCCCAATGCCGGCGGTGTGCTGATCGTCGGGCTTGGCTGCGAGAACAACCAGATCAAGGCGTTGCTCGAAGCGGTGCCTGAGTGGCGCCGTCCGGCGATCCGCACGCTGGTGACGCAGATGAGCGGCGACGAGGTGGCTGAGGGCGTCGCGCTGGTCGCCGAACTGGCCGAACTGGCACGCTGCGCACGCAGCGAGGTCGGGCTCGAATCGCTGGTCATCGGCGTGAAATGCGGCGGGTCGGACGGGCTGTCGGGGCTGACCGCCAACCCGCTGGTCGGGCGGATCAGCGACCGGGTGACGGCGGCGGGCGGGCGTGTGATCCTGACCGAGATTCCCGAGATGTTCGGTGCCGAGCAGGTGCTGATGAACCGCGCGGCCGATGGGCAGGTGTTCGAGTCGATCGTCGGGCTGGTCAATGATTTCAAACAATATTTCCTCGATCACGGCGAACCGATCTCGGAGAATCCTTCGCCCGGCAACATCGCCGGCGGCATCACCACGCTGGAGGAAAAGGCGCTCGGCGCGGTGCAGAAAGCGGGCCGCGCGGCGGTGGCCGATGTGATCGGCTATGGCGCGCGAGCGAGCGCACCGGGCCTCACCTTGCTCGAAGCGCCGGGCAACGACGCGGTATCGTCGACCGCGCTGGCGGCGGCGGGCGCGACCGCGATCCTGTTCACCACCGGGCGCGGCACGCCGCTCGGCTTTCCCGTGCCGACGATCAAGATCGCCTCGAACAGCGACCTCGCGCGGCGCAAGCCGGGCTGGATCGACTTCGATGCCGGGACGGTGCTCGACCAGGGATTCGAGTCGGCGGAGGCGGCGTTGCTCGCGCGCCTCGCGGATATCGCCTCGGGCGCGGAGACGGCGGCCGAGCGCAATGGCGAGCGCGAGATCGCGATCTGGAAGCGCGGCGTGACGCTGTGAGGCGCTTGTCTCGCGCGACGCTGGGTGACGTGCCGGCCACGATCGCGGCGCCGCGCGGGCGCACCGTTGGCGGGGTCGGGATCGTCCATTTCGGCCCCGGCGCGTTCCACCGCGCGCACCAGGCGGCTTATGTCGATGCGCTGCTCGACCATGATCCGCGCTGGGGCCTCGCCGCGGTGTCGTTGCGTAGCAGGGGGACGGTCGAGGCGCTGGCGGCGCAGGACGGGCTCTACACGCTGGCGATCCGCGATGCGGAAAGCAGCATGCGGGTGATCGATGCGCATCGGCACTTTCTGGGGCCGGAGGACGCCGTGGCGACGCGCGCGCTGCTCGCCGATCCGGCGACGCGGCTGGTCACCAGCACGGTGACCGAGAAAGGATATTGCCTGGCGGCCGACGGGACGCTCGATCTCGGGCATCCCGATATCGTGCATGATCTGGGGTGGCCGGCGGTGCCGCGCAGCGTGATCGGCTGGATCGTCGCGGGTCTCGCGGCCCGACGCGACGCCGGGTTTGCCCCCTTCGTGCCGATGCCGTGCGACAATCTCGCCAATAACGGCGCCAAGCTGCACGCCGCGCTGGTCGCCTTCGCCCGGGTGGACGACGCGGCGCTGGCCGACTGGATCGCCGACACGGTGCGCGTGCCTTCGACCATGGTCGATTCGATCACGCCCGCGGCGGACGATGCGCTGTACGCCGATGTCGCAGCCGCGCTGGGGATAGAGGATCGCGCCCCGGTCCAGCGCGAGGCGTTCTCGCAATGGGTGATCGAGGATGTCGGCGTTGCTGACATGCCCGATCTCGCCAGCGTCGGCGCGACCGTGACCAGCGACGTCGCGGGGTTCGAAAAGGCCAAGCTGCGCATCCTCAACGGGGCGCATTCGACGCTGGCTTATGCCGGGCTGCTGCGCGGCCACACCAGCGTTGCCGAGGCGATGCGCGATGCGGAGCTGGCGGCGTTCGTCGATGCGATGATCCGCGACGACATCATGCCGATGCTCCCGGCGGTGCCGGGGCTCGATCTCGACGGTTATCGTGCGGCGGTGCTCAAGCGCTTCACCAACCCGGCGATCGTCCACCGGCTCGACCAGATCGCGCAGGATGGCTCGCAGAAAATGCCTTACCGGCTGGGCGATACGTTGCTGGCCAACCGGCGGGCCGGGCGCATGCCACACCATGTCGTGATGGCGCTCGGTTGCTGGGTCGCGTTTCTGGTGAAGCGCGCCGAGGCAGGCATCCCGCTTATCGACCCCGCCGCCGAGTCGCTGATCGCGGCGGTGGCGGGGGCGACGCCGCGTCAGGCCATGGCGGCGTTGATCGAACGCGGCCTCGGTATTCCGGCCGTGTTGCGCGACGATGGGGCGGCCTGCGCGGAACTGGAAGCGGCCGCAGCGATGGCGTTGTCTGGACAATTGTCGCTCCGGGATCGCCTTTTATAGCGCCACCCCGGCAGAGGCCGGGGCCCAGTTGGGATGGCGGAAATAACGAAGCGAAACGCCTGTTTTCGACTGGTCCGTAGCTGGGCCCCGGCCTTCGCCGGGGTGGGGAATATATTGGTGTCATCCACAGCAATATCGATCAGCTCCAGCGCTTCGCGCACATCGGCGCTTGTCAATGACACCGGTTTCCCATACGCAGCGCTTAACGACGCCAAATAGGGCGAGGGAGGGGTCTTGGCGGTGCAGCCAGAAGATAACACCGACAATATCGCGCGGATCGCGCGTTCGTTCGTCGATGCCCGTCGAGACGGGACGACGCTTGCCGACTATCCCGGCGACATGCCTGGCGGGCTGGCAGATGCCTATGCCGTGCAGGACGCGGCGATCAAACTGTCGCCCGACGCGATTTCCGGCTGGAAGGTTGGGCGAATCAATCCGCCGCTGGGCGAAATCGACCGGCTCGCGGGGCCGATTTTCGCCGATCATGTCTTCGTCGCCGATGGTGGCGCGCTGGCGATGCCGGTGTTTGCCGACGGTTTCGCCGCGGCCGAGGCCGAGTTCCTGCTGCGCATCGCGGCCACGCCCGATCCGGACAAGACCAGCTATTCGATGGCCGAGGCGGTGGCGCTGATCGACGCGGTGCATATCGGGATCGAGATCGCCAGTTCGCCTTTCCCGGGCATCAACGACCATGGCCCGACGGTGACGATCTCCGACTTCGGCAACAATAACGGGCTGATCGTTGGGCCCGCCATTGCCGAATGGCGCGATACCGACCTCAATCACTGGCCGGTCGAATTGTGGATCGATGGCGACCGCGCCGGCGCGGCGACGGCGGCGGCGATGCTCGACGGGCCGTTCGGCGCGGCGCGTTTCCTGTTCGAACTGATGGCACAGCGCGGCATCGCGCTCGCCGCCGGGCAGTGGATTTCAACTGGCGCCGTAACCGGGGTACACCCGGTATCGCCCGGCAATCGTGTCGAGGCACGGTTCGACGGGCGACTGTCGGTCGAGTGCACGATCAAGGCCCGCTAGAGGCTCGTTTAACCAGGAGAGTGACGATGGCGACGGTCGGGAGTCCCGAAGTGAACGCCGCTGCGGCGCGGATCGGCCGCTATCGCTGGGTGATCTGCGGCCTGCTCTTCGCGGCGACCGCGATCAACTATGTCGATCGGCAGATGATCGGGCTGCTCAAGCCGTTGCTGTCGCAGGATCTGCATTGGTCGGAAAACGACTATGCCACGATCGTCTTCTGGTTCCAGGCCGCCTATGCGCTCGGCTACCTCGCCTTCGGCAAGGTCGTCGACATGATCGGCGCGCGGTTGGGTTATGCCGTCGCGGTGGTGATCTGGACGATCGCCCATATCGCGCATGGGGGGGTCTATTCGGTGACCCAGTTCGCCATGGCGCGCTTTGGCCTCGGCATCGGTGAATCGGGCAATTTCCCCGGCGGCGTGAAGGCGGTGACCAACTGGTTCCCGGCGCGCGAGCGGGCGCTGGCGATCGGCATCTTCAACGCGGGGTCGAATGTCGGCGCGATCGTCGCGCCGCTGCTGGTGTGGCTGCTCGTGCCGTTGATCGGCTGGCGCGGGACGTTCGTCGCCACCGGAATCCTGGGTGTCGCCTGGGTCATCGCCTGGCTGGTGTTCTTCCGCGACAGCCCGCGCGAGCATGCCAGCGTGACGGTGGCCGAAGCCGAGTTCATCGAGCAGGACCCCAAGGACCCGGCGATCAAGGTCAGCTGGTGGAACCTGCTGCAACAGCGCGAAACCTGGGCGTTCGCGCTGGCCAAATTCTTCATCGACCCGATCTGGTGGTTCTATCTGTTCTGGCTGCCCGATTATCTCGGCAAGCAATATCATCTCGATCTGCTGCACTGGAGCACGCCGACCGCGGTGTTCGCGCTGGCGGGAATCTATCTGATCTCCGATCTCGGCAGCGTCGCCGGCGGCTGGATGTCGTCGCGGATGATCGCGGCCGGCGCCACCGTCAACCGGGCGCGCAAGCTGACCATGCTGATCTGCGCGATCTGCGTGCTGCCGGTGCTGTTCGCCACCTCGATCAGCAATTTGTGGGTCAGCGTGGGGATCATCGGCATCGCTGCCGCCGCGCACCAAGCCTTTTCGGCCAATGTCTATGCGCTGCCGTCGGATCTGTTCCCGCGTTATGCGGTAGGCTCGGTGATCGGCATCGGCGGGACGTTGGGCGCGGTCGGGGGCATGCTGTTCTCGCTGCATGCCGGCGATGTGCTGCAGCGGCTGGGGACCTATACGCCGCTGTTCGCGCTGGCCGGTGCGGCCTATTTCCTGGCGTTGCTGAGCGTGCACCTTTTGTCGCCGCGCCTGGCCCGTAACGACAGCGCTCTTTGAGGATTTGATCATGATCGGCCGGTGTCGTCTGCTCGTTACCACGGCGCTGGCGCTGTCGGTCGCTGCCCCCGCCATGGCGCAGGACGCCAGCGGCCTGCTGTTCCGCGCCTCGGCCGACAAGAGCCTGACCGCCGATGTCGCCATCGGTGACCCGGTGCCGAACTTCCGCAGCGGCGTCGATGTGGTGCCCGACGGCGCGATCGGCGGCGCGGCGCGGTGGCAGGATGATGGTTATGTCGCGTGGAAGGCACCCGGCAACATCCGCGCTGAGCGGGGCACCTTGTCGTTCTTCTGGCGATCGCGAACGCCAGTCGGCGAGGCGCCGTTCAACATCTTCCGCGTTGGGTTCGCAGATCATTCGAGCTGGGACATGGCGTTCCTGCGGATCGACTGGAACGGGCATGGCTTCGACGGTTTCGTCACCGACGCCAATCTGTCGCGCGTACGGGTGTCGTGGCGTATCGATACGCTGCCCGCGCCCGATGCGTGGCACCACATTGCCTTCGCCTGGGACGAGACGGTCGGGGTTCGGCTGTTCGTCGACGGTAAGCCTGTCGCGCGCAAGGACCAGAAGGCCGATCTCGATTCCGGGCTCGACCAGTTCGGCCTCGCCGGGCGGGTGCTGTCACCGCACCAGGTGCAGAGCCGTTATCACTTCATGCGCGGCAGCGATGTCGACGAGATCCGGGTCTATGACCATCTGCTCGGCGATGGCGACGTCGCTGCGCTCGCCGACAAGCGCGAGCCCGGCCCGGCGACCGCCCCCGATGCCGCCGCGCGGCGCATGGCGTGGCTGCACCGTTACGGCTGGGACCGTGCCGCCCCGCCGCTGCTCGGTGCCGAGGTCACCCGCATCCGCAAGGTCGAGTTCGCCGATGCGAAGGACCTGAAGGAGCGGATGTGGAAAGGTGTGGACGGGATCGCCGAGACGACCTGGCCCGGCGTCTACAACCGCTCGCGGCTGCCCGGGCGTGACGATTATTTCGAGCTGCCCGACTGGAACACCTATGTCGAAGGCGGCAAGCGCTACGACCTGCCGGTGCCACCGGGCGAGCGTTTCAACCGGGTCGAGCTGCGGGGCGCGGCCTATGGCAGCCTGGTGTGGAGCAGCGACGGCAAGCCGGTGACGCTGGCGCAGCGGCCGCAGGGCGTGGTGCGCAGCGTCGACAGCTTCGCCGAACGCCAGGGCGGCACGCTGAGCTTCGTCAACACGATGCAGGAGCAGCCGATCCAGGAGATCTGGGCCTATGATGTCGGCGCGGGTGCCGAGCCTGCGGGCACGTTCAAGCTCTCCTACACGATCGATGCCAATGCCTCGGCGGACATCGCCTCGCTGTCGTCGCTGACCCGTTTCATCGCCGGGCGGTATGCGCCCGACGAGCGCAGCACCGTCGTCGCGATGCCGTCGTCGGGCGTGAAGGCGGCGGTCGGCGCAGGGGCGGCCGGCGGATCGGCCAACGTGGTGCGCGGCAAGGGTGGGCAGCCGATCGTCCATATCCTGATTCCGGCCAGCTTCGGCGATGCCAATCCCGACAAGCCGCTCGCCCGCGCCTTCGATTATGGCTGGCAGAACCTGCATGACGGGCTCGACGGTGTCGCCATCGATATCCCCGCGCTGACCGCGACGCCCGACGCGAACGGGCTGATCGCGCTCAACATCACGATCAAGGACCCGATCTGGCCGCAGCGCGACATGATCGACGTGTCGGTGTCGGTGAAGCCGGGCGAGAAGCGTACGCTGTGGCTCGACCTGCGTGACCGTATCCTGTCCAATGACAGCCTCTATCTGACGATCGCTTCGGCGGCGCCCGACTTCAATGCCACGAGCCTCAACGGGGCGAAGATCCGCCTCGTGTTCAAGCCGCGCGACGAGGCGCTCGCCGAGCATGTCGCCGACCGGCTCAACCAGGTGAAGGACAATTGGGGATTCCTGGTCGAGGAGCACACCGCCTCGAAGCGCGCCGGCCTCTATGCCCGGCTCTTTGCCGACATCAGCGACCTGTTGCGGGTCGACCCCGACAATGCGCTGGCGCGGACCTATTGGGCGGACATCAACTACCGGCCGGAGAATATGCCGGCCTTCACCCAGCCGACACCGCCGGCGGGCGTACCGCTCTGGGCGTTCCGTCAGCTCGAGGACCTGAAGCTGGCGCGCCGGTTCGTCGAGTGGTGGATCGACGAGCGCCAAGTGCCCTATGGCGATTTCGGCGGTGGCATTTCGGATGACGTCGACCTGACCGAGCAATGGCCCGGCCTCGCGCTGATGGGAGTCGAGCCGGACAAGATCAACGCTTCGCTGCGCGCACTGTCCGATGCTGTCTATAAGAACGGCATGATCGTGAATGGCCTGGGCTATATCACGACCGACGAGCTCCACGCCTATGAGGAGGGGCTCAACGTCAACGCCGAGCGGCTCTACCTCAACTGGGGCGAACCGCGCGCGATCGAGCGGTTGATGGACAATGTCCACGGGCTGCAGCGCGTCATCCTGCCCAATGCGCAGGGGCACATGCACTTCGCCAGCAACTGGTATGGCGGGCGGCGAATCTATCGCGAGGGGCCGTGGGAATGGCAGAAGCCCTATAGCTTCACCGTGATGCACGGGCCGATGCTGATCGGGCTGTACAATGGCAACCAGGCGGCGCGCGGGCTGGTGACCGGCGTGATCGACGGCTGGCTGGCGCATGGCAAGCAGGGCGCCGACGGCAGCTGGAGTTTCCCCAACGAGATCAACTGGCGCACCGATGCCGAACGCGTTGGTGATGGCGGCGGTATCACCACGCCGTTGCAGGCGGCCTGGGCATCCTATCGGTTCACTGGCGACGCGAAATATCTCCGGCCGCTTGAAGGGCGCGTGGCGCGTAACGGTGCAGGCTCGTTGAACGAGATGAACGAGAATGTGTTCGACATCGCACCGGAAGGCGCGGCGTGGCGCAAGGCACTTCTCGCCAAACCATCGGATGACGCGTTCGCGCGCTACACGACATGGGCGGCGACGGGGAATGTCGCACCGCTCGAGCAACTCCACGCCGATGCCATCGCGACCAAGGCGCAGCGGCTCTACATGATGACCGAAGGCCATTGGTGGTCCGACCGCGTCGACTCTGCGATGGACATCCTCCAGCGCGAGCGGCTCGGCGGCGTGGCGCTGGTGCGTAACCAGGGCTGGCCGGGCAACACCGTCAGCTGGCGTTTTGACCGCACCGACGCGGCCGAGCAGGTGGCGATCCTGTTGCCCGGGGCGACGCCCGATCATTTCCGCGTCATGGCCTATAATGGCAGCGATCGGGCCGAGGCCGCGACCATGACCAGTTGGGACGTCACGGCAGGCCAATGGGCGATGACGCGAACGGTGACGGGCGAGGTCGGTACGACACCCGCCGACAATGTCGTGACGCTGGAGCGCAGCGCATCGGTGCGTGTGTCCTTCACACCGCATGCCACGACGACCTATGAATTCACGTTGCGCAAGGCGTCGGGCGATGTGGCGGATCGGCCCGATCTCGGCATTGGGCGCGACGATGTGGCGTTGAAGGGTCGCGGTGTGACGGTCGCGGTACATAGTCTGGGTGCGAAGGCTGCCACCGGGGGGAGCGCGACGCTGGTCGCGCGCGATGGGCGGGTGCTGGCGACGGCGCGCGTGCCCGACCTTGCCGCGCCGATCGATTTGCTGCCCAAGGTGGCGACGGTCCGGCTGACCCTGCCGGCGGGGGTCGCGCCGGACGAGGTCAATGTCCGTGTCGCCCTGCCGGGCGATGCGCTGGAGGTGACGCGGCTCAACAATGTGGTGCCGCTGGTCGCGCCCGGATCATGACCGCTCTTCCGTCACGGCGCGCGGTCGCCGCCGGGGCGGCGGTGTTACTGGCCATGCCGCGCTTGGCCGTGGCGGCGACCGGCGACGGTGCACGCTTGCGCGCCGCGCTCGACGCCTTGCCCAAAGGCGGCGATCCGGCGGCGAAGTTGGCGGCGTTGCGCGGTTTCGACCCGACGCGGTTGTCCGTGTCGTCGCGGCTCGATCTGTTCGCGATACGTGACGGCCTGATGGTCGACAGCGAGATCATGCGCCGTTTCGCCGGCGTCGATCCGGTGAAGGGCTATGCCTCGGCGTCGGCGGCCGATCGCCCCGCTTATTTCGCCTTGCTGCTGCAGCGGCGCCTGGGCGCCGTCGACGTGCCTTCCGCGCGTCGGCGGCTGGCAGCCGAGCGTGATCTTTTGCTCCACCGCGCCGATCTCATGTTGCGCCGGGTCGGGCAGGGTAAAGGGACGACCGGTGCGCGGTTCACTGCGATGTTCGCCGACGAGCGCTGGCTTTACAGCGACGATGATGCGGGGCGCGATCGTGCGGTGGCCGATATGAATCGGGCGCTGGCAGCACGAAGGACTCAGGTCCCGCAGGCTTTCGCGGCGGTCCCGCCATGGTGTCTCGATGTACGCGCGATCCGGATGTCACGGACCGAGGAGCTGGCAGGCAAGGCCGGGTATCGGGCGTTGCCCGCGCCCGGGAAGAGCGGTGCCTATTATGTCGACCTCAAGGACATCCGCCGCCGGCCGAGCTGGACGCTGCCCTCGGTCGTCGCGCACGAATTGCTGCCGGGGCATATGATCCAGTTGCCGATCGAGGCGGCGGCCGATCCGCATCCGCTGCGACTGGAATATACCCCGGCCTTTGCCGAAGGATGGGGCGTCTATGCCGAGCAGCTCGCCGCCGCCGAAGGGGCCTTCGCCGATCCGATGGCCGAGCTGGGCCATCTCCACTGGCTGCTGTTCCGCGTCGGGCGCGGGCTGGTCGATATCGCGATCCATTGTGACGGCTGGTCGGTCGAGCGCGCACGGGCACAGTTGGTCGAGTGGCAGGGTGAGCCGGTCTATTTCGCGCCGTTCGACACCGATCTGGCGCGGATCGTCGCCGAGCCGGCGTCGCGTGCGGCCGAGGCATTGGCCTGGCTCGCCATCGCCGATCGCGCGCCGCGTGCCGTGAATGCGCGCAAGGCGTTCCACCGCGACATGCTCGCCGGCGGGCGCAAGCGGTTGACGCTGCCATGAGCATCACCCGCCGCGATGCCTTCGGCATTGCCGGGCTGGCGGGCGCGGCGCTGCTGCCTGGCGAAGTCGCCGCGACGACAGCGAAACCGGCACCGCCGCATTGGCGGCGCGGCATCGACAATCAGCGTATCGCCGATCTCGGCGATGGCCGTTTCCTCAATCCAGTGATGGCGGGCGACCATCCCGATCCGGCGATCCTCAAGGACGGTACCGATTATTACCTGACCTTTTCGAGCTTTGATTCCTATCCCGGCCTGATCATCTGGCATTCGCGCGACCTGGTGAACTGGCAGCCGGTCGGGCCTGCCCTCAAGCGCAATATCGGCTCGGTCTGGGCGGTGTCGCTGGTTAAGCATGATGGGCGCTTCTTCCTTTATATCCCGACCAAGGCCTCACCCAATTCGATCTGGGTGATCCACGCCGAGCGCATCAAGGGGCCATGGAGCGAACCCGTCGATCTCGGGCTGCACCACCATATCGATCCCTGCCACGCGGTCGGTGAGGATGGCAGTCGCTGGCTGTTCCTGTCGGGCGGTGACCGTATCCGCCTCGCCGATGACGGGTTGTCGATCATCGGCAAGGTCGAGCATGTCTACGACCCCTGGCATTATCCCGCCGACTGGGTGGTCGAGGGTTTTTCGCCCGAAGGCCCCAAGATCGCGCGGCATGGCGGCTGGTTCTATCTGATCACCGCGGTGGGCGGCACGGCGGGGCCGCCCACCGGCCACATGGTCATCGCCGCGCGCTCGCGCTCGATCCACGGGCCATGGGAAAATTGCCCGGCCAACCCGTTGGTGCGCACAGAAAGCGATGCCGAAGCATGGTGGTCGCGCGGCCATGCGTCGCTGGTCGAGGGGCCGGCAGGCGACTGGTGGACGCTCTATCACGGCTTCGAGAAGGGGTTGTGGACGCTCGGCCGCCAGACCCTGCTCGATCGCATCGAATGGACTGCCGACGGCTGGTTCCGCATGACCGGCGGCGATCTGTCGCAACCGATCGCCAAGCCGAAAGGTGGGTTCGCGGTGCCGCACGGCATGGCGCTGTCGGACCGTTTCGACGACTTCGCCATCGGTACGCGCTGGAGCTTCTTCCGCCCGGCTGCCGATGAAGCCGTGAGGGTGACGACCTCTGACAAAATTCTCCATCTCAAAGCGCGCGGAACCGCCCCGGTCGATTCCTCGCCGTTGCTGCTGATCGCCGGTGATCCGGCCTATCGCCTCGAGTGCGACGTGGAGATCGACCCTAGTACCACCGCCGGCCTGGTGCTGTTCTACGATGACAGGCTCTATTGCGGCCTGGGCTTCGACGGGCAGAATTTTGTCACACATCAATATGGCCAGGAGCGGGGCCGGCCGCGCAACCCCCATGGCCGACGCATGACGATCAGGCTGACCAACGACCGCCATATCGTGACTTTCGACACCAGCGGCGATGGCGGGCGGACCTGGACACGCTTCGATCGCGGGATGGAGGTATCGGGTTATCACCACAATGTCCGCGGCGGTTTCATGATGCTGCGACCGGGTTTATATGCTGCGGGCGCGGGCGAGGCGCGTTTTCGGGACTTTCGTTTTACCGCGCTTTGAACGCCTGGGCATCTGCGATCTGGTCGACGGAGGTGAAGCGGGCCGGCAAGTCGCCAACCCGCCCATTGCCATGGTCAGGCTTCGGCCGGGGCCGCCGACATGTCCATCCACACCGCCTCCCAGACATGGCCGTCGGGGTCGGCGAGGTTGCGGTTGTAGAGGAAGCCCAGGTCCTTGACCGGGTTGATGTCGGCGGTGCCGCCTTGGGCCGCCGCGGCGTTGTTCATCGCATCGACCGCCGCGCGGCTGTCGATCGAGAGCGACAGCATCACCTCGCTCGACGTCGTCGGTGCGATCGGCCGGTCGGTGAAGGTCGCCCAGCGTTCGTGGGTCAGCAGCATCACGGTGATCGTCTCGCTCCACACCATGCTGGCGGTGGCGTCGTCGCTGAACGCCGGGTTGAGCGTGAAGCCCAGCGCCTCATAGAAAGATCGCGACGCGGCGAGGTCGGTCACGGGCAGGCTCACGAAGATCATTTTCATTTCAGGGTCCTTTCGAGGGGTGAGGGTGCGGGGCACCGTCGCGGTGGAAGGTGCATGTCCCGACGCGTCGGACGCGCCGTTCATGCTCGTTTCCGCGACGCGGGTGCGTCGTTGGAAAGGGTGTCGTCGCCGAACGTCGCGAGATAGCGGTCGAACGATGCCTGCACCGCGGCACGGCCGCCGCCGATGATGTTGCGGCCCCAGCTGAAGCCGTAGACGTCGTCAAAATCGAAGGGTGCCAAGCGCTGCGCCATGGCCCGCACATCGGCGAGCGGGAGCGGCATGTGGTTGGGGTAGCTGTACATGAAGCTGACGCCCCGGCGATCCTGTTTCACCTGCGGCGAGTCACCCACGAACAGCGCGCCGTGCCGGTGCGGGCCCTGGTCCCAGTGCAGCACGGTGCTGCCCGGAAAATGCCCGCCGGTGCGGATCAGCGTGATACCGCGGCCGAGGGACAGCGTGTCGCCGCGCCAATATTCGATCGCCCGGGTCGGCTGCTGCACCCATAAGCGATCAGCGGCGTGGAGCATGATCGGTACGCCGCCCAGCGCCTCGCTCCACGCGGTCATCGCCGTGTAGAAATGCGGGTGCGAGATGACGATCCGGTCCACCCCGCCATGCGCCCGCAGCCGGCCTATCGCTTTGCCGGTGACCAGGCTGAGGCTTTCCCATAGAATATTGCCAGCAGGGGTCGGCAGCAGCAGCATGCGCTGTGGGATGGCGAAGCGGCCCGCCATGTCGATCGCGAGGAACCCGGCATCGTCACCGATGCGCAAGCTGTGGCTGGCGGCGAGCGCGGCGGGCGTGGTCCATTGCTGGCCCTGCCAACCGACATATTGGCGTTCGTCCTCGCAGATCGGACACGCCGGAGGCGGGGCGAGGGAGGGTGCGAACCGCGTGCCGCAGGTCTGACAGATGAAGTTTTCCATGGGCATCGCCTTCGGCTATCGACTGGCTCGTTAGAAGGCGCAGTTATGATGAAGAGCATGGAACCAGTTTTGCCGTTCGACCTGATGCTTGGCGACGTGCGCGCGGGCGGACTGACCCGGGCGCTGCACCGCCAGCTACGCACCGCGATCATCGAGCGGCGGCTGCCGCCGGGTTATCGGCTGCCCTCGTCGCGCCGGCTGGCCGAGGCGCTGGACATCGGGCGCAACACCGTGATCGTCGCCTATGACCAACTCGTCGCGGCGGGCTTTGCGCGGTCGCGTCGGGGTGCGCGTCTCGAAGTGTCGATGCCCGAAGAGGCGAGCCGGGCCCCGGTGACGGCGCCTCCGGCCGATCGCGCGAGCGATACCCGGCTCGCCGCAGCGTGGCGCTGGCCTGTCGACAGAATGGTCTATCCCGCCGGGCTGCCCGCGCGCTGCTTCCGTACCGGCGTGCCCGAGAACCGTCTTTTCGATCACGATATCTGGCGTCGCCTGATGTCGCGCGCGCTGCGCAATGCGGCGCGCCTGCCATTCAATTACGGGCCGGCACAGGGATTGCCCGAGCTGCAGGATGCGATCGCGGGCCATGCTGCGTTCGTGCGTGCGGTCGTCTGCAGGCCCGATGACGTGATCGTCACCGCGGGCGCGCAGCAGGCCTTCGACATCATCGCCCGGTTGCTCGTGGTGCCTGGCGAGACGCGCGTTGCTGTCGAAAATCCCGGCTTTCCGCCGTTGCGCGCCGCCTTTGCGGGCGCTGGCGCGCGGCTTGTTCCCATCGCGCTCGACAGTGAAGGGTTGCGCATCGACCTGATTCCCGGGAACGTCCGCGTGATTTGCGTGACGCCGTCGCACCAGTCGCCGACCGGTGTGGTGATGTCGTCGCCACGCCGCGCGGCGTTGCTCGCCCGGGCACGCGAGATCGGCGCGGTCGTCATCGAGGATGATTATGACGGCGAGTTCCTTTACGATCCGCACCCGCAGGATGCCCTGCAGACGCTCGATCGCGACGGACGCGTCTTCTATGTCGGCACCTTCTCCAAAAGTCTTTTCCCAAGCCTGCGCCTGGGGTTCGTGGTCGCGCCGGCATGGGCGCGCGAGGCCATGGTCGACATCAAGCGCGCCACTGGTTCGCACACCCATGGCGCGTCCCAGGCGACGCTCGCGATGTTCATCGCCGAAGGACATCTCGCGCGGCATATCCGACGGATGCGGCCGCTATACGCCGCGCGTCGCAATGCACTTGAAGAGCGAGCGGCCGCGCATTGGGGTGATCTTCTTCACGTCCTTCCCGGCAATGCGGGCCTGCATCTCAGCCTGTCGATCGTCGACGCGGACATGGCCGTGCCGATCTTCGCGCTGGCCGCCCGCTTCTTGCCGGGGGCGTTACCGCTATCATCCTATGCCGTGGGCGATGTCCCGCCGGGCCTGTGCATCGGCTATGGCGGCGTCGAGGTCGACCAGATCGCCGGCGCGGTACGCGCGATGGGGGACGCGATGCGACCGGGCCTTCGACCGGCACCCGGGCGGGAATGGCGCACCCAACAGGATTCGAACCTGTGACCTCTGCCTTCGGAGGGCAGCGCTCTATCCAGCTGAGCTATGGGTGCCTTGGCGCCAGCGCCTAGCAGAGGCTTTTCGCGCTCGCCAGAGCATTCTCAAATCGGATGAAACATCCGACGGCTCGGAGAATGCGTCAAACGGGATTTCTGTTTTCAGCGCACCAGCTTCACCGGCTGGAACTCGCCGAGGCCGCAACTCGGGCCGCGCGTCGGCGGGTTGGTCGTGAAAACGTTGATGATATCGGTCGAGCAGAGCTGGCTCAGCGAGGTCTCGTAGCTGAAATGTTCCTCGAACCCCAGGGTCGGGCAGGACTGGGGAAGGGTGTTGCGATAGACCGTGCCGCCCCGCATCTCGAAATCGATCACGTCGTCGCTGCGCACATGGCTGGCCTGGATCGAGGTCAGCGAGATGCACGACACGGCCTTGCCATCGGGTATCGCATCGGGAACGCGCCTGGCGTCGCGCGCCAGGGCAGGGGCGGTAAGGGCGGTGGCGGCAAAAGCTAGGGCAAAGAGCGGGCGCATCTGGATCACTCCTTCACAACTGGTGGGGGCGTCTTGGGCTTGAACGCGCAAAGATCGCAAACGACGCATCGCCAGCATTCGGGTTTGCGCGCCTTGCAGACATAACGACCGTGCAGGATCAACCAGTGATGCGCATGCAGCCGGAAGGGCTGCGGCACCGCCTTTTCCAGCTTGAGCTCGACCGCCAGCGGGGTCTTGCCGCGCGCCAGGCCGGTGCGGTTGCCGACGCGGAACAGATGCGTGTCGACCGCGAAGGTCTCCGCGCCGAACGCGACGTTCATCACGACATTGGCGGTCTTGCGCCCGACGCCGGGGAGCTTTTCGAGTGCGTCGCGGTCGGCCGGCACTTCGCTATTATGTTCGGCGATCAGCGCCTCGCTCAGCGCGATGACGTTCTTGGCCTTGGCGTTGTACAGGCCGATCGTCTTGATGTGCTGCTTGAGGCCCTCCTCGCCCAGCGCGACCATCTGCTCGGGCGTGGTCACCTCCTGAAACAGCAGGCGGGTCGCCTTGTTGACGCCGATATCGGTCGCCTGCGCCGACAGCACGACCGCGACGAGCAGCGTGTAATTGTTGACCGATTCGAGTTCGGTCTCGGGATGCGGATTGTCGGCGGCGAGGCGCGAAAAGAACTCAAAGACCTCCGCCTTGTTCACAGGCCGAGTACCTCGCTCATGGCATAGCGCCCGGCCGGCTTGCCGGCGAGCCACAGCGCGGCGGTGACCGCGCCGCGCGCGAAGATCGAACGGTCATCGCCGCGATGGCCGAGTTCGATGCGTTCGCCTTGCCCCGCGAAGATCACCTGATGATCGCCGACCACCGACCCGCCACGCAGCGAGGCGAAGCCGATCGTCCCTTCCGCGCGCGCGCCGGTGAGGCCCGCACGGTCGCTAACCCGCGCATCGGCGAGCATCGTGTTACGTCCCGCCGCCGCCGCCTCGCCGAGCAGCAAGGCCGTACCCGATGGCGCGTCCACCTTGTGGCGATGGTGCATTTCGAGAATTTCGATATCCCAGTCGGGGCCGAGCTTCTCCGCCGCCTCGCGCACCAGCCTGGCGAGCAGGGTGACGCCGAGCGAGGTGTTGCCGGTCTGCAGCACGGCGATATCGGCTACCGCTGCATCGATCAGCGCGTGATGATGGAGATGCAGGCCCGTTGTACCGATGACGATCGGGGTGCCAGCCGCGCGTGCTGCGGCGAGGTTGGCCGCGAGCGCGGATGGCGCGGTGAAATCGACCAGCACATCGGCCGCCTGCGCCAGCGCCGCCGGATCGCCGTCGGCGTCGATGCCACCCGCGAGCGTCGCGCCGAGATCGGAGATGGTCGCGGCGATCGCCTGGCCCATGC
>NZ_JAQGLG010000042.1 GCF_028292965.1 Sphingomonas bacterium | reverse complement strand
CGCCGCTGTCATGCTTGACCCGCGTCACCTTGGTGGCGCGCGAGGCCGGGCGCGGCGCGGGCTTGGCCGCGGGCATGACCTGGAAGGTGGTCAGCGTATCCTCGCGCTTCTTCTTCTCGAGCTGCGCCCGCCCCAGCGTGAGCAGCGCGGCGATGACCAGCAGTTCGATCACGATCGCCAACAGGCCGGCCGTACCGCGCCGACGCAGCCATTCCTTCACGTCGCCCCAAGCGGGGAAGGTAAGCACCACCTGCATCGCCGAGCCGCCTAGCCGTCTATGCTGCACTGCGAAAGGGTCGACATCGCTGACACTGTTTCCCGCCCTGTCACGCCGCGCCTGTCAGCGCCATGACGCGGGCATGAAAGCGGGTCGCCACCTTAATCCCACCTGACCAATCTGCGCGACCGCGCCTGCGGCGACCGCCGGTGCGGAGTCGGCACTGATCGATACCGTCCGCCACTCAACGCAAGTGCGCGGCCAGGAAGTCGACGAAGACACGGACGCGCGCCGGTACACTGACACCGCCGACGAACACGGCATGGATGACTTCGACATCGCCGGGATCGAAGTCCGCCAGAAGGGGAACCAGCCGACCATCGGCTACTTCCTCCGCCACGCTGAAGGCGCCCACGCGCGCGACGCCGATGCCGATGGCGGCGAGCTGGCCCAGCGTCTCGCCATTATTGGCTTCGATATTGCCTCTGACCGACAGCGCGAAGTCCTGCCCCTCCCGACGGAACGGCCAGACCGGCTCGGCGCGACGAAAATTGAAGTTGAGGCAATTGTGCCGGTGCAAATCCTCGGGAACCAGCGGTGTGCCGTGGCGGGCGAGATAGTCGGGCGACGCGACGATCACCCGGCGCGTCGTGCCGAGCTTGCGCGCCATCAGCGTGCTGTCGGCCAGCGGGCCGAAGCGCACCGCGATATCCGCCTGGCCCGCGGCAATGTCGACCAGCGTGTCGGTCAGTGCGATGTCGACCAGGATATGCGGGTAGAGCGCGGCGAACGCGCCGAGCAGCGGCACCACGCACAGCCGGCCGTGCGACAACGCCGCGCTCACCCGCAACCGCCCGCGCGGCGCACCCTGGTCGGCGATCTGCTGCTCGGCATCGTCGAGATCGGTCAGGATCCGGCGCGCCGCCTGCAGATAGCTCTGACCCTCGATGGTGAGCGAAAGCGCACGCGTCGAACGGAGCAACAGCCGCACGCCGAGCCGCGTCTCGATCCGGTCGATCGCGCGCGCAACGGCCGAGGGGCTCAGATCGAGGACACGGCCTGCGGCCGAGAAGCTGCCATGCTCCACGACGCTGGCGAACAGCGCCAGCGCCCTTGCCCGATCCGCGCCGCCGGCCAGTTTTGCGTCCATCACAAAAATCCTTCGCGCCAGCCGGGGGTATTGCGGCAGCAACCTCGCCACCATCTATGCGTCTGCATAGCAGTGGAAGGGCGGATCATGGAATATCGGCAACTCGGCGCATCGGGCTTGCGCGTACCCGCGCTGAGTTTTGGTGCCGCCACATTCGGTGGCCAGGGCCCGTTGTTCAGTGCCTGGGGGCAAAGCGACGCCAGCGAAGCCCGGCGGCTGCTCGATATCTGCATCGATGCCGGCGTCACCTTGTTCGACACCGCCGACGTCTATTCGGGCGGCGCGTCCGAAGAGATCCTCGGAGATGCGATTAGCGGGCGCCGTGACGCGGTGATGATTTCCACCAAGACCGGCTTGCCGATGGGTGATGGGCCGCATGACTGGGGCGCGTCACGCGCCCGACTGATCCGCGCGGTCGACGCATCGCTGCGGCGGCTGGGCACCGATTATATCGACCTGCTCCAGCTCCACGCCTTCGACGCGTCCACACCCGTCGAGGAGTTGATGGGCACGCTGGACCTGCTGATCGCGGCGGGCAAGATCCGCTATGCCGGCGTCTCCAACTACCCCGGCTGGCAGCTGATGAAGGCGCAGGCGGCAGCCGACCGTCACGGCACCGCGCGCCTCGTCGCGCACCAGGTCTATTATTCGCTGATCGGCCGCGCCTATGAATCCGACCTGATGCCGCTCGGGCACGATCAGGGCATCGGCGCGCTGGTGTGGAGCCCGCTGGGTTGGGGCCGCCTTACCGGCAAGATCGGGCGCGGTCGTCCGCTGCCGGCACAGAGCCGCCTGCACGAGACCGAGCAGTTCGCGCCGCCGGTCGATGACGAACTTCTCTACCGCGTCATCGACGCGCTTGAGGCGGTTGCTGCGGAGACGGGCAAGACCGTGCCGCAGATCGCGATCAACTGGCTGCTGCGCCGGCCCACGGTGTCCTCGGTCATCATCGGCGCGCGCAACGAGGAGCAACTGCGGCAGAATCTCGGCGCGACAGGCTGGGCGCTCATGCCGGAACAGGTCGCCGCGCTCGATGCCGCGAGCGACGTGCTGCCGCCCTATCCGCATACCCCCTATCGCCAGCAGGAAGGCTTTGCCCGCCTCAATCCGAGTCCGGTCTGAAGAGCCGTCCCATGCCGCGCCCGGTCGTCGTGATTGCGGAAATTCATTCGGCAAGGCAGCATGTTGCAAGCAGCAGAGGAGGCCAGGGTGGGACGTGTCAGAGTCGCGGGTTTTGCGGTATCGCTCGATGGGTACGGCGCGGGCCCGGAACAGAGTCTTCAGGATCCCCTGGGAAAGCGCGGGACGGAGCTCCACAACTGGTTCTTCGGCACCAAGACGTTCAAGGCCATGTTCGGCCAGGGCGGTGGCTCGGAGGGCGTGGACGAAAGTTTCGCCCATCGCTCGATGGACGGCTTCGGTGCCTTCATCCTTGGCCGCAACATGTTCGGCCCGTCACGCGGGGAATGGCCGGACGACGACTGGAAGGGCTGGTGGGGCGACAATCCGCCCTACCACGCGCTGACCTTCATCCTGACCCACCACGCCCGCGACCCGCTCGTCATGGAGGGCGGCACGACATTCCACTTCGTCACCGATGGCATCCACGCCGCGCTCGATCGCGCACGCGACGCCGCGGGCGCACAGGACGTCAAGATCGGCGGTGGCGTGTCGACCGTTCGCCAATTCTGCAGGCCGGCCTGATCGATGAACTGCACTTCGCGCTTTCGCCCGTTCTACTCGGACGGGGCGAGGCGATGTTCGCGGGGCTGAATCTGCCCGCCCTCGGCTACAGCGTGGTGGAATCAACGCCCACGGACCTCGCCACGCACGTCGTGATCGGGCGGCAGGAGAAGGAATAAGCTTTTCGATTCTACGGGTTGGTTGCGGAAATTCAGCTTGCGCTTATGGTGCGCGCGAATGTTTCATCTGCTTTCTCTGGCGCTTGTCACCATGTCGGGATCGGCGGTCACATCGCCCGACGCCGTAGCGCGTGCGCAGAGAAAATGCGTCGAAGCCGCAAAAGGACCTGCACCGAATCCTATGGCCCGGTTGCCGGTCGAGAAATTTGATGAGTGCATCGCCGCAGAGGCCAACAAATGGCCGATGAAGATGCGCAAGGCAGTCTGCGCTTTGGGCAAGTCCGGTGGCGCCTTCAGGTCACCCGTCGAGGTCTACATGGCCAATGGCAAGTGCCGGACTGATTACGAATAGCCGACACGGTGCGATGTCGTGCCTCGCCGACAACGGACAGCTAACCGGTATTTTCGCCGTCCCAGCGTCATCGATCGATGCGGCCTGCCTGAAAGCGGCTCGCCGAGCTTCAGTGGGAAAAGCCGCCGGACGGGAACCGCCCCAATTGCGGTCGTTACCAGTCGAACGCGTGCCGCCGAAAGCCGTCGTTCGCTACAGATATTTCGCAAACTCGCCGAGCTTTCCGAGTTCCGAGCGCAACGCGCTCGGCAACGGTCCGATCAGGTCTTCCAGATGATGTTCGATGTGATCGGTAACGATAAGCGTTTTCGTTTTTTCGAGTGCCGAGACGACGGCCTGCATCTGCTGTGCGATTTTTAGGCCGTCGCCTCCATCCTCGACCATCTTGATAATACCCGCGAGGTGCCCGTTGGCGCGCCGCAGACGGTTGAGAAGATCGGGATTTGCGGCATGGCTCATGAGATGATCATCCAGCGTGCGGAAGGGTCTGCCACCCCTGTAGCGTGACGTAGAGCCCTACGCACAGGATAACGAGGCCGCTGACGTAGGGCGCTTTTCGCACCAGCGCGCCGAAACCCGAAAAATGCCGCTCGGCATATTTCACGCTCAATGCTGCAATGACGCCCGATGTCACCATCGTGATCGCGAGTCCGACACTGAAACAGAGAACCAGCACAGAGCCGAGAACGAGACGCTTCAATTGGAGGCAGAGCAGCAGGACGGTGATCGCGCCGGGGCAAGGGATCAGACCACCGGTGATCCCGAAGAGGATTATTTGCCATGTCGTGACCTCGCCTCCATCGAAGCGGCGGCGAATGTCCTCCGCGTGCTGCCGTTCGTGTGCGTCCTGATAGCCGCTGTCCGTAAAATCGAGAACCCGAGCGGGCTTCGTGTCGCCGTGGTTGTCATGCTCGTGATGATGATCGTGGCCGTGCCCGTGATCATGATGATGGCCATCCTGCTGGTGCCCGTGCCCGTGCCCGTGCCCGTGCCCGTGGTCATGCGCCTGCTCACGGCTCGTTCGCCACAGCATCCACACCGCTATCACGAGGATCAGGATGCCCGAAGCGAACTGGAGGTAGGGTTCGGATTGCTCAGGCCGCAGCCCCTCGAATAGGTAGGTGCCACCGAGAGCGACCACCCAGACGATAGCTGTGTGCGAGACCGTCGCGGCGAGGCCCAGCAAGACCGCCTGCCTCACGGTGCCGCGTACGGCGACGATGAACGCCGCCATCATCGTTTTCGAGTGTCCCGGCTCTAAACCATGCAATGCGCCGAGAAGGATTGCGCTGGGGATGAAGAGCCACGCATGGGCGGCGCTCCGCTGGAGCAGTTCAGATAGCTGGGTCATATTGGCCCACTATCAAGATTGGGATCGCATTCCTATCCCCCCGGAGGGGATATTGGCTCAAACCCATTGGCTGCTACCTCAGGCGCTCGTCCGTAGAGTTGCCCTTCCACTATCCACACCACTTTTCGCTATTCCCCGCGCCATCAGGCGAAATTTCTCGCCTGAAAGCCGACCGGCAGTTTTCGGGACGGAAAGCTACCCGGCGGCAAGCGCCCCAATTGCGGAGGTGCCTTTCTATGCCATGAGTCCTAGATGTTCGATCAGGATCGCGGTGCCAATCCCGATCAGTACGATGCCGCCGGTGATCTCGGCCCATTTGCCGAAGCGTGTCCCGACCACGCCGCCGACCAGCATGCCGATGGTTGTGAAAATGAACGTCGTGACGCCGATGCTCGCAGCGATGATCCATATGTTCGCGCCGATAAAGGCCAGACCCACCCCAATCGCCGCTGCGTCGAGACTTGTGCCGATGGCAGTAGCGATCAACGCCAGAGCCCCCGAGCGAGGAGGCGCTTCGCTCTCGTCGCTCCGTCGCGCAGCGTCGAAGACCATCTTTCCGCCAACGATGCTGAGCAGCGAAAAGGCGATCCAGTGATCGACCTGCTGAACGAAGCTCGCGGCGACGATACCCAACGCCCAACCGATGATCGGCGTCAGGGCTTCGATAATCCCGAAAACGGCACCCGCTCTGACGGCCTTGAAGAACGACAAGCGGCTCGATGCCCCCCGACCAACCGCCGCTGCAAAAGCGTCGGTCGACATGCTCATCGAAAGGAGTGCCACTGCGCCAGGGGTCATCTCAAGCTCCACCGGACAGCGAGACACGCGCCCACACCGGCCGGCTCGGCAGTGGGACGCGCTGGTCTCGCTAGGCGAACTATATTCGCTGATCACGCCATGCTCGGTGCAAAAAACGAGCAAGTATGTTGACGTGAACCCGGCTGCGGCCGGAAGCTACTCCCCAACAGGAGCAAGCCGGATAGCCCAGCCCCCGCATTCTGACAACTCGCCAATCTGCAACACAGAGTTTGGCGGAACCGTTGCCGATACCTGCGAAGTCGAACGACCGGTTTCCACCGAGGCTATGTGAAAACGTCTCGTCGCCACCGAACGAGCAATACCTCCAACCAAAAGCGGAGGTTCACCGGCTGAGTCTAAAAGCTGCCAAATCGCCAAGCGACGTACTGCAAAGTCAGGCAGGCGCCCGACCCGGCGCCTACGCCAGTTCGAAGAACGGATCGCCCAGCCCGATCAGCACGGTTGCCGACGCGTCCACGGTGCGCGGCTGCACGGACTCGGCCGAGAAGGCGACGGTATCGGGTATCGCCGGCTCGTCGGCCGGGCGGAACCTGTCCGATCCGAGACTCGCCAACGGCGCGATCCCGTCGACGAATCCACCCATAGCCGCCCGCCACGAACCACCACCCGCACCGACGTGGTCCAGCCCCGGCCGACCGCATAATAGCCCTCATAGGACCGCAGTTGCTCGGGCGTCAGCGCAACCTTGTCGGCCTCGGCAAGCGGCGGCATCGTCGCCCCGGGGCGAAGATAGCTGTCGCGCGCCCCTGACAGGCCTTCGCTCCTCCCGGGCTGTGACGCCCCGCCTAGACACGGGCGAAACACCCCGTCATGCATCAGGCCCGTTAGGCACTAATCCCTCAAAGGATATCCCCCATGCCAACTGCCGACTTCATCCCAGACAATGAGAGGCAGCGGATGGCGGCGGTGAAACGCTACGATGTCCTGGACACCCCTCCGGATGGCGCTTTCGATCGGGTCACGTCGCTGGCAGCCCGTCGCTTTGGCGTTCCCATCTCGATCATCAGCATCGTCGATGAGGATCGCATCTGGTTCAAGTCGCATCACGGTCTGGCGGTCGAGCAGATCGACCGCGCGCCGGGCCTATGCGCCTCCGCGATCCTGGCGGACGAGCCGTATCTGCTACCTGACGCGAGCATAGATCCGCGCTCCTTGGCCAATCCGCTGGTTGCTGGCGAATTTGGCTTACGCTTCTACGCAGGTGTCCCGCTCACCACGAGCGATGGGTACA
>NZ_JAQGLG010000032.1 GCF_028292965.1 Sphingomonas bacterium | reverse complement strand
ACCTTAGCGGTGGCAAGCTGGCCGATCTGCAGGTCCACCGCATCGGCCACCGCGCGGGCGAAGCGGGCGTCGTCGGTGAACAGGATCGATTGGCTGGTCGGGTCATGCTCCGCCTGGCTCAGCAGGTCGGCGGCGATCCAGGCGGGATCGTTCTTGCCGTCCGCCACCACCACGATCTCGCTCGGCCCGGCGACCATATCGATGCCGACCATGCCGTAAAGCTGGCGCTTGGCCTCGGCGACCCAGGCATTGCCCGGGCCGGTGATCACGTCGACGGCGGCGATGCGGCCCGTGCCATAGGCGAGGGCGGCGATCGCCTGCGCGCCGCCGACGCGCCAGATTTCGTCGACCCCGGCGATATAAGCGGCGGCGAGGACCAGCGGGTTGATCTCGCCCTTCGGTGTCGGGGTGACCATGACGAGGCGCTCGACGCCCGCGACCTTGGCGGGAATCGCGTTCATCAGCACCGAGGAGGGATAGGCCGCGCGGCCGCCTGGCACATAGACGCCGGCCGCGTCCACGCCGCGCCAGCGCGCGCCGAGCCGGACGCCGGCGGCGTCGACCGAGTCGCTGTCGGTGGGGCGCTGTTTCTCGTGATAGGTGGTGATACGTGCCGCCGCGAGATCGAGCGCGGCGCGCAGCTCCGGGGTCAGGCCGTCGAGCGCGGCGAGCCATTCGGCCTTTTCGATCCGCCAGCCGGTCTCGTTGAGATCATGCCCGTCATATTTGCGGGTAAAGGCGTGGAGCGCAGCATCGCCCTCGTCGCGCACGCTGGCGACGATGGTGCGCACGTCGCGCGCGACATCGGCGTCGGCTTCGCGACGGGCATTGACCAGGGTGGTGAAGGCGAGGTCGAAGCCTGGGTCGGAGGTGGAGAGCTTTTGCACTTCTTACTCCCCTCCCGCTTGCGGGAGGGGGCAGGGGGTGGGCTCGCGTTCACCGCAGGCGATAGCGTTCGAGATTGGCCGGGCGCCCACCCCTCGGTCCCCTCCCGCTTGCGGGAGGGGAGGAAAGAAGAGCGCGATCACGCCAGCGCCCGCCGGAATGCATCGACCAGCGCGACCACATCGGGCCGCGTCTTGAAGGCCGCGCGGTTGACCACCAGCCGGCTGGTGACCTCGGCGATCACCTCCACCTCGACCAGGCCATTCTCTTTCAGCGTACGGCCGGACGAGACCAGGTCGACGATGCGCGGCGCCAGACCGAGCAGCGGCGCCAGTTCCATCGCGCCGTTGAGCTTGACGCATTCCGCCTGCACCCCGCGCGCCTCGAAATGCGCTGCGGTGACATGCGGGTATTTGGTCGCCACGCGAACATGGCTCCAGCCGCGCGGATCGTCGCCGGCGGCCAGTTCGGCGGGCTCGGCGACCGACAGCCGGCAATGGCCGATGCCGAGGTCGATCGGCGCGTAGAGTTCGGAATAGTCGAACTCGGCCAGCACGTCCGACCCGACGATCCCGGCATGCGCCGCGCCGTGCGCGACGAAAGTCGCGACGTCGAAAGCGCGCACCCGGATCAGGTCGATCCCGGGCCGATCGGTCGAGAAGCGCAGCGCGCGGCTGTCCTCGTCGCCGAACGATGCCTCGGGCGTGATGCCGGCGCGCATCAGCAGCGGCACGGCCTCGGCGAGGATGCGCCCCTTGGGGACGGCGATGATCAGCGGTGCGGCCATGTTGAAAGGGGGCTTTACTGGCGGGTGTTCGCAGGCGCAACAGAAGCTGGAAACGGAGGGTCCGATGGCCAGTGAACAAAACAATCGCGGCGGGTTTCTGATCCAGGAGCATTATTGCGGGATCATGGGCGCGCCGATCTATGCGCGCATCTGCGGTGCGATCGCGCGCAGCCTGACGCGTGATAGCCGGGTGGGTACGGCAATCCTCGACTGGCCGGGCGAGCCGACGCGCGATGCGCTGCCGCTGCGCTTCATGGGCGGGCTGCACGCGCTGGTACTCGCGGGGGCGGACGATGAACTGGCCGCTCTTTATGCGGGCAGGATCGACGACCCCGCCGAAGTCGAGGCGGCGCTGGGTCGCGTGCTGGTCCGCAACGACGCCGCGCTGCTGCCCTGGCTCGACGGGCCGCCCCAGACCAACGAGGCCGGCCGCTCGGCTGCACTGATGACCGGGCTGCTGGAAATCGCGCGCCGCCACGGACCGAATATCGAGATCCTCGAAATCGGATCGAGCGCGGGGCTCAACCTGCTGATCGACCGCTATCGTTTCGATCTCGGCGGCGTGGCGGTCGGCCCGGCTGACGCGCCGGTGACGATCAGGCCCGAATGGCGCGGCCCCCCGCCGCCCGACGTGCCGATCCACATCGTCAGCCTGCGCGGCTGCGACGTCGCGCCGATGGACGCGGCCGATCCGGCGGTCGGCGCGCGGCTTGCCGCCTATGTCTGGCCCGAGGCGGTCGAGCGCGTCGCGCGGCTGAACGGCGCGATCGCCATGGTGCGCGAAAAGCCGGTGCGGCTGGAACGCGCCGATGCCGCCGACTGGGTCGAGGCGCGCCTCGCCGAGCCACAACCGGAGGGCGCGACGCGGGTGCTGATGCACTCGGTGGTATGGCAATATCTGCCCGCCTCGGTTGCCGCGCGGATCAAAACGGCGATGGAGCAGGCCGGAGCCCACGCCACGCCCGAGCGCCCGCTCGCCTGGGTCATCCAGGAACCCGACCGCGCGGTTGCGCAACAATTCGCCCGCGTGCGCAGCTGGCCGGGGCACGGCGAATGGCAGGCGGTGGCGACGACGCACGCGCATGGCGCATGGATCGACACGACACCGCTCGCCGATGTGCGGGCGGGGCATGAACTGCCACAAGGTTCTGCCTAGATTGGTGCTGGAGCGGGTAGCGGGAATCGAACCCGCGTATTCAGCTTGGAAGGCTGCTGCACTACCATTGTGCTATACCCGCAACGTCCAGCGGTCCGCTAGTGCCACGACCGGCGGCGGATGGTCAACCGGTGCCGGATGACGAAGATTTCATCGAACAGGCCATTGGGTCGGCGCCCTTTGCACGATATCGTCCGTGTCGCACGGCGCAGGGGAGGGGCATCATGACACTCGAAACGGTACGCCATCATATCCACGAAACCGAGGAGAAGCTGCTCGCCGACCTGCGTCACCTGCGCCGCGTCGCGCGTACCGCGCCCGATGCCGCGGCACCCCCGGCAATCCCGCTGACCACCGGCCAGCGCATCGCCGACACCGTCGCCGCGACGATGGGCTCGTGGAAGTTCATCATCATCCAGACGACGATCCTGTTCTTCTGGATCATGCTCAACATCACCGCCTGGATCGAGCATTGGGATCCCTATCCCTTCATCCTGCTCAACCTCGCTTTGTCGTTCCAGGCGGCGTACGCGGCGCCGTTCATCATGATGAGCCAGAACCGCCAGCAGGACATCGACCGGCTGGCGGCGGAAAGCGATTACCAGATCAACATCAAGGCCGAGCTGGAGATCGAGGCGCTCCACCAGAAGCTCGACCAGCTGCGCGAGACCGAGGTGCTGTACCTGACCAAGGCCGTGCGCGAGCTGACCGAGTTGCTCAACCGCTCGGGGCTGTGCGCGCCGCCGGCGGGCGCGGCGGCGCCAAGCGGCGATACTGCCGCCTAGCGCAAAGCGAACCGCGTCAGGGCGCGCGGCTTATGGCGTCGGCGGAGCGTCGGCTTCGGCACGGCGCGGGGCCTTGCGCCGGTCCGGTCCGGAAAAGGGCTTTGGACGGGCCGCGCGACGATCGGTGCGGCTGCGGCGCTCGGTAGCGGTGTTGGGCGAATCATCCGACATGATTTCCTCCATACCGCACATGAGAGCATGAAAGATTGAATCGGAGGTAAACGCCCGCGGCGCGGCGCGCGACGTTACAGTCGCCGCCGATCTGCCCCGCCTGCGAAAATCGGTGGCGACCGTTCGACGGCCGCCACCTTCATCCTACCAGATCCGCACCCGATCCTCCGGCGCGACATATTGCTTGTCGCCCGGCTTGATGTCCCATGCGTCGTACCAGGCATCGACATTGCGCAGCGGGTTGATCGCGCGGATCTGACCCGGCGAATGCGGGTCGCTGACCAGTTGCTGGCGCAGCGCCTCGTTGCGGAACAAAGTCCGCCACACCTGGCCCTAGCCGAGGAAGAAACGCTGGTCGCCGCTAAAGCCGTCGATCACGGGCGCGGGCCTGCCGCCGATTGAGGCGTGATAGGCGTCGAGCGCGATCAGCACGCCGCCGAGATCGCCGATATTCTCGCCCATCGAGGCGCGGCCGTTGATGTGCACGCCGGGCAACCCGTCGAAACTGTACGCCTCGTACTGCGCGCCGTACTTCACCGCCTGCACCTCGAACTTGGCGGCATCGTCGGTCGCCCACCAGTCGCGCAGCACGCCATGCCCGTCCGACTTGCGGCCCTGGTCGTCGAAACCGTGGCTGATCTCATGGCCGATCACCCCGCCGATGCCGCCATAATTGATCGCGGCATCGGCATCGGGATCGAAGAAGGGCGGCTGGAGGATCGCGGCGGGGAAGACGATCTCGTTCTTCACTGAGTTGTAATAGGCGTTCACCGTCTGCGGGGTCATGCCCCACTCGGCCTTGTCGACCGGCCCGCCCAGCCGCGTGCGGCGATAATCCCATTCGAACCGCTGGGCCCGTTCCGCGTTACCGACCACATCGCCCGGCACGATGCGCAGCGCGCTGTAATCGCGCCACTTCTCGGGATAACCGATCTTGACCGTGAAATTGGCCAGCTTGTCGAGCGCCTGCGCCTTGGTCGCATCGCCCATCCAGGGCAGGTTGCGGATGCGCCCGCCCAGCGCGGTGCGCAGGTTTCCGACCAGCTCGTCCATCTTGGCCTTGGACGAAGGCGGGAAGTACAGCGCGACATAATCGCGCCCGATCGCCTCGCCCAGCGATCCTTCCGCCATGCCGACACCGCGCTTCCAGCGGTCGCGCTGTTGCGGCTGGCCGTTGAGGAATTTCGAGCGGAAATCGAACTGTGCATCGACGAACCGCTTGGACAGCAAGGGTGCGATATCGTCGGTGGTGCGGAACGCCTCCCATGCCTTCAAGGTGTCGAGATCGGTGCTGGCGAACACCTCGGCGATCTTGGGGAAGGCGGTGTTCTGCGACACGATCACGCGCTCGGCCTTGCCCACGCCCGCCGCGCCGAGGAAGGTCGTCCAGGGGAAGCCCGGCGCCAGCGCCTGCAATTGCACGGTGGTCATCGCATTATAGGTCTTGTCGCGATCGCGGCTCTGCGCACGGGTCCAGTGCGCCTGAGCGATGCGCGTTTCCATCGCCACCACCTTCGCGGCAGTACCCGCCGGGTCGGCCCAGCCGGCCATGCCGAGCATCTGCGCGACATATTGCTGATACCGCTCGAGCTGCGGCTTGAACTTGGCGTCGAGATAGAGGTCGCGATCGCCGAGACCCAGGCCCGACTGGCGCAGCGACAGCGCATAGACCGTCGGATCCTTGGCATCGTCATTGACGCCCGAGCCGAAGAAGCTCGCGCCGAACCCGCCATGCGACGCACCCATCAACCGCGCCACTGCATCCTTCGACGCCGCTGCCTTGATCGGCGCCAGCCGCCGCATCAGCGGTGCGGCATCGGCCCGCTCGATCGCGGCGGTGTCCATGAAACCCTGATAAAGCATCGCCACCTTGGCGCGGTCGACATGGGTGGAGTCGCCGACCTGATAACCCTCGATCAGCTTGTGCAGCCGCGCGTCGGACAGGTCGCGCAGCACCGCGAACGCACCGTAAGACGAGCGATCGGCCGGGATCTGCGTGTTCTTGACCCGAGTGCCATTGACGAAATCGAACCAGTCGTCGCCGGGCTTCACGCTCTTGTCCATGCCGGTCAGGTCGAAACCCCAGCTGCCATAATGCGTCGCGGCGGTGGCATCGGCGGTGGCCGGTGCCGGGGTGGTGGCCTGCATCTGCGCGGCGAGCGGGGCGACCGCGCAAAGCGCGAGCAGCGATGTCGCGAGGGCGAACTTCATCTTCATGGTGTAGACTCCCGGGAAGGAAAATTGCCCGTCCGAGACCGAACGTTACGCGAGTTTGTGCTACAAGCCGACGCGCCGGGCAATCGTGCGACTGTCGCAAACTGTATCAAGTGTCGGTACGTGGCGGGTATTCGCGAGAAGAAGGTTTGTTCGCGCAGAGGCGCAGAGACGCGGAGGTGTTGCGCCTCGGTCGAGCCTTCCGCGCGCCAGCGCAAATCCCGCACGGGACGGATGGCGGAATGATTTTGCTGACGCGAGACACAAGCCGCGAACGCACCCTCTCTGCGCCTCTGCGCCTCTGCGCGAACCAATATCTTCTACTTCTTCAGCCCGCGCCCTCACATCACCTTGTCGAGCGTGATCGGCAAATCGCGCGCCCGCTTACCGGTCGCGTTGTACACCGCATTGGCGATCGCGGCGGCGACCCCGGTGATGCCGATCTCGCCGATGCCGCGCGCCCCCATCGGGCTGTGCGGGTCGGGGATGTCGGTCCACAAGATGTCGATCGCCGGTACGTCCATCTGCACCGGCACGTGATATTCCGACAGCGACGGGTTCATCACCCGCCCGGTGCGTTCGTCGAACAGCGTTTCCTCGGACAGCGCCAGGCCGATGCCCATGATGATGCCGCCCTTGAACTGGCTCGTCGCGGTCTTGGCGTTGAGGATGCGGCCGCAGTCGAACGAACCGAGGAAACGCCGCACGCGCACCTCGCCGGTAACCTCACTCACCCACACTTCGGCGAATTGCGCGCCATAGCTGTGCATCGAATATTTCTGGAATTCGAGCGGCGCCGGCGCTGCCGCCTCCACTGCCAGTTCGCCGCGCCCGGCACGCCGCAGGATCGAGACATAGCTCTCGCAGCGCCCCGGCTCGTCGGCCTTGCACAGCCCGCCATCGGCCGACACCACCTCGTCCGCCGACAGGCCGGCGAGCGGGCTGTCATTGCCGGCCAGCTTGAGCAGCTCGGGCACCAGCGCGTCGTACGCCGCGATGATCGCCGCGCCGATCGATGCGGTCTGCGATGAACCTCCGGCGATCGTGCCCGGCGGCAGGTCGGTGTCGCCATAGACGAAGCTGACCGCCTCGATCGGCAGGCCGAGCCGCAACGCGGCGTGCTGTGCCTGCACGGTCGCGGTGCCCATGCCCATTTCATGGCTTGCCATTTCGACCACGGCGCGGCCGTCGGCGGTGAGGCGGATGCGCGCCGCGCCGCCGGGCATCCGGTAATAGGGATAGGTCGCCGTGGCGCAGCCCATGCCGATCAGCCACTCGCCCTCGCGGCGGGAGCGCGGTGTGGCGGGGCGCTGGTCCCAGCCGAACGCGGCGGCGCCTTTTTCATAGGCCTCGACGATATGGCGCGCCGAAAAGGCGTTGCCGGTGGTCGGGTCCGTGGCCGGCTCGATGCGCCTGCGCAGTTCGATCGGGTCGAGCTTCAGCTGCTCGGCCAGTTCGTCGATCGCGCATTCCAGCGCGAAGGTGCCGACCGATTCGCCGGGCGCACGCATGAAGGTGTTGGCCAGCATGTCCATGTCGGCGACCTGCTGGGTGATGTAGAAACTGTCCGCCGCATAAAGGTGGCGGGCTGGAAAGCTGAACTGTTCGGGGCAGCTGTTGTGCGTCGTCATCGCCACCACGCCGGTGTGGATCAGCGCGGCGAGCGTGCCGTCCTCCTTCGCCGCCAGCGCAACGCGCTGTTCGGTCAATGTGCGCCCGCCGACGATGCGGTAGACGCCCTCGCGCGACAGCGTCATGCGCACCGGCCGCCCCGCCAGCCTGGCCGCGCCGGCGGCGAGGATGTGGTGGCTCCATAGCGTCTTGCCGCCAAAGCCGCCGCCGACATAGGGCGAGACGACGCGCACCTGGTCGGGCTTCAGGCCGAACACCTGCGCCAGCGTCTGCGCGGCGCCGTTGACGCCCTGGTTGGCGTCATGGACGGTCAGCCGGTCGCCCGCCCACGCCAGCGTCACGGCATGCAGCTCGATCGCATTGTGGTTGTGGCGCGGTGTGCGATAGCGGCGGTCGACCTTGATCGTCGCCTCGGCCAGCGCCTTCTCGGCATGGCCCACCTCGATCGTCGTCGGGTCGCGCAGGATGCTGGGCGGGGTGCGGGCATGCTCCTTCGCCGCAGCGAAGGTCGTGACGGCGGGTTGCGCGTGATAGGTCGCGCGGATCAGCGACGCGGCGTGATCGGCCTGATCGTGCGTTTCGGCCAGCACCACAGCGATCGGCTCGCCATTCCAGTGGATCTGGTCGTCCTGCATCACCGCCAGCGTGCTGCCATAGCCGGCGGTTGGTGCCGCCATCTTGGGCGCGTTGCGATAGGTCATCACCAGTGCGACACCGGGCGCGGCCACGGCTGCCGCGGTGTCGAGCGTGGCGATGCGGCCGCGCGGGATGCTGCTATAGGCCAGCGCGGCGTAGAGCATGTCCTCCATCACCACCTCGCCAGCGAAGCGCGCCTGCCCCGCAACCTTCAATGGGCCGTCGACGCGCGACACCGGGGCGCCGAGCGCGCCATGCTTGTCGCGCAAGGGATCGGGCGTGGCACCGGGCACGAAGCGATCGGGCGCGAGGCCGATCGCGGTCTTGATCACCTTGTCGGCGATTTCCATCGGGCCCGTCATGCCGAAACTCCTGTCAGTTCCTCGAGCACCGCGACGATGGTGCGCCGGGCGAGTTCGATCTTGAAGGCGTTGTCGCGCAGCCCGGTTGCGGGGGCGAGTTCGGCTTCGGCGGCTGCACGGAAGGCGGCGCTGCTGGCAGGACCGCCGCGCAGCATCTCCTCGGCCTGCCAAGCGCGCCACGGCTTGTGCGCGACGCCGCCGAGCGCGAGGCGCACATCGCGGACCTGGCCGTCTTCCACCTCGATCGCGGCGGCCACCGAGACCAGCGCAAAGGCGTAGCTCGCCCGGTCGCGCACCTTGCGATAGGTCGAGGTCGCGGCAAAGGGCAGCGCAGGCAGTTCGATCGCCGTGATCAACTCGCCGGGCCGCAAATGTGTCTCGATTTGCGGCGTGCCGTCGGGCAAGCGGTGCAATTCGGCCAGCGGCAGGGCGCGAGCGCCGCCCGGCCCGTCGAGATGCACGACGGCGTCGAGCGCGACCAGCGCCACGGCCATGTCCGACGGGTGCGTCGCAACGCAGGACGGCGAGGCGCCGAGGATGGCGTGGATGCGGTTGAAGCCGTCGATCGCGTCGCAGCCGGCGCCGGGCTCGCGTTTGTTGCAGCGTGCGGTCTCGTCGTAGAAATAGGTGCAGCGCGTGCGTTGCAACAGATTGCCGCCGACCGTCGCCATGTTGCGGATCTGTCCGCTGGCACCGGCGAGGATCGCGCGGGTCAGCAGCGGGTAATGCGCACGCACCGCGCGATGCGCGGCGAGATCGGTATTGGTCGCCGCGGCGCCGATCATCAGTCCGCCATCCGCGCTTGCGGTGATGGCGTGCGACAGGCCGGTCACATCGACCAGTGCCGCGGGATGCTCGATCCCCTCGCGCATCAGGTCGACCAGATTGGTACCGCCGCCGAGATATTTGCTCGCGCTGGCACCAGCGAGGCGGATCGCGGCCGGCACGTCCTCGGCGCGGACATAGGTGAAGGGGGTCATGCGCACGCCTCCCACATTTCCGTCACCCCGGACTTGTTCCGGGGTCCACGGTGCCGCACACAAGACGGCCGGTGGTTACGCGGCCCGGTGGATGCCGGAACAAGTCCGGCATGACGGGTGAAGGAAAGCGTGGCGCTCATGCCGCAACCTCCTTTTCGGATGCGACCGTAGCCGCCCCACCGAACGTCTCCGCAATCGCCTCGACAATCCCGTTATACGCGCCGCAGCGGCACAGATTCCCGCTCATCCGCTCGCGCAGTTCGTCATGGTCGAGGGCGATCGTCCCGGCGGAAAGGTCGGCGGTGACATGGCTGGGCACGCCGCGGTTCAGTTCGTCGATCATGCCGATCGCCGAGCAGAGCTGCCCCGGCGTGCAATAACCGCACTGGAAACCGTCATGCTCGATGAACGCCTGTTGCAACGGATGCAGGCCCCCGGCGCCAGCCAGCCCTTCCACCGTGACGATCTCCCGCCCCTGATATTGCACCGCCAGCGCCAGGCAGGCATTGATCCGCACGCCGTCGACCAGCACGGTACATGCTCCGCACGCGCCCTGGTCGCAGCCCTTCTTGGTGCCCGGCAGGCCGAGATCCTCGCGCAACAGATCGAGCAGCGAGATACGGATATCCGCCTCGACCTCGACCGGGCGGCCGTTGATGGTGAAATGCATGGGGGACTCCTTGCGAAGCGTAACGCGGGAAGGGCGGGTGTGATCCGTGGTGCGCATGAAAGCAACGCCGCCGACCGGGTCGGACCCGCCCGCGCCACCTCGCGCGCGGGACGACTGCCGGCATGGTCACCTCGGTTGTCATGGCGGAGTGCCGCGATCCCGCCACCCCGCATACCCTTCCCCTGCGGGTAGCGCTGCGGACCCGAGCTTGGTAAGACGCACCGCATCGCACGACCGATCCGGCGCTGATCGCCGGCCGTTGCGCGGGCCGCTTTCGTCGGCCGCTGTACGAGGAAGATGCCGTGGCCGTCTCCAGGAGCGACCTTGCCGATCTGAACGTCTTCGTGGTGATCGCGCGGCACCGCAGTTTCCGGCGCGCGGGCGAGGAACTCGGCGTGTCGACCTCGGCGCTCAGCCATGCGATGCGCAATCTCGAGGCGCGGCTCGGCGTGCGGTTGATCAATCGCAGCAGCCGCAGCGTCGTGCCGACCCATGCCGGCGCGGCGCTGATCGAGCGGCTCGAACTCGGCTTCCGCCACATCGGCGACGCGCTGGAGGAGCTCAACAGTTTTCGGCAATCGCCCAAGGGGTTGATCCGCCTCAACGTGCCCAAGGACGCCGTCGACCTGCTGATCCGGCCGGTGCTGCCCGACTATCTCCGCGCCTATCCCGACATGGAGCTCGAGATCACCGTCGACGACGGCATGATCGATATCGTCGCCGGCGGCTACGACGCCGGGATCCGGCCCGGCGGCACGATCGCGAAGGACATGATCGCGGTGCCGCTCGGCCCACCGCTGCGCTGGATCGTGGTCGGGTCACCGACCTATCTCCGCAAGCACGGCACGCCGCGCGTGCCCGAGGACATCATGAGCCATTCCTGCGTCCGGCTGCGCTGCCACGATTCGATCTACCGTTGGGAGTTCGAGCGGGCCGATGGCGAGATCCGCATCCTCGATGCCCCGGGCGCGCTCACCGTCAACGATCTCGATCTTTCCATCGCCGCCGCGGTCGATGGTGTCGGGCTCACCTATTGCCTCGAACGGCATGTCGCCGCGCACCTCGCCGATGGCCGGCTGAAGATCGTGCTGGCGGAGTGGTGCGTGCACAGTCCGCGTTTCGAGGTCTATTATCCCAGCCGCCGACAGGTACCGCAGGGCTTGCGCGTGCTGGTGGAGATGATGCGGGATCTCGACCGTCAGCCCAAGCCCGACGCCCGCTCCCCGGACGCCCGCTCTATCGCCGCCTGATCGCGAACGCCACGCACCGGGCGCGGCTCACTCTCCGGGTGCGGCGTGCTCGAGCAACATGATCAATTCGGCCAGGCTTTTCAGGTTCAGCTTTTCCATCGCGTTGGAGCGGTGCATTTCGACCGTCCGCGGGCTCAGCGCCAGCTCGTGCGCGATCACCTTGTTCGGTTTGCCCTGGGCGAGGCCGCGAACGACCTCGGTTTCGCGCGGCGTCAAATGGCCAAGGCGTTCGGCGGCGGCGGCGCGCAGGGCGTTGACATGAGAGTGGCCGGCGACCGCGGTGAAGGCGAGCCGCAAGGCGGCTTCGAGCGCCTCGGATTCGAACGGCTTTTCCAGGAATTCGATCGCCCCCAATTTCATCGCGCGAACCGCGACCGGCACGTCGCCATGAGCGGTCATGACGATGACGGGCCAGTCCAGGCCTCGCCTGTCCAGTTCCAGCATGAGCTCCAGGCCGTCCATCTCCGGCATCCGCAGGTCGAGCAGGATCGGCGCCTCTGTGAGAAGCGCGACACTTTCGAGAAAATGCTCGGCGCGAGCAAACAGCCGCGCGCGGATGTTCATCGTGTCGAGCAGAAAATGCATCGACCGGCGGAGGTCGCCATTATCGTCGATGACGTAAACCGTTTGCGGCGTGTCCTTGTCGTCCTGGTGCACCATGCGTTCCCGAAAATATCGAAGCCTGATCTCGTGGAAGATTGCGCCGGGTCACCGCGCGTCGCTTGGCGCAGGAACGGCAACGCCGCGTCGCGGTCGCGGCTCGGTCGCGAAGATCGCGATCACCAGCAGTCCCAATGCCGTGCCGATCGTGACCGCGCCCCACCAGCCGCCGATGCCGAAGGCGAGCGTGGCCACCGCGGAACCGCCCGCGCCGAGCAGGAACACGATCGTCATGTAGATCGCGTTGCGCCGGCCGCGCTCCTCGCCCGGCAGCGCGTAGATCACCCGCTGGCCGAGCACCTGGTTGACCTGGGTGGCGCCGTCAAGCGTGATGGCGAACAGCACCAGCAACGGTAGAGAGTGAAGATCCGCCGCCCGGCCCGCGAGCAGCAGCGAGATGGTGATCGTGGCCAGCGCCGCGGCGGTGCCGATGCGGACATGGCCCCGGTCACCCAGCCGGCCGGCGATCGGCGCCGACAGCGCTCCCGCCGCGCCGGTCAGCGCGAACAGCGCGATGCCGCGCTGACCGAAGCCGAAGCCGCGGGCCAGCATCAGCGGCGCCGCGGTCCAGAAGATGTTGAAGATCGCAAAGACCATGCCCTGGTACACGGCGCGCCGGCGCAATGTCGGCTCGCTCATCCAGATGCGCCCCAGCGATGCGAGGATCAGGCCATAGGGTTCGCCCTTGGGCTGGCGCGGGGGCAATGCCCTGTACAGCCAGAAGGCGAGCGCGAGCATTGTGCCCGCCGCGATCCAGAACAGCGCCCGCCAGCCCATTGCCTGCGCCACCAGGCTCGCCGCCGGACGGGCGAGCATGATCCCGGCGAGCAGCCCGGCCATCACGCTGCCGATCGTCCGCCCGCGCGTCGCCTCCGGCGCGAGCGACGCCGCGAACGGCACGATCACCTGCGCGCCGGAGGAACAGAATCCGAGCAGCAAGGTGGCGGCGAGGAAGGTCTTCGATCCTTGCGCCAGCGCCACGCCGGCGAGTGCCGCTGCGGTCATCACGATCGCGCCGACGATCAGCCCGCGATTCTCGATCCGGTCGGCGAGCGGCACGACGAGCAGCAGCCCCGCGCCATAGCCGAGCTGGGTGAGCGTGACGACCAGCCCGGCGAGCCGGCCGCCGATGCCGAGATCACCGGCTATCAGTTCGACCAGCGGCTGGGCATAGAACAGGTTCGCCACCATCGCGCCGCACGCCACCGCGCATGCCAGTGTCGCGGCGGGCGAGAGCGGCGCGGGGCCCGATGCGGCGGCGTCCGCCGCGGTCATGCCGCCGCCGGATGCCGCATCGCGGCCATGCGTTCGATCCCCTCGACCAGGAAATCGAGACTGGCCCTCTCGACGAGCCGTCCCTGGTCGATCTTGCCCGCGACGCCGCCGATCACCGCCTGCGGCCCGGGCACCGGCATCGCATGGGCCGACAACAGCGTCTCGTTGAGTTGCGCGTGCGCGCGCACGCCGCCGGTGAACGCCGGAGAGCAGGAGATCACCAGTACCGGCTTGCCGGTCAGCGACGACGCGCCATAGGGCCGCGAGGCCCAGTCGAGCGCGTTCTTGAGCGGGCCCGGCACGCCGTGATTATATTCCGGCGTTGCCAGGACCAGGCCATCGCTCGCGGCGATCTCGCGACGCAGCGCGGTCACCGCGGCGTGACAGTCTTCCTCCTCGTCCTCGTTGTAGAGCGGCATGCCGATGTCGCCGATGGCCAGCGACCGATCCGGTCCGAGCCGCGCCTGCAACCCGCGCAGGATCGCCATCGAATAGGATTCACGCCGCAGGCTGCCGGCCAGGCCGAACAGGCGCATCGGTGCGCGGCTCATGCGGCGCGGTCGTTGGCGACGGGCAGGACAGGGCCGGTGCCCGCCCCGGTCGTCTCGATCGCACGGCCGATTTCGGCCAGGTCCGCGCGGGTCAGCGTCAGCGTGGCGGCGTCGAGCCAGCCCGACACCTGCGCCGCGTTGCGCGCACCGACGATCGCGCCGGTCACGCCGGGCCATGCCAGCACCCAGGCCACCGCGACCGCCGCGCTCGTCGTGCCGTGCCGCTCGGCGATCGGCGCGAGCGCCGCGGCCAGCGCCAGGTTCCGCGCAAGGGCATCGCCACGGAACAGCGCGTTGCGTGAGCGCCAGTCATCCGCCGGCAAGGTTGCGGCGCGCTCGGCCGAGAAGCGGCCGGTCAGCAACCCGGCCTGCATCGGGCTGTAGACGATCACGCCGGTATCGTGCGCGTGGCACCAGGGAAGTTCGGCGGCTGCGGCGTCGCGGCGGATCGCCGAGAAGGGCGGCTGGAGCGTGTCGACATGGCCGATCGCCTCCGCCTCGGCGAGCTGCGCGGCATCATGGTTCGACAGGCCGACAGCGCGGACCTTTCCTTCGGCCTTCAGGTCGAGCAGCGTCTGCCAGTAATCGGCCAGCGGCGTGCCGTCCTTGGCCGGCCAATGCATCTGGTAGAGATCGATACGCTCGACCCCAAGCCGCCGGAGCGATGCCTCCACCTCGGCCCGGATGCTGGCGGCGGCGCCGATCTCGCGCGGCGTCGCCCGACGATCATGCTCGTCCCAGACAAGGCCGCATTTGGTGAAGACATAGGGGCGGTCGCCGACGGGCATCTCGGCCAGCGCCCGGGCGACGACTTCCTCGGAATGGCCCAGCCCGTAGATCGCGGCGGTATCGATCCAGTTGATCCCGCTCTCGACGGCGTGGCGGATGGCGTTGATCGACTCGCGATCGTCCTGCGCGCCCCAGCCGACCGCCCAGTCGGGCCCGCCGATCGCCCAGGCGCCGAAGCCGACACGGGTGATCGCCATGTCGGTGGTGCCGAGCCGGCGCAGCGGCAACGCCGTGACGGAGGGGGCGTACATGGTCGACATTGTCGGTTTCCTTCGGACATGGCTGCCCGCTCCGGGGCGGAAGACGCCGCGGATGAGGGCGAATGGAAAAAAGTGGCACGCAGCTCCCCCAGGCGGGGGAGAGAGCCGGGGGAGCTGCGGCCGGCGGGGAGGGTTCGTTCCGGCCCAGGCGTGGGAGTTGGGGGAGTGCATGCCTGGGCCGGATCCTCCGACGCTGAGTTGTCACGCCGAACAGGGCGCGCCATGAAGAATAGGGGCGAGGCTCGCGCTGTGCCACCCGCCGACCCGGCAGCGAAATTCAACGAACCAGTGAGCGATGTGCCTTTGGGCGGCGCTGTGCCGGATTTTTGCGAGGGGGACGCGGGCAAGGGCGAGAATCGTTCAACGCCGCGTTGGATTCTTTTCCCCGAGATTTCCCCATCGAGCGAGCTTCGCACTGGAAATGAGGTCATTGCTCGCGGCATGTAATCACGTCGTCATACGCGCCACCCTCGGGCTATTCTGCTTCAAAGGTGTCGAGGAAGCGGTTAACCGTGAGGTGATGCGCGAAACGATCAGCGAGATTCAATCGCGCAACCGTGACCTCGACGCCGATGAGATCGAAAAGCTGATCGACGAAGAAGTCGGTGACGCGCGCAAGGCTTTCTGGTCGACGCCGCGTCGCTGACCGGTGCGCGTCATCCTCGACACCAACATCCTGCTCAGCGGGCTCATGTCATCGGGTGGCGTCCCGTCACGCCTCATCAGGCTTGGCTCGACCATCGTTTCATCCTGATCAGCCACGCCATCCAGCTCGACGAGTTGCGCGAGTTGACACGCCGCGACAGGATTCGCGCGCGCCTCAAACCCGCAGAGGCCGGGCGACTGATCAACCAGATCAAGGCGCTCGCAGAGATGGTGGATCGGTTGCCGCCGGTCCGATCGCGCGATCCGCGTGACGATTTCCTGTTGGCACTGAGCGAGGCGGCAAAAGCGGACCTGCTGGTCACCGGAGACAAGGACGATCTGCTGTCACTCGAACGGCATGGCAGCACCGCCATCGTGACCGCTGCGAGCTTCGGCCAGACGCTGGGTGTTTGACATCAACGGCTACTGTCGCGACCTTACCGGTTCAGACATTGAGCCTTTACCGAAAATCATTCGGCCCAGCCAACGGCGACAGATCGGTGCTTCAAACGCAGGTTTTCACATCGGTCGCGGTGAAATCGCTCCCTTGAACAGCAGCGGAGCATCCATGGTCTTGGCGAGCGCATAAGCCGCGCAGTCCGAGAGATTGAGCCTCGCCTCGGCGTGGATCCCCTTTCCGCAGCGGCCAAAGGCAGTCAGGGCTTCACGGGCCTGCATCTCGTCGAACGGCGCGATTTCGAAATCGTTTTCGACAAGGAGAAAGCGCCACATCTGGCGCTCGGCCGCCTCGCCGCGCCGTGCGCGCATCACCATGCCGGTTTCGTGCACGTTGACCGCCGAAATCATCAGGCGATCGGCATGCAAAATGGCGCTGGCATAGACTGCGGCGTCGGGTTCATGTTCGAAGATGGCGACCAGCGCCGAGCTATCCGACGACGATCATTATGCGTTGAGATCGTCCATGATCTGGTTCGGCGGACGCGGATCGCGGATCGGCAGGGCAGAGATTTCGGAACCGAGCGCCAACATCTGCTCGACGGTCATCCGGCGGCGCGTGCCCGCGACGGGCGCGATGCCGGTGGTACGGGCCTCATTCTCCAGCGCGCGCTGGATGGCTGCCTCGACCGGCACCCGCTGCGCAGCAGCGAGTTTCAGGGCGAGCGCCTCGCTTTCCTGGGAGAGGTTGATCATCGTCCCCTTCTAACGCGGCAGTGCAGTTTTGGGAATTCCCGCGACGAAAACCGCCGCCTAGTGCGCGTCCACCGGCGGCTTTGCCCCCAGGCTCGGAGGCCTGCAGAACGGCACCAGCACCAGCGCCGCCAGGAACAGATACGCCATCAGGCGGAACACATCGTCGAACGCCAGCGCCAGCGCCTCGCGGCCGGCGATACGCGTCATCACCGCGTCGGCCATCAGCGCCGCGCGCGCCGGGTCGGGGGTGATCTGGCCGGCATAGCGGGTCAGCGCGGCGAACGCCTCGCCTGCCGCGCGCGGTGACGCGCCGAGCGCCTCGCTCAGCCTGAGTGCGTGGAGCCGCGTCATGTCGCCGAGCCAGGTATTGACCACCGCGATGCCGATCGCCCCGCCGAGATTGCGCATCAGGTTGAACAGCCCCGAGGCATAACGCAGCTCCGGTCCCTCGAAATTGCCCAGCGCGAGGCCGACCGAGGGTACGATGCACAGCATCACCGCGAAGCTGCGCACCACCTGCGGCCAGAACAACGCCGCGAAGCCCCAGTCGGGGGTCATCGCGCTGAACAGCCACAACCCGAACGCGAACAGTGTTAGCCCGAAGGTGATGACGATGCGCTGGTCGACCTTCTGCGACAGGCTTGCCGCAATCGGCACGCCAAGCAGCTGCGCCAGCCCGGAGATGAACACCGTCGTGCCGATCTCCGAGGCGTTGTAGCCGCGCACCCGGCCGAGGAAGACGGGCACGAGATAGGTGCCCGAATAGATGCCGAAACCGATCACCAGGTTGAACAGGCAAGCAAAGGCGAAGGTCGGCTTGCGAAACGGCGTCAGCCGCACGATCGGTCCCGCCGAACGGAACGAGCGTTCGAGGAACAGCAGGAACGCCACCACCGACACCCACGCCACGCACAATATGGTGGTGTCGCCGAACCAGTCGTTCTTCGGCCCTTCCTCCAGCACATATTCGAGGCCCGCCAGCGCGGTCGCCATCGAGGCGAGATGGACCCAGTCGATCTTCCTGAGCATCGGCAGATTGGGCCCGTCGACGCGGATCAGCGCCAGCGTCAGCAGCGTGACGATCGCGCCCGGCACGACGTTGATGTAGAAAATCCAGCGCCAGCCCAGCGCATCGGTGATCCACCCGCCGACCGTTGGCCCCAGCGTCGGCGCCAGCACCGAGACCATGCCGAGGATCGCCGGGATCATCGCGCGCTGCTTGCCGCTGAACAGCTGATAGCCGGTCGCGAACACCGTCGGCACCATCGCCCCGCCGACAAAGCCCTGGATCGCGCGGAACAGGATCATCGACTCGATGCTCCATGCCGCGCCGCATAGCACGCTCGACAGGGTGAACAGCCCGGCCGACAGCGCGAACAGCCAGCGTGTCGACAGCGCCTGGGTCAGGAAGGCCGAGAAAGGTATCATCACCAGCTCGGCCATCAGATAGGCGGTCTGCACCCAGCTGATTTCGTCCGGCCCGGCCGACAGCCCGGCCTGCACCTCGTTCAGCGAGGCGGCGACGATCTGGATGTCGATCAGCGCCATGAACTGGCCGAACGCCATCACCGCGAAGATGCCGTATTTCTGCGCGTTCGTCAGCGCGGCCGGGTCGAACGGCGCGCTTCCGCCCGGTGAAATCGCTCTAATGGCCACCGCTCTTGTCTCCGTCCGCCTTTATATTATATGTGTCATATAAAGGGAGTCGGCAAGTGCGCTACTCGAACGAACACAAGGCAGAGACCCGGCAACGGGTATTGAAAGAAGCGGCGCGGGAGATCCGCGCCAAAGGCCCGGACGGCGTCGGCGTGGCCGGCGTGATGGCGCGTGCGGGGCTGACCCATGGCGGCTTCTACGCCCATTTCGAATCCAAGGACGCCCTGGTCGCCGAGGCGATCGGCACGATGTTCGACAGTGCCCGGCGCCGCGCCATACAGCTCGACGGCGACGATCCGCATGTCGCGTTGCGCGCCTATGTCGACTTCTATCTCTCGCCCGCACATCGCGATTCACGCGAGCATGGCTGCCCGATACCGGCGCTGTCGGGCGATTTCGCCCGCGCCGAATTGCCGGTGCGCGAGCGCTTCGGTGCCGGTGTCGCCGGGCTGACCGGGCGGCTGGCGGCGGTGCTGGGGCGCATCGGTCATCCCGATCCGGAGAGCGAGGCGACGGCCTTGATGGCGCAACTGGTCGGCGCGGTGGCGCTGGCCCGCGGCGTCGGCGAGGGCGCGCAATCCGATGCGATCCTCACCCGCACGCACGACGCGATCGTTGCCCGCTATGGGCTGGAGGCAAGGGCATGAGCGACGTTATCGAAGGCCCGACCGGGCTCGAACATGTCCGCGCGCTGCTGGCCACGGGCGGCCAGCCCCCGATCGGCCGCACGCTCGACTTCGCCCTGGTTGAGGTCGATGAGGGCCGGGCGGTGTTCGAGGGTGTTCCCGGCGAACATGCCTATAACCCGATGGGCCAGATCCATGGCGGTTATGCCGCTACCCTGCTCGACTCGGCCTGCGGCATCGCCACCTTCTCGAAGCTCGCCCCCGGGCAGAGCTTCACCACGCTCGAGTTGAAGGTCGCCTATCACCGCGCGATGAGCGCCGACACCGGCCCGGTCCGCGCCGAGGGGATCGTCACCGTGTTCGGCCGGCGTATCGCCTATGCCGAAGCGAAACTGACCGATGCCTCGGGGCGCCTGCTCGCCTCGGCAACCTCCACCTTGATGGTCCTCAGCCAATGAACGCCCCCGTCACCGCCGAAACCCTCGCCGATGCCACCCCCGTGCGCCGCCGCTTCGCCGTGCCGCGCAACGCGCTGGTGATGGGCCTGATCGCGCTGGCTGTCGTGGTTGCCGGCGTGCTGTGGCTGACCGCGCCGCGCAGCAGCGAGAGCACCGACAACGCCTATCTCCACGCCGATTCCAGCGCGGTCGCCCCCAAGGTGGGCGGGCTGGTCGCGGCCGTGCTGGTCCGCGACAACGAAACGGTGCGCGCCGGTCAGCCGCTGCTGCGCATCGACGTGCAGGACTATGCCGCCCGGGTCAGCGCCGCCGAGGCCGCCGTCGCAGATGCCGATGCCGGCGTGGCCAGCGCGCGGGCCACGCTGTCGGCGCTGTCGGCCGATGAGGGGCTGGCGGCGGCGCAGGTCCGCTCGGCCGGCACCTCGATCGCCTCGGCCGACGCCGAATATGCCCGCGCCGCGGCGGACCGCGCGCGCTTCG
>NZ_JAQGLG010000018.1 GCF_028292965.1 Sphingomonas bacterium | reverse complement strand
TGCCGGCACGCGGATCCTCAATCGCCGAAAAACACGTCGTGAACGTCTCCATCCAAGTGCCTCTTCCTCACAAAGAAGAAACCCTCAGAATCCTGTTCGCGATGAAAATCCATATGCGATTCCCCTGCCCTGGAAGGGAGGGGAGTAAGAAGAGGGCGGCGCCCTTCTAAACGCCCCTTTAACCCCTCATTGTCCATAGCTTGCACCGCGCATCAGCCGGGGCACCATGGACGATCTGTTACAGGAATTTATCGCCGAGACGCGCGAGACGCTCGAGGCGCTCTCGGGCGAGATCGTCGCGTGGGAGTCCGCGCCGCAGGATCGCGAGCGGCTGGATGCGATTTTCCGCTTCGTCCACACCGTGAAGGGCAGTTGCGGCTTTCTCGATTTGCCGCGCCTCGCGCGCCTGAGCCACGCCGCCGAAGACGTGCTCGCCGCCGTGCGCGACGGCAATCGCACCCCCGATACCGCCCTGGTCAATGCCGTGCTGGCGATCGTCGATCGCATCGGTGAGATCGTCGAGGCGATCGATGTCGGCGCTTCGCTCCCGGATTCGGGTGAGGATCTGTTGATCGCCGCGCTCGACGAACATGCCGACACCGAAAGTGCCGCGGCCGCCGCGCCGCAGGCCCAGACCGCGGCGCTGCGCAATGCCAGCCGCAGCGTGCGCCTGAATGTCGACCTGCTCGACCGCATGATGAGCGGCATGTCCGACATGGTGCTGGCGCGCAACGAACTGGCGCGGCGCCTGCGTGACGATGACGCGGACCCCAGTGTGGAGGCCGCGCTCGAACGCCTGTCACTGACCGTCACCGAGATGCGCGAGACGGTGACGCGGACGCGCATGCAGAAGATCGATGCGCTGTTCTCGGCGCTGCCGCGCATGGTACGCGACACCGCGGCCGAGGTCGGCAAGTCGGTGACGCTGCATATAGAAGGCGCCGATGTCGAACTCGATCGCGAGATGATCGAGATGATGCGCGATCCCTTGGTGCACATCGTGCGCAATGCGATCGACCATGGCATCGAGGCGCCGTCGGAGCGTCGCATCGCCGGCAAGCGCGAAAATGGCCGGCTGGCGATTTCGGCGCGCCAATCGGGCAACCAGATCATCATCGAGATCACCGATGACGGCCGCGGAATCGATACCGAGCGGTTGATTCGCAAGATCGCGGCACAGGGCGCACGCAGCGAGGCCGATCTGCGCCTGCTCAGCGACAAGGCGAAGCTCGACCTGGTGTTCGAGGCCGGCGTGTCGACCAAGGACGAGGTCACCTCGATCTCCGGCCGCGGCGTCGGCATGGATGTGGTGCGTGCCAATGTCGAACAGATTGGCGGCCGGATCGAGCTGTTCAGCACGCTGGGCAAGGGCCTGTGCATCGCCATTCATGTGCCGCTGACCTTGTCGATCATCTCGACCATCGGCGTCGGCGTCGAAGGCCAGCGTTTCGCGTTGCCGCGCCAGGCGATCGAGGAGATCGTCCGCGTCGGTGGCGACGCGATCCGTATCGACATGCTCGGCGACACGCCGGCCGCATCGGTGCGTGATCGCCGCATGCCACTGGTCGATCTCGGCCATGTGCTCGGTTTCGTCCGCGATCCGCTGACCGTGCCGATGCTGGCGATCGTCAGCGTCTCGGGCGGCAGTTATGCTCTGGCGGTCGATAATGTGCTCGACACCGAGGAACTGGTGATCAAGCCGGCCGCGCCGGCGGTGATGGCGGCCGGCGTCTATGCCGGGCAGACCTTGCCCGATAGCGGCCTGCCGATGCTGCTGCTCGATTGTGCCGGCATCGCCGCGGCGGCCGGGCTGCATTTCACGCGCGAGGCGATCGTCGATGATGTCGTCGCCGAGGAAATCGTCGATAACGGATCGGCGCTACTGTTCGACGATCTCGACGGCACGCGGCGGCTCGTCGCGCTGGAGATCATCGATCGCATCGAGCTGGTGCCGACCGATGCGATCCGCTTTTCCGCCGGGCGCCTGCGCCTGTCGACCGATGCCGGCATCGTGCCGCTGGTGGCGATGGGCGCGTGGCAGGACCGTGCGGACGTTGCGATATTGCGGCTGCGCGATGGCGATAGCGAGATCGGTTATGCTATCAGCGAGGCGCTCGATATCTTCGCACTGCCGAGCGAGCTGGTGCCCGCTGCCGAGCCCGGCCCGGTTGCCGGGGTGGTTGCGCTCGATGGCGAGCAAGTCGAGCTGCTCGACCTGCACTGGCTGTTCGCCAACCATGGCGGCGAGCAGCTTTCTGCCGCGCCGCCGGTGTGCCTGATCGACGGCGCCGACCAGGCCTGGATGATGACCTTCCTCAAGCCGGTGCTCGAGGGCGCGGGGTACCGCGTCGCGGCCAAGCTGAAGAAGAATGAAAGCGCCGCCGTCGTGCTGACGATGGACGCCACGCCTTCCGCCACCGGGACGCAGGCGCCGGTGATCCGCCTGCGCCGCGAGGCGAACGCTTCGGCCAATGACCTCAGCATCTACCGTTATGACCGGCCCGGCCTGCTCGCCGCGCTGGCGCAGTCGGCGGGAGGCCGGTGATGCCGCAGCTTTTCCTCATCGCGCAGATTGCCGGCCGCGCCGTCGCGATCGAATCCGGCCAGGTCGAATCGGTCGTCGATATCGGCACGATCGTGCCGGTGCCCGGCGCCGACCGTCAGATTCACGGGCTCGCCGCGCTGCGCAGCCGCGTCGTGACAGTGATCGATACGCGTGTCGCGCTCGGCCTGGATCACGCACGCACGCCGGCGACGCGCGCCGTGATCACGCAATATGAAGGGCATCATTACGCGATCCTCGTCGATGCGCTGGAGGATGTCGCGCCGTTCGACCAGGTGCCGCTGTCGTCGGGCATCGTGCTCGACCTTGGCTGGCGCGCGGCCGGCTGCGGGATCATCGAGCGCGATGGGGAGCCGGTGCTGGTCATCGATTTGCGCGCTTTGATCCCCGGTGGCGCCGCGCTGGCCGCGTAATTCACGAAAAGCGCCATTAACGAGAACATTACGCATTTCGGGCAGACCGCTCGATAATCCCTGTGACAGGACAAGAACCGATGAAGACGTGCCTGGTGGTCGATGATTCCAAGGTGATCCGCAAGGTGGCGCGTCACATCCTCGAGACGCTCAATTTCGAGGTCAGCGAGGCCGGTGACGGCCGCGAGGCGCTGGATAGCTGCCTTGCCTCGGCGCCCGACGTCGTGCTGCTCGACTGGAACATGCCGGTGATGAGCGGGATGGATTTCCTTCGTGCGCTGCGCGACAGCGCGCTTACCACGCGGCCCAAGGTGGTGTTCTGCACCACCGAAAACGGGATGGCGCACATCCGCGCCGCGATCGAGGCCGGTGCCGACGAATATGTCATGAAGCCGTTCGATCGCGAGACGCTGGAAAGCAAGCTTCAGATCGTCGGCATGGCCTGATCGGCCGCCACGAACATGCCTTCAATCCCTCTTCGGGCCGATGCGGCGGCGCTTAGCCGACCGGACTTTCCGCGTATCCTGATCGTCGATGATTCGGTCGTCGCGCGGGCGGTGATCGCGCGGGCGATCGAGGCCAGCGGTCGTTTCATCGTTGCCGGCAATGTCGGCAACGCCGATGCCGCGCTGGGTTTCCTCCGCCAGAACCGCGTCGATGCGATTATCCTCGATATCGAGATGCCCGGCGTCAGCGGGCTTGCCGCCTTACCCGATCTCATCACGACCGGCCTTGGCGCCAAGGTGCTGATCGTCTCCTCGTCCTGCGGCGAGGGCGCGACGGCGACGATCGAGGCGCTGGCGCTCGGCGCCGCGGACACATTGGTCAAGCCCGAAGCGGGCGGTTTCACCGGCGGATTCTCGCAGGCGATCAGCGAGAAGCTGCTGCGTCTGTTCGAGATCGCGCCGACCGGCGTCGCCGTTATGTCGAGCAATGCCGGCCAGGCCGCGACCAGCTTCGATATCGTCGCGATCGGCGCGTCGACCGGCGGCATCCACGCGCTGAGCCTGTTGCTGCGCGAGATTCCGGCCGGTTTTCCGCTGCCGATCCTCGTCACCCAGCATCTGCCGACCTCGTTCATGCCTTATTTTGCCGCCCAGGTATCCGTCCTTGCGGCGCGCCCGTGCGATGTCGCGACCGATCATATGCGCATTCGCCCGGGCCGCGTGGTCATCGCCCCCGGTGACGCGCATATGCGGGTCGTGGCGAGTGGCGACGGGGCCGCGATCCGCCTCACCACCGAGCCTTCGCGCAGCGGCTGCATGCCGTCGGTCGATCCGATGTTCGAAAGCCTTGCTGAACTCTATGGCCCGCGCGCACTCGGCATCGTGCTCAGCGGCATGGGCCGTGACGGCGCCGACGGCGCGCAGCGCATGGTCGGGCGCGGCGCCAGCGTCGTGGTGCAGGATCAGGCCAGCTCGGTGGTGTGGGGCATGCCCGGCGCGGTTGCCGCCAATGGCAGCGCCAGCGCGATCCTCACGCCGGTCGAGATCGGCAAGCTGATCGCCGCGCGCAGGCGCCCGGGATGCTGAGTCCCGCGCCACGCCAGCGCCCGGCCGCCGTCACCAGCGTCTTCGCGTCGTTGCTCGAATCGCGCACCGGGCAACAGCTCGACGCCAATCGCGAATGGCGCATCGAGACCGCGCTGAAGCCAGTGCTGCGCGAACGCGGGCTGGAGACGCTCGACCAGCTCGCCGGCGAATTGCTCGCGGCGCGCGACAAGAAGGTGGGCAACCAGATCATCGACGCGCTGCTCAACCAGGAAACCTCGTTCTTCCGCGATTCTGCCGTGCTCGACATGGTCGCCGAGGCGGTCGCCAAGGTGCAGACGCCTGATCTCAATCGCAAGGTGCGGATCTGGTCGGCGGGATGCTCGTCGGGGCAGGAGCCGCTGTCGCTCGCCATGCTGTTCGCCGAACAGGCGGTGAGCGAGGACAAGGTGCCCGAGATCGTCGCGACCGATATTTCCGATGCCTCGGTCGCGCGCGGCCGGGCAGGGCGTTTCTCGCAATTCGAGATCCAGCGCGGCCTGTCGGTACGGCGGATGATGCGTTGGTTCGAAACCGTCGGCGAAGACTGGGTCGCCAGTTCCGAACTGGTCCGCCGCGTGCAGTTCCGCCAGCTCAACCTGGTCGACGATCCGTTGCCGATCGGGCGCTTCGACGTGATCCTGTGCCGCAACGTGCTGCTCTATTTCGCGCCGGCGATGCGCCGCCACGTGTTCGCGCGACTGGCCGAGGTGATGCGGCCGGGCGGCCTGCTGGTGCTCGGTGCCGGCGAGACGGTGATCGGCCAGACCGACGCCTTCCGTCCCAGTCCGACCTATCGCGGGCTGTACGAGCCGACCGGGGTGATCAGCCGCAGCTCAGCCGCCGCCTGACGGTTTACTTTCGCGAAGGCGCGCCGCAAGCCGGTCGCGTGGAACCGGCTGCCCTTCTCCGTCCCGCCCCGGGCAGCTTCGGTGGCCGCGACATGATCGTGGCCGCGGGCATGAATATCTTGTGGGGCCTCAATTACGTCGCGGTAAAGATCGCGGTCGATGCGGTCGCGCCGCTAACCGCCGCCTTTTTGCGCCAGGCGATCGTGCTGCTGGTCTGCGCCACCTCGCTGCGCATCATTCCCGGCAAGATGCGCGCGCTGACCGCGCTGGGGCTGTTGTCGGGCGGGGCCTATTACATCGCGATCAATATCTCGCTGGCGATCTCGGAAAATGTCGGCGCGCTGGCGATCGCGAGCCAGCTTGCCGTGCCCTTCTCGCTGCTGCTGGCGATCATGCTGTTCGGCGAGCGCATCCACCTGCCGCGCGTCGTCGGCATCGTCCTGTCGTTTTGCGGCGTGCTGCTGCTGGTGTTCGACCCGTCGGCGGCGCGCGAGATTCCGGGGCTCATGCTGACCGCGCTGGCGAGCATGATCTGGGCGATCTGCTCGCTGATCCAGCGGTCGTTGATCGGGGTGCCGGTGCTGACCATCTATGCCTGGATCGGTTTTTGGGGTTCGATCGTGCTTGGCGGGCTGGCGCTGATCTTCGAACCCGTGGCGATGCGCGGCATCGGCCATATCCCGCTGAACGCCTGGGGCGCGGTGGGCTTTTCGGCGATCGGCTCGACCGTGCTGGGGCAGGGGGCGATGTCGTGGCTGCTGCAGCGCCACCCGGTCTCGACCGTCACCCCGCTGACGCTGGCGGCGCCGGTCATTTCGGTGTTCGTGGCGGGCTGGTATTTCGGCACGCCGCCGACCATGCTTATGCTGCTCGGCGGTGCGATCGCCATGGCGGGGGTCGCCATTGTGACGATCCGCACCGCCCGCGCAGGAATTGCCCCATGATGATCGACACGCCATCGCCCAATTTCAACGCGCGCAAGCTGCGGGTGTCGATGATCGTGCTGCATTATACCGGCATGGTCGATGCGGCGGCGGCGCTCGACCGGCTGTGCGATCCGGTGGCCGAGGTTTCGGCGCATTATCTGATCGACGAGGACGGCAGGATCCACCGCCTCGTCGCCGAGGACAAGCGTGCCTGGCATGCCGGCAGGGCGCGCTGGCGCGGCATCGAGGACGTCAATTCCGCCAGTATCGGGATCGAGATCGTCAATCCCGGGCATGAACTCGGCTATCGCCCGTTCAGCGACGAACAGATCGACGCGCTGATCCCGCTGGTTTCCGAGATCAAGGAGCGCCACGGCATCACGCGCGGCAATGTCGTCGGCCATTCCGATATCGCGCCGATGCGCAAGCAGGATCCGGGCGAGCTGTTTCCGTGGAGCAGGCTGGCGCGGCTGCGCCTGGCGTTGCCGCGCCCGACGAAGAATCTGATGGATCCTGGCTGGACCGATGCCGGTTTTCTCATCGCGCTGGAACGCTTCGGCTATGACGTCTCCGACAAGCTCGCCGCGGTCGTCGCCTTCCAGCGGCGTTACCGCCCCGAACTGATCGACGGCACGATCGATGGGGAGTGCAGATGTATCCTGCTCGCCCTGCTGTTGCCAAAACCCCAGGGGGACGGCTAAGCGCATCCCACCAGAGGGCCGGGCGGCCGCGGGGTGTTTCGGCATCGCGAGGAAAGTCCGGGCTCCGCGAAACGACGGTGCCGGGTAACGCCCGGCGGGGGTGACCCCAGGGAAAGTGCCACAGAGAGCAGACCGCCAACGCCTTCGGGCACGGCAAGGGTGAAAGGGTGCGGCAAGAGCGCACCGCGCGACCGGCAACGGAAGCGGCACGGCAAACCCCACCGGGAGCAAGACCGAATAGGGGCGGCATATGGGCTTCGTTTCAGCTCGTCGCCCGGGTTGGTTGCTTGAGCCGGCATGCAAATGCCGGCCTAGAGGAATGGTCGCCGCCGCCTGCAAGGGCGGCACAGAACCCGGCTTACAGGCCCTCTGGTATTTTTCCCGCGTCTGCCGCATGCTGTTGCGATAGCGGGGAAAAGGGACGCGTGATGAACAGGCTTTGGTGGTGCGCGACGGGCTTGGCACTCGTTGTCGTCGCACCGGCGGCAGCACAGACGCGGCCGGCGACGACGGTGCAGCAGGATTTCGACACCGCGACCAAGCTCGACTCGGACGGCAATTATGCCGGTGCGCTAGCGGCGTGGCAGGCGCTCGAGCAACGCCCAGGTGTCTCCCGGCGCACCCTGGCGCTGATAAGGCTGCGCAAGAGCCGGACCCTGTTCCAGCTCGCCCGGCCGGAAGAAGCCGCGGTCGAGGCGCGCGGCGGGCTGGCCGCATTGCCGAGCGGCGACGCCACGCTCGATGAGGACCGTTACCTGTCGTGGTTCACGATCGGCCAGATCGCCGAATCACAACTCGACTATGCCACTGCGGCGGACGCCTATCGCAAGTCCCTCCCGCTGGCGGCCGAGCCGGCCGTCAAACTGTCTTCATTGCGTGGGCTGATCACGACCGAAACCTTTACCGATGGCCCCGCCGCGATCGCCGACGTGGCGCGGCTCGATGCGCTGATCGCGGCGAACAACTTCGACAACAAGACCGTGGCGATCGTCCGATCGACGGAAAGTCGCGCTTTGCTCAATAGCGGCGACTACCGCGCGGCGCGGGCCAAAGCGGGCGAGGCGGTCAAGCTTCTCGGCGGCTTGACCGAGAAGACCGACCTTTATGACGTCGCGGCGCGCTCTGATTATTCGATCGCCGCGCTGTTGCTCGGCGACAGCGATGGGGCGCGGCAATATATGGCCATGACGGGCGCGGGACGCCTGCCGAAGGGCGATTTCGATCCCGGGGTGCAGATGCAACCACCACCTTGCGGTGGAGAGGCCGGGCTCAAGCCCGGCGACGCGGCGGTCGTACAATTCTCGATTCGCGATGACGGCCGGGTGATCGACGTCTCGCCGATCTACGCGGCAGGCGGTGGCTCGGCCGGGCTCGAATTCGCCCGCGCCGTGCGCGACTGGTCGTGGACGGCGGCGCAGACCAAAGGGTTGCCGGGGTTCTTCCGCTACCGCGTCCGTGTCGAAATGCGCTGTTCGACGGCGTTTCCCACGCCTTCGATCTTTACGCATCTCTCTGGCCGGCTCTCCGCCTGGCTGGGCGATCACGACATCGATCGGCTCGACCTGGAGGGGTCCGACGCCGCCATTCTGCCCCAGCTGCGCAGCCGGCTTGCCGCTGCCGACGGCGCGAAAGGCGCAAACCCGCTGGTGCTGGTGCCGTTGTTGCACGGCATCGCGACCAACCGCGTGACGCCGACGGACGAAGCAGTCGCGGCGGCACGGCGTGGGCTCGCGCTGCTCGATACCGCCGATGCGCCGCCGCTGGCGCGCCTCGAATTCGCCCGGATGCTGTGGGGCGATGAGTATGATTCCAGGAATGGGTGGCATGGCTATGTCGACCAGGCGACTCGGGCGTTGGACGATCCGCGCTTCGCCACCAGTGCCGAGGCGCGCGCCGCGATCCGCCTCGCCATCGCCGACGCGACCGGGCGCCACGACAAGGTAGTGACGCGCGCCGCGCTCCAGGCCGTGGCGGATGAATTAACGCTCGACCGCACCTCGCCGCTGCGCACGGCGGCGTTGATGCGGCTCGCATCGCTCGAGGCGCGGACCGGCGATGTCGCTGCGGCGCGCGCCTCCTTCGACCTGTCGGGCCTCGACGAGAAGCAATGCGCGCTGATCGATTCGCCGCCCCATCTGCTGCATGCCGGTGGCGGCGACGCTTTCCCGACGGAGGCGATGCGTTGGGGGTTCGAAGGCTGGACGCAGATCCAGTTCGACATCGCCGCCGATGGCAAGGTGCTCGCCCCGCGCGCGGTGATCGCCTATCCGCCGTTCGTGTTCACCAAGGCGGGCACGGGTGTGATCGGGGGTGCACGCTATGAGGCTACCTACCGGCCCAATGGCGGCCTAGCCTGTGGCGGCAGCAGCAATCGGGTGCGTTTTATCATGCCGCAATAGCGAACTGGCGCTTGCGTCGCGGCCGGGGCCCTCTATCTCGGGCGCGATGACGCGTTCCACCCGATCCGCAGACTGGGGTTTTCCCCGCTGGCGTGGCTATGGCAGCTCACGCGAGGCGACCCAGGTCCGCATGTGCGATCGCTATGGGTGCGATCAGCCGGGCAATTGCCCTGCGCCGAAATCGCCCAACAGCCCGGACCGCTGGTATTTCTGCCAAGAGCATGCCGGCGAATATAACCGTGGCTGGAATTACTTCGAGGGCCTGACCGCCGAGGAGGCCGCCGCGCGCGAGGCTGACGAGACGCGCGCCGCCAATGGCTTCGCCGAAGCCAAGCATTATAGCTGGGGCGGCCCCGGCGACGGCACGCGTTCGCGCGACGAGATGCGTGCGCTGGAAATGCTCGAGCTCGACAGCGATGCCGATTTCGACGCGGTGCGTGTGGCGTGGCGGAAACTCGCCAAGGAGCATCATCCGGATCTGCGCCCCGGCGACGCCGACGCCGCCAAACGCTTCCAGGCGATCCAGGCGGCGTACGATGTGCTCAAGGCCGCCGAAGACGCGCGGGCGTGGCGCCCAACGGCGTGAAATCCAAGGTTGGTGCGCGGTGGGAGCGTGCCATCCTGGTTTGTGGGAAATGCTCGAAGCGCCTCGATGGCGGCTTTGGTGAGAAGCGGCGCACGCCGCTCGCCAAGGCGTTGCGCCAGTTTCTCGGGCTGAAGAAGGGCCGCAAGGCGGCGATCGGCATCGTCGAGACCAAGTGCCTGGGTGTGTGTCCTGGTGGCGCGGCTACCGTGATCGACGCGGCTGCGCCCGGCGAGTGGTTGCTGGTGCGTGCAGGTACGGCGCTGGGTGAGGTCGCGGCGACGCTGCGATTGGACCAGGTCAGGCCGGCGGAATGAACGCGCTGGTGTAGGGCGCGTGCACCGTCCAGCCGAGCGTCTCGTACAGCGCGCGGCCTTCGGGGGTCGCTACGAGCAGCCAGCGCGTGGCGCCGGCGCGATTGGCGGCATCGCCCAGTGCGGCCATCAGCGCGCGGCCCAGGCCGCGGCGTTGGTGTGCGTCCTGCACGCGGATGCGGTCATAGATGGCGACACCGCCGACAAGGCCGACGCGGCCGCTGGCGGCGAGTTCTCCGCCTGACGTGAGGATCGTCGTCAGCGTCAGTTGATCGGTAATGGCCTCCACCACCAGACGATAGGGCGACACCGCTTCTCCCTCTCCCCTAAGGGGACCGTTGCAAAAGGTGCGGGAAGCTGATTCTTCTTGCTGGTCAGGGAGAGCGGCGATGGTCGAGAAGCGGACGGGTCAGTTCAGTTTTGTTGAGGCGCTGGCACCGCAGCTGAGTTCGGGGAGCGGTCGGTTGGACCGGCTTCACGATTTGGTGAAATGGTATCGGTTCGAGAAGCTGCTGTCGTCGTTGCGGGAAGGCGGTGGCCGTCCGGCCTATCCGGCGCTTTCGATGTTCAAAGTGTTGCTGCTGCAGTCGCTTTATGGGCTGTCGGACGCGGAGACGGAGGAAGCGCTGCTGGACCGCTTGTCGTTCCGCCGGTTCGTGGGGTTGTCGCTGAGCGATGCAGCCCCGGATCACAGCACGATCTGCCGCTTTCGCAACCTGCTGGTCGAGCAGGCGGTGTTGGAGAAGCTGTTTGCCGAGTTGGACCGGCAGCTGGACGAGGCGGGGCTGATCCTGCGGCGGGGCACGATGCTCGATGCAACCGTGATCGAGACATCGGCGGCGCGGCCTAATGGCGAGGATCGCCCATCGAGCGATCCGGACGCCCGCTTCACCCGGCGCCAAGGGCGTGGAGGATCGAGCTTCGGGTACAAGATGCATGTCGGTGTCGACCAGGGCTCGGGGCTGATCCGGGCGGTGATCACGACACCGGCCAACGTCAACGACACAGTGCCGGCCGACGCGTTGATCCGGAGCGACGAGCGCGCCGTGCTGGCCGATGCCGCCTATCACACCCATGCCCGCCAGGCCGCGCTTCAGGAGCGGGGCATCAAGCCGCGCCTGATGCGCCGGGCCAACAAGAACCACCCAGTGCTGCCGCCGCGGCTCAGGCGCTACAATCGGCTGATCGGGCGTCAGCGCGCCGCGGTCGAAACCACCTTCGCCACCCTCAAGCGGCGCATGGGCCACACCCTCATCCGCTATCGCGGCCTCGCCAAGGCCGCCGCACAGATGCAGATCGCCGCCATCGCCTTCAACATGCGCCGATGGGTCACGCTCGCCACAGCGTAACCGCGCCCGGACTCCGTTCGGCGCACGGCGAAACACCAAAAACCGGCGGAAAAGACCTCCGCGGTGCCGCTGATGCCGTTAACAGCACGCCTGCAAAGCCGCCGCTCTCAAAACAC
>NZ_JAQGLG010000004.1 GCF_028292965.1 Sphingomonas bacterium | reverse complement strand
ATGAAGGTCGAGCTGGTCGACTATCACGCCGGCGAGCAGGCCGGGATCAAGTCGGCGACCTTGCTGATCAAGGGCGAGAACGCGTTCGGCTATGCCAAGACCGAGAGCGGCGTGCACCGCCTCGTGCGGATCTCGCCCTACGACAGCGCGGCGCGGCGCCACACCAGCTTCTCGTCGGTGTGGGTCTATCCGGTGATCGACGACGATATCCAGGTCGAGGTCAACGACGCCGATCTGCGCATCGACACCTATCGCGCCTCGGGCGCCGGCGGTCAGCATATCAACACCACCGACTCCGCGGTGCGTATCACGCATCTGCCGACCGGCATCGTCGTGCAGTGCCAGAACCAGCGCAGCCAGCACAAGAACAAGGCCGAGGCGTTCAACCAGCTCCGCGCCCGACTCTACGAGCGCGAACTGGCCGAGCGCGAGGCGATCGCCAATGCCGAGAACGCGACCAAGACCGATATCGGCTGGGGCCACCAGATCCGTTCCTATGTGCTGCAGCCATACCAGCTGGTGAAGGACCTGCGCACCGGCGCGACCTCGACCAGCCCGTCCGATGTGCTCGATGGCGATCTCGACAAGTTCATGGCCGCCGCCCTGTCGCAGCGCGTCACCGGTGAAACGGTCGAGGTGGAGGACGTCGATTGAGCGATGCGGGGGCCTCGCACGTGAAACGCGCGGTGATCGGCCTGGCGCTGTTGCTGGCTGCCTGCGATGGCTCGACGCCATTGTTCAAGCACAGCGCCGACGAGCCCGGCCCCTTCCCCGCCGCCGACCGCCCCGTCGCCAGCATCGTCTCGCCGCGCTGGTCGAGCGAGGAGGCACGCGACCGGCTCAACGAGGCGGGCACGGTGATGGATCGTTCGGGCATCAAGCCCGGCATGACGCTGGCCGATATCGGCGCCGGCGAGGGTTATTACACGATCCGCCTGTCCGCCCGTGTCGGCAAGGACGGGCGCGTGCTGGCAGAGGATATCGTGCCCGAGGTGCGCGACGCCCTGGCCCAGCGCGTCGCACGCGAGCGGCTCGACAATGTCAGCGTACGGCTGGGCGAGCCGGCCAACCCCAAGCTGCCCGACAACAGCTTCGACCGCGTGTTCATGGTCCATATGTATCACGAGATACAGCAGCCCTATGAGTTCCTGTGGCGCATGCGGCCTTCGCTGCGCCCGGGTGGGCTGGTGGTAGTGGTCGACGCCAACCGCGCGACGCAGAACCACGGCACGCCGCCGGCACTGCTCAAATGCGAATTCGCCGCGGTGGGTTATACCCAGGTCGCGATGCAGGACATGCCTTCGGCCGGCGGCTATCTTGCGATGTTCCGCGCCGTGGGCCCGCGCCCCGATCCGGCGGCGATCAAACCCTGCAAGCTGGGCTAGACGATGCGGCAATATCTCGACCTGATGCAGCGCGTGCTCGATACCGGCGCCGCGCAGATGGACCGCACCGGCACCGGCACGCTGTCGGTATTCGGCCACCAGATGCGCTTCGACCTGGCCAAGGGCTTTCCGGTGCTGACCACCAAGAAGCTCCATCTGCGCTCGATCATCGTCGAGCTGCTGTGGTTCCTGCGCGGCGACACCAATGTGCAGTGGCTGCGCGACCGCAAGGTCAGCATCTGGGACGAATGGGCCGATGAGGCCGGCGAACTCGGCCCGGTGTACGGCAAGCAGTGGCGCGACTGGGAGACCGCGGATGGCCGGCATATCGACCAGATCGCCGAGCTGATCGAGCAGATCAGGACCAGCCCCGCCTCGCGCCGTCAGATCATCTCGGCGTGGAACCCGGGCGACCTGCATGCCATGGCGCTGGCGCCGTGCCATTGCCTGTTCCAGACCCATGTCGCGAACGGCAAGCTGAGCCTGCAGCTTTACCAGCGCTCGGCCGACATCTTTCTCGGCGTGCCGTTCAACATCGCCAGCTATGCGCTGCTGACCATGCTGCTGGCGCAGCAATGCGGGCTGGAGCCGGGCGAGTTCATCTGGACCGGCGGCGACTGCCACCTCTATTCCAACCATCTCGACCAGGCGCGCGAGCAACTGTCGCGCGAACCCGGCGCGCTTCCGACACTGACCATCCTGCGCAAGGCGCCGTCGATCGACGCCTATGAGTATGAGGATTTCGAACTGACCGGCTATGCCGCGCAAGCCCATATCAAGGCGCCGGTCGCGGTCTGATCGGTTCAGGCGGCGTTCAGTGCGTCGACGACTACATCTGTAATTCATATCGAACCGGGGGGTGACGGATGTACCGAGCGATCTTCTTGACACTGCCTCGCGCGCCGGTCTGACGCGCGCATGACCGCACCCGCCCCCCATATCACCCTGATCCTCGCCCGCGCCGACAATGGCGTCATCGGGCGCGATGGCGCGTTGCCATGGCGCCTGCCGGCCGACCTCAGGCGCTTCAAGGCGCTGACCATGGGCAAGGCGATGATCATGGGGCGCAAGACCTTTGACAGCCTTCCCGCGCCCCTGCCCGGGCGGCGGCATATCGTGCTGACGCGCGATGCGCGCTGGACCGCGCCGGGTGCGGAGCCGGTCGCCTCAGGCGACGAGGCGCTGGCGCTGGCCGGTCCGGGCGAGGTGATGGTGATCGGCGGGGTGGAGGTGTTCAAGCTGTTCCTGCCGCGCGCCGACCGGATCGAGCTGACCGAGGTGCATCTCGATGCCGAGGGCGATGTCGTGGTGCCGCCGTTCGAGGGGCTGCGCGAGACGGCGCGAGACAGCCACTCGGCCGAGGGCGAGCGGCCGGCATATGACTTCGTGACGCTGGAGCGTAGCCCATGATCCGCAAGCTGTTGTTGGGTTTCCTCGGCCTGGTGGCGCTGGGCGCGACGGCGTTCTTCATCTTCGCGCCCGGCATGGTCGAGCGCGGCATGAACAAGGTCGTGGCCGTCCCGCTCAAGGTGACCGACCGCGCGCGCGCACTGCACGCCACGCTGCAGATCGCCGACATGCATGCCGATACCCTGCTGTGGCAGCGCAGCCCGTTGGTGCGGGCCAATCGCGGGCAGGTCGACCTGCCGCGGCTGCTGGCGGGCAATTACGCGCTGCAGGTCTTCTCGTCGGTGACCAAGACGCCCAAGGGCCAGAATTACGACGCCAACCCGGCCGATACCGACAACATCACCGCGCTGGCGATCGCCGATTTGCAACCCGTGCGCACTTGGGGATCGCTGCTTGAGCGCTCGCTGTGGCACGCCGAGAAGCTGCACCGGTATGCCGAGATGTCGGGTGGGCAGCTGCGCGTGATCGAGACGCCGGCGCAGCTCGACCAATTGCTCGCCGATCGGGCGAAGGGGTGGAAGGTCGTCGGCGGGGTGCTGTCGATCGAGGGGTTGCAGGATATCGAAGGCAAGCTCGCCAATCTCGACCGGCTGCACGCCGCGGGGTTCCGCATGGCCGGGCTGGCGCATTTCTTCGACAATGAGGTCGCTGGGTCGATGCACGGCATGGCCAAGGCCGGGCTGACCCCGCTCGGCCGGCAGGTGGTGCGGCGGATGGAAGCGCTCGGCATGGTGGTCGATGTGGCGCATGCCAGCCATGCCACGGTCGCCGAGGTCATCGCGATGGCGCGGCGGCCGATCGTGTCGAGCCATGGCGGCGTGCAGGCGACGTGCAAGGTCAACCGCAACCTGACCGATGACGAGATTCGCGGGATTGCGAAGACCGGCGGCGTGATCGGTATCGGATACTGGGATGCGGCGATCTGCTCGACCCGGCCGGAAGCCGCGGCGGCGGCGATCGCGCATGTGCGGGATGTGGTGGGGATCGACCATGTCGGGCTGGGTTCGGATTTCGACGGGGCGGTGACCACCGGGTTCGATTCGAGCCAGGTCGTCGCGGTGACGCAGGCACTGATCGATCGTGGGTTCAGCGATGCGGATATCGGCAAGGTGATGGGGGGGAATGTGTTGCGAGTGTTGCGGGCCGGGATGGTGGCTGGAGGGTAGGTGGTTTTTGGCGAGCCGATCGCCATGGTGGACGTGTTTCACATCCGATACCGCCGCGGCGACGTGCGGACGTTAATGCAAGAGATTGACTCCAATGCGCGTCATCCAAGCGAAAGCTGGGATTTCCCGGTTGTCTGTCGTGCCTTTGCCGCATGAGATCCCAGCTTTCGCTGGGATGACGAATGGGGATTGGGACTCGTGGCGAAATCCTTCTCCCCTTGTGGGAGAAGGTGGCGCGAAGCGTCGGATGAGGGGGCGCCGCAGCGCGCTGCGGCGCGGGTTGCGCAGCAACGCCCAACGTAACGGTCGAGTGAGTCCCCCTCACCCTTCCCATTGCTACGCAATAGGCCCCTTCCCTCTCCCACAAGGGGAGAGGGAGTTCTGGCCCTCACCGCACCCGTAATAAATTCGTCGCAAGGCCGCCGCGTCTAACCAAGTGATAACCATCGCTGCGCAAATGATCGCGCGAGAGCAATCGGCCCTCCTCCCAATTCGCCCAGCCGCGCATCGATGCGCGTGCCTTGCTCGGCCTGTACGATCCGGCGGATTCGACCGACTGGGCGCCGATTCGCGCCGCGCAGTTGAATGCCGGCAGCCAGCTCGCCTTGTTCATGCTTGGCGCCAATGTGATCGGCGCGGCGCTGGTCGCGCTGATCGTCGAGCATCTCGTGCCGCACTGGGCGGTGGCGTGCTGGGGCGCGACCGTCGCCGCGGTCGCCGCGACCGTCACGCTGCGCCGCCTCGCCTCGCGCGAGCGCACGGCGCAGACCGCGACGCTCAAGGACGTGCGCGACACGGTGCTCGAGGGCCTTGCGCTCGGCGCGGTATGGTCGGTGCCGCCGCTGGCGATCGGCCTGCGCGCCGATGCCGGCATCGCGCTCGGGCTGTGGATCGTGTTGTCGCTGCTGCTCACCGCGTCCGCGGTGGCGATGGCCGCGCTGCCGCTTGCCACGCTCAGTTTCATCTTCGTGCTCGGCGCCTCCGTGACGGCGATGCTGTTCGTGGTCGGTGGCCCCCTGCTCGCGGCCGCCGCCGCGCTGTTCGCGACGCTGTTGATGATCGCCTGTTACGGGCGCGGCAAGGCGTTGGTGGTGATCCGCGCGAGCGAGATCTCGCTGGCCGAGCGCGACGAGACGGTCAGCCTGTTGCTGCGCGAGTTCCAGGACCAGAATGGCGACTGGCTGTGGGAGACCGACGCCAATCGCCGCGTGATTCGCGCCTCGCCGCGTTTCGCGCTGTCGTTCGACCTAGACCCCGCCTCGATCAACGGCCTGCCCTTTCTCCAGGTGCTGGCCGGGCCGACCTGGGATGCGGGCAACTTCACCGCCGGCCTGCGCGAACTGGCCGAGAAGATGAAGCGTCGCGAGGGGTTCCGCGACCTGCTGCTCTCGGTCCATGTCCAGGGCGAGGAACGCTGGTTCGAGATCGCCGCGACGCCGCGTTTCGACGAGGACGGCACCTATACCGGTTTCCGCGGCGTCGGCTCCGACGTGACCGAGCAGCGCGCATCGACCGACAAGATCAACCGCATGGCGCGGTTCGACACGCTGACCGGCCTGCCCAACCGCCTGCTGGTCAACGAGGCGCTGGCCCATGCCATGGCAGAGGCCGAGAAATGGGGCTCGCGCTGCGCCTTCATGATGATCGATCTCGACCGGTTCAAGGCGGTCAACGACACGCTCGGCCATCCCGTCGGCGACCGGTTGCTTGGGCGTGTGTCGGAACGGCTCGGCCAGCTGGTCACCGAGAATGAGGTGATCGGGCGGCTGGGCGGCGACGAGTTCGCCGTAGTGGTGCGCGACGCGAGCGACTCGGCGCGCTGCGAGCGGCTCGCCCAGGCGATCGTCGACAATCTGTCGCAACCTTATGAGATGGACCAGCACACGCTGTATATCGGCGCCAGCGTCGGCGTCGCGTTCGGCCCGCGCGACGGGCGCACCGCCGAGATGTTGATCCGTTCGGCCGATCTCGCGCTGTACCGTTCAAAGGACGGCGGCGGCGGCGGTTTCCATGTCTATGAGCCGCAGCTGCATGTCGATGCCGAGGAGCGCCGCGTGCTCGAAATGGCGCTGCGCAAGGCGGTGCAGAACAACGAGATGCACCTCAATTACCAACCGGTGGTGGATGCCGGGACGGGCAAGCTGAAGGGTTTCGAGGCGCTGCTGCGCTGGAACCACCCCGAGCACGGCAATGTCTCGCCGGTGAAGTTCGTGCCGCTGGCCGAGGATGCCCGGCTGATCGTGCCGATCGGCGAATGGGTGCTGCGCACCGCGTGCGACGAGGCGGCGAAATGGCCGTCGCCGATCCGCGTCGCGGTCAACGTGTCGCCCGAGCAGCTGCATAACCCCAGCTTCGTCACGGTTGTAGCACAGGCGCTGGCGAACAGCGGCCTGCCGGCCGACCGGCTCGAGCTGGAAGTGACCGAGAGCGTGTTCATGCGCGAGGGCACCGGCGCGATCCAGGTGCTGGAGCGCATCCTCGATCTGGGCGTGCGCCTCAGCCTCGACGATTTCGGCACCGGCTATTCCTCGCTGGGTTATCTCAGCCGCACGCGCTTCTCGTCGATCAAGATCGACCGCAGTTTCGTACAGGGCGCATCGAAAGGCGAGAAGGAAGCGATCGCGATCATCCGCGCCGTCGTCGCGCTGGCGCAGAGCCTTGGCATGGCGACCACCGCGGAAGGCGTGGAGACCGAATCGGAGCACCACATGGTGCAGGATCTGGGCTGCACCAAGGTGCAGGGATATTATTTCGGACGCCCGCTGCCGGTCGAGGAAGCGCGCAGCATCGCGCTGCGCGACTGGGGCGAGGGTTCTTCCGCCGTCGCGGCGTGAAGCGCTTGCCGAGGTGGCAACGTCGCGCTAAGGCCCGCGACGGCCTAGGGGTGTAGCTCAGTTGGTTAGAGCGTCGGTCTCCAAAGCAAACAATCAATCACCATCCGAACGACGAAAACGGCAGAAATCTGCCGATTTTTAGACCCTACCTCCCCTTCGATTTTCATTCAAGGGCACAATTCGGGCACAAATGCTGTCCCCAGCATCGCAGAGGACCGCCATGACTCGTAGTCCGGTATACGATACGGTCACGTTCGAGTTTTCCGAGCCTGTCGCTGTTGGCGAGGTCAGGATCGGCCCCGGCGGTAAAGTGCAGATGCTGAGCGCAGGAAAAATGCTCAGCCCAAAATACGCGTCGAGAGGTCAACACCGCGACCGGGCCAACGGGCGCGAGAAGCCTCTATATAGCATTCCCGTGACCACTGCGTCTGTCCTGAAGCGCGCCGAAGACCTACTGGTGCACTTCCGGTTCGTCTTCACGATCGACACCAACACAATTATTGTCGGTGGAGACCCATGTGTCGTTCGCGTCTATCGCGGTCAGCACTGTCGTGCCATCGCCGCAGGGCGGGCATGCGACGATGTTTACGGCTCATCCTGGCGGGTTCGAGTTCCATGGGTTAGCCGCGAACCAGGAGCGTCTCGCCTGGGCACTGCTTCAAGACGCGATCACCGGCAGTCCGGATTTCGATCCTCAAGCGAAATATCTAATGGTCACTGATCATGCCAAAGGAATGCATGCGGCGATAAACGGTCGCCAGGAATCGATTTTCGGGAAGATTCTGCTCGCGCCGAATTTAACGCTCGGGTTTGCAACCTCGGACAGCGGAAGCTCCCTAGTTCAGCGGATACTTCGGTCATGCGATCGGCATGCCGGTCGCTTCTTGAAGGATGTGCGCGACGGCCAAATCAACCAAAAAAACTATCGGAAGCTATCGGCCGGTCCAATTACTGCCTTTCGAGGCGTTACCAATACGAGATGGAGTTGGCCCGCCAAAGCCGGTCCACCGTTCCGCTTGAGCACCGCGACGCCGCTGCTTGATACGTTCGAGCTCGGCTAGCAAATCCGTCATTTCCACTCCTATCGCCACGACCTGGACAAGTGGGCGTGAAGCCGGCCGATGGCTCAACCTCAGCTCCAGCGGCAAGCATCGGGGGAAGCCTCGGAATCACTCGACGCGAGGGCCAACGGGCGCGTTTGAGCGCTTAGGCGCCATCTCCGATCGCGCGCGGTCAGCGTCGAAGATGGCAGGTCCAAAGCGTCGCTTCAAATGGCCAGCGACCGCCAGTGCGTACCGCCGCTGTCGCCACGCGGTCGGGCTATGATAGACCCCGATCGCCCTCCAATAATCATGTGTGACGCCAAGCGCGGAGAGGAAAATCCAGCGCGCCGCATCGACGTTGAAGCAGGCGTCGTTCTGGAGCCACCAGGCGACATCGCCCTGGCTTTTGCCGGTGGCCGCAGCCAATCTCGGGATCCACCAGCTGTTAATCTGCAAGGGTCCCAGATCATAGCTGCCGTCGCGGTTCGCGACCTTGGCTCCAACCCAGCCGCCTTCCTGTTCACCAAGCGCCCACAGCGTTTTCCCGAGCCATGTGCGACCGCCCGCCACGCGCGTGATGCAGCTGAGCACCTCGCGGTCGATGGTGTCAGGCTTACGCGCGCCGGCAGCGGCTGGCGGGGCCATGCTCGCCACCAGGCAGGCTGCCGCGATCGCAACCAACTGCCGGCGCTTCGACCAGGTGCTCACCGGTCCGGCCCCCCATCCCGATCGTGATGCGGGTCGTTGCGAGGTTGACCGCCAGCACCGTCCGGCCGCTCGCTGCCCGGCATTTCCCGGCCGCGCGACAGAACCTGCTCGAAATAGCGATCGAAGCCTTCAGCCAGTGACTGCGCGCGGCCCGCAATGCGTTCGGCGAGTCGGGTAAGAGGATCCCGGGCGGGCCGCGATTCGCCGCGTGCCTCAAGCGACATCCGGACCCGGCGTTCCTCACGCTGCTCACGGGTCAGCGCCCGCACCCGGTCCCAGCGTTCGGCATGGCGTTCCGATCGCGCGTGATGCGAATCGCGGTCGAGCCGCCCCAGCCCCTCAATCGCGGATGTCTTTTGGCCTGAGCGCCGGGTGAGCTTGTCGACCAGGCGCTTCTCATCCTCGGTCCACAGCTTCACGCCGAACCGGGCGCGGGTGATCGCGGTGTAGTAGTTCTGACCGGTCACCAGCCCCGAGTTGACCGGCGCCAGCACATAGGCGCGCGCATAGGTCTTCGACTGGGCAGAATAGACCGTCTCGGCATAGCCATGATCCCAGGTTTTGTGCTCCCCCAGATCAACCTGCTGCACCCGCCCGTCACGGTCCCACCGGATCGTTGCCACCCGCCCGTCCAGGCCCTCGACCGTGCCGCGCTCCGCGTTCTTCAGATCGAGGTCATGGTTGACCAGCCGCCATTGGATGCGATCACCCGTGGCCAGTTCGCGCTCTTCGCTGCGGAATACATTGACCTGCGACGCGCGTCCGATACGTGGGTCCCACCGGATGGTACGGCCGTGTTCGTCGACCATCCGGACCACCTGCCGGCCATTCGCATCACGACCTGTCCCGACGACGCGATATTCGGTGTCGCGCGCGATGCCGAGACCCGCATTGTCGCGAGAAAAGGTGACCACCTGACCGCCCGAATAGAACCGCGCGAAACGCTTTTCCTGATCCGACATGCCGGCGGGCGACAGCACCGATAGCCGCGTGTCTTCCGCCGCAATGGCGCCATCACTCTTAAGCGCTTCCCGTATCTTCGTGTTGACGATGAGTCGGGTCGCATTTTCCAAAACGAGGATGTTGGTGGTCACGCGGTTCTCGGGTTTGAGGCGTGTCCACTCGGCGACGAGTTGCTTGGCAAGCTCACCTGCGTCGCCGCCGGTCACCACCTTGTCGAGATTGGCGAGCGAGTCGGCGTAGTTTCCGAGACGCGCCTGGGTGACGGCCGCTTTCATCTGGCGGGTTTCCTGACGCACCGACTCGGTGAGCTCCGCAGTGGGCAGACCGAGGCGCTGGAGAAGCCAGAAAGGCTTGCCTTGCTCGATGGCTCCGGTCTGCTTGTTATCCCCCAGAAGGATCAGGCGCGCACCAGTCTGCCGGCTGATCTCCAGAACACGAAGCGCCTGGCGGTTGCCGAGCTGGCCGGCCTCATCGACCACCAGGACATGCGCGTCGGTCAGCATGCGACCACCGCCCGCGAGCAGACTCGCGACCGTGCGCGACTCGATGTTGGCATCCTTGCCCAGGCCCGCGGCGGCCGAAGAAGTCGGCGCCAGCGCGATGAATGTCGTTCCGGGACTCGACGCTTCGACCAGCGACTTCACCAGGGTCGACTTGCCGGCGCCGGCGACGCCATGCACGCCGACGAGCCGATCGGTCGCCGTGCCGATATGAAGAAGAGCTGCTTCCTGCTGGGGGTTCAGCCCGGCCGTCGCGATCACCTGCCGAATGCGCTCGGTAGACGCTATGGCGATCCCATCGCCGAGCGCGAGGGACAAATGCTCCGACAGGGCGATCTCGAGCCGCGCCGTCCGACGCGTGGTCCGGCCACGGGTCAGGACCTCGTCGCCCGTCCGGTGCGCCGCGCTGAGTAGCTTTGCTCGAGCCTGATGCTGTTCAGCAAGCGGCCGGATATCCGACAGGCGGACCTCACCCACATGCGACGCCAGGCTCAGTCGCAGCATCCGGCCGAGATTGTTGACGGCCTCACGGGTCTCGGCCTGACGGATGCCGAACAGCATCGAACGCGACGCGATCATCGGCGTGGGCGGCAGGGACCGGTCCCCCATCTGGTCGGCGGCGGCGCGAACCTCATCGAGCGCGGGAGCATGGGGCGCAGCGCGTGACGCCCAGCGCTGCCGAAGGTCGTCGATCCCCGCCTTCTCCTTGGCGGGCCGCGTTGCGTAGAAGGATTGGCGCCGGGCCGCCTGCCCTTCCAGGCCGTGCTCTTTGGCATGCGCATCGATCTGCTCCGCGCGCTGGGACATCGTCGTGATCAGGTCGCGCGGGACACCCCGAATCTCGAACAAACCGGTCCTCGGGTCGGTCTCGACCTCATACCCCACCTCGCGCAGCTGATGCGCCAGCTCGTTGCGATAGACCTGGCCTGCGACCATCTGCTCGGCGAACATTGCCCGCGTCTCGAGGCTGGCCATCGGGCTGCCGTCTTTACGATTCGTGATGTTCATTACGACGACATGGGTGTGGAGATGAGGATCGAGCTCGCGCGATGCGTGCTCGATGAAGCGCGCAAAGATCAGTCGGCCCGTCGTCTCATGGACGATCTCGCCGTTCGAGCGATGACGCAGGGACGCATGTTCCTCGAGATAGTCGAGCGCCGTGCCGACCGCCTTTTCATGTGCGGCGAGGATGCGTTCATCCCCGCTGACGAGTGCCGTGATCGAAACCGACTTCGGCGCATTGACCGCGAAGTCCCATCCCGGGTGATGCTGGATTTCTCCATCGGCACGGTGTCGGCCCAGTTGCTGACCGGCGACCTTGCCGGCGAGCAGGTCCCTGAACACCGCGGGATCGACCTTGCCCTCAAGGCCGAGCTCGGTGGCGATCAGGCCGCCCCACTGCGAATGTTCGTCGGCGCCCTTCGTGTAATAATCGCCCACCGTATAATAGCGGGCAATGTTCGCGGGCGTGCCCTTCAGGCGGCGCGGGTGGATCAAGCCGGCGTCGCTGAATTGCGGGCACCATCCTGACGCGCATGCTGCCGGAGCCGGATACCGCTCGGCCTGCCATAAAGAGCAAGCGTCGGGGGTGCTTGACCAGGCATCTCGGATTCCGGCTGCTCCGGTGCGGGTTCGGGCACCGGTTCCGCCTGCGCCTCGACAGGGTCGGCCGTCTCCCCCTCGCGCGGCTGTAGCCCTGCCTCGAACGGCAGTTCAGCAGCAGCATCGTTCGCACGCGAGCGGCGGCGTTTAGCTGGCTTCGCCGGTTCCGCCGCCGCGACGCTGGTGGGGGAGTCTGGTCCGCTCGTTGCCGACTCGAGCACCATGCGAAGCGGAGGGTCCGTCCGCTCCTCAAACGCGACGCAGATGGACGGCGCACTGTTATAGTCATCCTGGAACCGAACGACGGGCAGGTTGCGGCCGAACCGCAGGAACCCAGCAAGGTTCGGCAGGTTCGTCACCTCGGTGTGCAGCACCAGCGGTCGCGTGACCTGCATGCGGGACAGGTTCACCCCGTCGCGCATATCGTTCACGCCGTAGGACATGCCTTCATTGGCCTCGACCTGTTCGACCTGACCGAGATTCTCGGAAACATGCTTGGCGGTGGGGGTGTCGTTCGCACGCAGCGCCACCCAGGTCGAGCAATAGCCGGTGATCGCGGCGGCGTCCTGGATCCCGTAGGTCGCCTCGAGCTGGGGATAGGATTGGAAACCGAGGATACCGCAGCCGCCATATTTGCGCGCACGGGCAAGGAAGTCGCTCAAGGATGGCAGCTTCTGGAGCGACGGCAGCTCGTCGATCACGCAGTAAAGGCGGCGATTGCGGTCCGCCGACAGGCTCATGATCGCGCTGATCGCGATGTCGAGCCAAACCGTGATGAGCGGCCGAAGCGACGGAAGCTGGTCTGCCTTCACGGTGATGAACAGCCAGCTGTCGTCCTTCTCATTCTCGACCCAGTCCCGGATCGAGAGCCCGTCGGCCGTGTCGTCGAGATAGGAAAAGCTGCGCATCACCGATGCCAGTTCGGCCTGGATCCCGGCCGAGGTTCGCTCCCCTTCCAGGCTGATGAACGCCGCGGCGTCGGTCCCTTGTGCGAACGCAGCGAGTTCCTTCAGCTTCGATCGGAGCAAGGTGTCGAGGAGGATCGAAACGAGCGTCCGTTCCTGGCGAGCGAGCTTGCGCAAGACCGCCACCAGCGTGCCGCGCGCGGCCTTTGCCCAGAACGGATCACCCGATTTGTCGGGGATCGTCGACTCAGCGATCTGGTCGTAATGATAGTCGCGCGGGACATCGACCCAGGGCGACCAGTGGTCTGCGCGGGCATCGAGCGGATTGAGCAGCACGTCGATACCGGGCCGGTAGAATTTCTCCACGAAGGTGCCGGCGGTGTCGTAGACGATCGCCCTCTTCCCGCGCTTGCGGATCCCGGCGAGCATCTTGA
>NZ_JAQGLG010000233.1 GCF_028292965.1 Sphingomonas bacterium | reverse complement strand
CGGGATGCGCCCAGTCGATCGTGCCGTTGGTTGCGACCGGGCCGCGACCGTCGCGCACGGCATAGTTGAAGGTGTCGGCGCCCGAAGCGAGGTCGGCCCCGGCGCAGAAGCCGCGTCCGGCGCCGGTGACGATCACCACACGGACATCATCGTCGGCATCGGTCTTGTCGAACGCGGCGATCAACTCGCGCGCCATCGTCGAATTGAAGGCGTTGAGCTTGTCTGGCCGGTTGAGGGTGATCGTCGCGATGCCGTCGGCGACGTCGTACAGAATGGTCTCGAACATGGCGGTGGCTCCGGCTGCGGACGCGCGCTCAGGCGGCGTCGAGAATGTCGATGACGGCGTGGCGGTCCTGGCCCGACAACCAATATTCGGCGGCATTGGCCAGGTGCTCGCGCCAGTGTGCCGCGGCGCCGTCCGCGTCGCCGGCCTCGATCAGGCGAGTGAGGCGGGCGATCGAGCGCGCCCCACGCCCGCGAAACTCGAGCGTCGCGGTATCGGGTTCGGCGCTCTCAACGAACAGGTTGCGGTTGCGCTGATGGCGTTCGAGCAGGGTCGCGATCGTCGCCGCGGTCAGGCCGAGCATCTGGTTGCCGGTCAGTTCGACCAGCAACTGATGGAAGCGGGCGAGCGCCGCGCCGAGGTCCGGCCAGGCGCGTGCCTCGACCAGCGCCGCCAGTTCGGCATGGGCGGCGCGTAGCGCGGCGATGTCGCGGCGGTCGCGCCGTTTGGCGAGCAAGGCGGCGGCGAAGGGTTCGAACGCCTCGCGCGCTTCGTAGAGCTGCTCGATCGTCGCGCCGCCGGCCTGCAAGGTCTGGCCAGTGACGCGGGCGGCGCTGTCGGGAGCTGGGCGGAGGACGCGCACGCCGCTGCGCGAGCCGTGGCGGACTTGGATCAGCTGCTCGCTCTCCAGCACGCGAAACGCCTCGCGCAGCGTCGGGCGCGAGACGCCGAAGCGTTGCATCAGCGCGGGCGTCCGGTCGATCGCGCCACCGGCGATGATCTCGCGGCGTAGCGCCTCGGCAATGCGTTCGGAGGCCCGGCGCTTTGCCGGCAGCTCAGCCATGGGCCGCGTCCTCGCGCGCCTCAGCGTCGCGGTTGACGCGGTGGAGGTAGGACAACACGCCGACCGGAATGCGGCTGCCGCCGGTGACCTGCACCACCGTGCCGCTGGTCCAGGAGGATTCGTCGGCGGCGAAATAGACCGCGAGCGGGCCGACATCGTCGACCTCGCCGAGCCGACGCAGCGGCACGGTTTCGATCTGGCGGCGGCGACGGCTTTCGGACGACATCGACGAGGAGCTTTCGGTCAGCACCACGCCCGGTGCGATCGCATTGACGCGGATGCCGAGATGCCCCCATTCGACCGCCATCGTCGCGGTGAGGTTCTCGACCCCGGCTTTGGCCGCCCCGTAATTGCCGGTCATCGGGCAGGGCTGCGAGCCCGAGCGCGACGAGATGTTCACGATCGACCCACCGCGCGTCATCGTCCGCGCCGCCGCCTGTGCGGCAAAGAAGGTCCATTTGAGGTTGAGATCGACCACCGCATCCCATTGCCGCTCGTCCATCGTCAGCAGCGGCCCGACATCGTCGGCTGAGGCGCTGCCGGCATTGTTGACCCAGCAATCGATATAGCCGCGCCCGGCCAAGGCCAGCGCGGCGAGCACCACCTCATCGATGCCGTCAAAGCCCATGATATCGGCCGCGACCACCACGACGGTCGCGCCTAGTGCCCGCAGTTCGACCGCCGCTTCCTCGAGCGGGGCCGGGCTGCGGCCGGTGATGACGAGGTCGGCGCCCGCCTGTGCCATGGCGCGCGCGATGCCGCGCCCGATGCCGCGTCCGCCGCCGGTCACCACCACCGTCTTGCCCTTGAGCGAGAACATCGCTTCGTCTCCAAAACCCAATTAGGGATACCTTGTGCAGTTGACATGGAAACCATGTCAATGTCTGTTGGCGCGGCGTCGCGTGAGAATCGGCGCGAGGAGAGTCGCCCGATGGATTTCGCTTGGACCGCCGATCAGCAGGCCTATCGCGCCCATGTCCGCGATGCGCTCGACGAACTCCTGCCTGATGACTGGGACAGCCATTATGCCCCACAGGGCTATGGCTCGGCCGATCAGATCGCGTTCAGCCGCACCTTCTGCCCCAAGCTGGCCGAGCGCGGGCTGTTGGTGCGGCACTGGCCGGCCGAATGGGGTGGCGAGAGCGCCGATCCATGGGAGCAGTTCATCCTCGCTGAGGAGATGAAGTGGCGCGGCGAGCCGCGCGGGCCGCAATATATGAACGTCAACTGGCTGGGGCCAACGCTGATGAAGCATGGCACGCCCGAGCAGCAGCACGAACATCTCGGCCGTATCGCGCGCGGCGAGGTGATCTGGTGCCAGGGTTATTCGGAGCCCGGCGCCGGCACCGATCTCGCCGCGCTGCAAACCCGCGCCGAGCCCAGGGGCAATGGTTATGTCGTCAACGGGCAGAAGATATGGACGAGCTATGCGCTCAAGGCCGATTTCTGCTTCCTGCTGGCGCGCACCGGCGCGGCGCGCAAGGACATCTCGATCTTCCTCGTGCCGATGGATACGCCCGGCATCGAGGTGAAGCCGTTTCCGGGCCTGGTCGGTGAGGGGCATCTCAACGAGGTGTTCTTCACCGATGTCGAGGTGCCGGGCAGCGCGCGGGTCGGCGAGGAAGGCAAGGCGTGGGACATCATCACCTATGCGCTGAGCTTCGAGCGGGTCGGCATTCCGCGCTATCATGTCGGGCGCAAGCTGCTCGACCGGGCGATCGCCCAGCTGGCGCGCGAGGGGCGCGGCGACGACCCGATCATCAAGGCCCGGGTCGGGCGGATCGTCGCCAAGTTCGAGGCGGCGCGGCTGCTGACCTATGTCGTGGTCGATCAGCGCGCCAAGGGCGCACCGCCCAGCGTCGATGCCAATATCAGCCGCATCACCGCATCCGAGGCGTGCACCGACCTGACCAATTTCCTGGTCGAATATGTGCCCGATTGCCTGGCCGGCGGCGACGCGATCCTGCGCGAATTCCACCGCGGCAACATCGCCGCCACGATCGCTGCGGGCACCTATGAACTCCAGCTCAACCTGATCGCGCGCGGCGCGCTCGATCTGCCGCGAGGGAATTGACGCGATGGACATGGAATTGAGCGGCGAGCAGCGCCTGCTGGTCGACGCGATCGAGACGCTGGGCGCGCGCTGGCAGTCAATGCCGGCCGGGCACGAACGCGACTATGCGCATTACGCCGCCGATCTGCAGGCGGCGCTGGCCGACGGTGGCTTTCTCCGCGCGGGGCTCGACATGGGCATGATCGAGGCGGCGTTGATCGCGATTGAGGTGTCGCGCCTGCCGGTTGTGACGAGCGTCGCGGGGTCGGCGCTGGTCGCGGCGGCGCTGATCGGCGACGTGCCGGAGGGTCCTATCGCGATCGTTACGGGCGATTGGCGCAAGGCGCAGCGGCTGCTGAGCGTGGCGACGCATACGCTGGTCGAACATGACGGCCGCGCGCTGTTGCTCGGTCTGGCGGGGGTCGCGGTGGCGCCGGTCGAGTCGGTCTATGCCTATCCCTATGGCCGCTTCGTCGTCGAGCCCGACTGGTCGTCGGCGCGCGACATCGGCGATGCGGCGACGCTCAGGCAATGGGCGCGCGTCGCCATCGCGTGCGAGGCGGCCGGTGCGGCTCAATCGGCGATCCGCATCACGGTCGATCATGTGAAGGAACGCTTCGCCTTCGGTCGCGCGATCGGCAGCTACCAAGCGGTGCAGCACCGGCTGGCGCAATGCCATCAGATATCGCGGGCGATGCGCTTTCTCGCGCTGCACGCCGCCTGGTCGGGCGAGGCGCTCGCCGCCGACATCGCGGCGACCTATGCGCAGGATCACGTCAACAAGCTCGCCTTCGACCTGCACCAGTTCAACGGCGGCATGGGCGTGACGTGCGAATATCAGCTGCACTTCTTCACCTATCGTCTGCGCGCGTTGCAGGCGGAACTGGGCGGTGCGGACGGCGCGGCGGGTGCAGTTTATGATCGGTTGTGGGGCGTGGCTGCTTGAGGGGGCTGGTATGTTTCGCCGGTGACACTTTCAAGTCCTTCGCCTGAAAGGGAGGGGCTTCCAACGCCACTGGCAAGTCCAACCCACCCAATTCGACCTTGCCTTGTCGCGCTACGTGCGCCTACTTGTCTAACGAGGTGAGATAGGCGCGATTCAGGCACCTGTAACCGCGCGCAGGGAGAGACGGCCGGCATGATAGCGAGCGCGACGAGCGGGCAACCGCGCTGGCCGGAATTTCTCGACCCCGTCGAGTCGATGTCGCGCGCCGAGCTCGATGCGCATCAGGCGGCGGCGCTGGGGGCGATGGGCCATTATGCCTTTGAGCGCAGTCCGCTGATTCGTCAGACCTGGGCGGCGGCGGGCATTACGCCGCGTGACATTCGCTCGACCGCCGATTTCGTCGCGCTGGCACCGTTCATCGACAAGGATTCGGTGCGCGCGTTTCGTGACGCGCATGACGATCCGGCCGGCGGCATGGGCCATTACGGGCCCGGCGAGATCGTCTCGGTCGGCACCACCTCGGGCACCACCGGCGATCCCACGCCGCTGCCTAACGGCCGGCGCAGCCCGTCCGAGGAGAGTTTCGCGCGCGATCTGTGGCATCTTGGCCTCAGGCCGGGCGGCTATCACGCGCATATCATGTTCACCTTTCGCGGCGGCCACCGGCGGCGCTCGCTGCAGGAGCTGGGCATTGCCGAGATCGTGTTCAGCTTCGACCCGCGCGAAATGCCGCGGCTGTGCGAGGCGTCGCGGCGCTACCGTCCGACGACGATGTGCATCATGCCCAACCCGTTGCTGATGGCGCTGGAGGCACATTTCGAGCGCAGCGGCGAGGACCCGGTCGATACCTTCAAATCCTATCGCGGCGCGATCTTCGGTGGCGAGCCGCTCAGCGCGCGGCTCAATAAGGTCGCGCAGAGCTGGGGCCTGGAAATCTACGAGAATACCAGCCTCGGCGATGTGTGCGGCGCGACCGAATGTACCGCGCGCGCCGGCATGCACGCCTATGAGGATCTCGCCTTCATCGAGTGCATCGAGCCGGGCGGCACCGCGCCGGTGCGCGATGGCGAGATCGGCGAACTGGTGGTGACGACGTTGGTCGATCGCTTCACGCCGCTGGTGCGCTACCGCAGCGGCGATCTGGTGACGCTCGACCGGTCGCCCTGCGCGTGCGGCCGTTCGCATGTCCGTTTCAAGGTGCTTGGCCGGGCGAGCGATCAGATCGTCATCGACGGCCGCAGCGTGCTACCGCGCGAGGTGATGGGGCTGGTCGAAAGTCATGACGAATCCCGCAATGGCCTGTTCCAGATCATCCGTCCGGCACACGCGATGGACGTGCTGCGGTTGCGCATCGGCTATGATCCGGCGCGTTGCGCGGTGGCCCCTGCGATGTTGCGCGACCGGCTGCGCGGGCATCTCGGCGAGGCGATCGGCGTCGCGGTCGAGGTTGAATTGGTGGTCGAGGGGGAATTGCTCAAACTTGGCCCGCCGCACAAGATTCCGCGGGTGACGACGCAATGATCGACGCCGCCCATCCCGATGTCGTCGGTCGTTACCTGATCGGCGACCAGGCCTTTTTTTATCCGGTCAAACGCCCGGAGGTCGATCGCGCGGCGGTATCGCCGGCGCGCAACATCGCCTCGTTCGCGATTGCGCCGGGGCGTTATGTGCTGACGACCTCGCTGACGCAGGAATTCGTCCAGTTCGCGCCGTTCGAGCAGGCCTGCCAGCAGCTTGGCCTGCTCGGCACCAATGCCGATGCGAGCCCGTTCGACGCCAAGCGCGTGGAGTCGCTGATCCGCCAGTTCGACGTGGCGGCGATCTGCGGTATCGACGCCGGCGTGCTCGATGGGCTTGCCGATCTTGGCCATGACGCGGCGACGATCCTTGCCGGCCGCGTGGTGTGGGCGCGACCCGATGCGTTCGACCGAGTCGCGGCGATGCCGAGAGTCGACGCGCGGCGTTGTGCGGCGATCGGGCCGGTGCTCGGGCTCGAATGCGTGGTGGGCGAAGGGATGCATATCGACGGGCGCGAATGGATCGCGTCGGCACCGGACGGCACGATCATCCTCGACTCGCGGCTGCCGCGACTGACGCCGCTGGTCGCGCTCGACACAGGAATTGCCGGCGATGTCGTGACGGCGCCGTGCCGCTGCGGGAGCCCGGATCCCCGCTTGGTCCTGGCCGGCTGAGATGGCCGATGTCGGCACCACGATCGCTGAGGTCCTGGCGATCGATCCGGCGGCGGACGTGATCGCGTTCGGCGATGACTGGTGGAGCTGGGGGACGCTCGCCGCGCGCCTCGACGAACTTTCGGCGCTGTACGACGAACGCGGGCTGGGCGAGGGCGCGCGGATCGGGGTGATGCTGCGCAACCGGCCGCCGCAGCTCGCCGCCTTGCTGTCGTGCGTCGCCGATGGGCGCTGCCTGGTAACGCTCAACCCGCTTTATCCCGATGCGGCGATGGTCGCCGATCTCGCCGCGCTCGATCTGCCGGTGCTGGTCGCAGGCGAGGAGGATCTCGACCGGCCTGGCATAAGCGAAGCAGCCCGCAACGCCGGGACCGCCTTGATCGCGCTTTCACCGACCGGCGCGACGCTGCGCGATCCGGGCGATCCGTCGCGCTGGGCGCGGCCGGTGTCGGCCGAGACGATCATCGAGATGCTGACCAGCGGCACGACCGGCAAGCCCAAGCGCGTCGCGCTCGGCCGCACGGCGTTCCAGCATTCGTTCGATGCGGCGCTAGCTTATGAGGGTGGACGCGACACGGTCGCGCGGCTCCGCAGCGGGACGCAGGTGCTCGCCGCACCGCTGACGCATATCGGCGGGGTGTGGGGCGCGATCAACGCGGTCGCGGCGGGGCGCAAGCTGGCCTTGCTCGAACGCTTCAAGGTCGAGGACTGGCGCCGCGCCGTCGTGACGCACCGTCCGCGCGTCGCCGGAGTGACGGCGGCGGGGCTGCGGATGATCCTCGATGCCGATGTGCCGCCGGCCGATCTGGCGAGCCTCAGCGTGCTGACGGCGGGCGCCGCACCGGTGCCGCCCGACGTGATCGACGCCTTTCTGGCGCGCTATGACCTGCCGGTGCTGGTCAATTATGGCGCGACCGAATTCGCCGGCCCAGTGGCGGGGTGGTCGCTGGCCGATTTCCGCGCGCACTATCCAGCGAAGCGCGGCAGCGCGGGACGGATTCAGCGCGGCGTCGAAGCGCGGATCGTCGATCCGGCGAGCGGTGCGGTGCTGGCGGCGGGTCAGCCGGGCGTGCTCGAACTGCGCGCGCCGCAGCTTGGCGATGCGACGGCGTGGCTGCGCACGACCGATCTCGCTGCGCTCGACGATGACGGTTTCCTGACCGTGCTGGGCCGCGCCGATCACGCGATCATTCGCGGCGGCTTCAAGATCCAGCCCGAGGATGTCGCGCGCGCCCTGGAAGCGCATCCGGCGGTACGCGAGGCGATCGTCGTCGGGCTCGCCGACGAGCGGCTCGGCCAGGTGCCGGCGGCGGCGGTGATGCTCCGGTCGGACGGGGCGGGGACGAGCTGCGCCGAACTCGATGTGCATCTTCGGCAACTGTTGCTGCCCTATCAGGTGCCGGCGCTGATCGCGATCGTCGACGACGTGCCGCGCTCGGCGTCGTTGAAGCCGATCCTGCCTGAGGTGGTGGCGTTGCTGGCGGCTGAGCAGCAATCCGACAAGAAACTGACGGTGTAACAATTTCTGACTTTTGTTCTGCCTGACGACACAGTATGCGGATGCCGTAACACTGACCGGCGCAGAGTCGGCGGGCGAGATTTCAAGGAGAGCGCGGTCGATGACGGCAGTGATGGTCACGTTGCGGGACGGTTCCGAATCCCGCCTGGCGGTCGCGCCGGGCTTGTCGCTGATGGAAGTCATCCGCGATGCCGGTATCGACGAAATGCTCGCACTGTGCGGCGGCGGCTGCAGCTGCGCGACCGGTCATGCCAGTTGATGATCAACGACGACCTCGACGGCCTGCGCGTCACGATCGCACCCGAAGACTGATCCGGTCCGAGCCCCACCACAAAATCCGCCTGGAGAGACAAGATGACGATCCTGAAGAACAGCAAGGCGCTGTACATCAACGGTGAGTGGATGAGCACCGACCAGCTCGAGGCGGTGATCAACCCGGCGACCGAGCAGAACATCGGCGAAGCGCCGATCGGCACCGCGGTGCATGTCGAGGCGGCGCTGGCGGCGGCGCATGAGGCGTTCCACAAGGGGCCGTGGCCGCGCCTGCCGCAGCGCGCCCGCCAGGCCAAGATGACAGAATTTCTCGACGCGATCGAGCGCCGCGCGCCCGAGATCGTCGCGCTGATCGTGGCCGAGGCCGGCGCCACGCAGATGCTCGCGCAATATCTGCAATATGGCATTCCGATGCAGCATGCCCGGCACATGGTCGATATCTCTTCGCGGCCGGCGATCACACCGCTACCGGTGGAGACCACGCCCAATGCGCAAGGGACCCTGACTCTCGGCGCGGGCGTGATGGCGCGTGATCCGGCCGGTGTCGTCTCGGCGATCACGCCCTACAATTTTCCGTTCTTCCTCAATGTCGGCAAGATCGTGCCGGCGATGGTGGTCGGCTGCACCGTGGTGCTGAAACCATCGCCGTACACCCCGTTCGAGGCGCTGATCCTGGGCGAGATCGCCGAGGAGGTCGGGCTGCCCAAGGGCGTGCTCAACATTGTCACCGGCGGGATCGAGGTCGGCACCGCGCTGACCACTGACCCCCGCGTCGATCTGGTCAGCTTCACGGGTTCGGACAAGGTCGGGGCGATGATCCAGGCGCAATCGGCGCCGACGCTGAAGCGCGTGCTGCTCGAACTGGGCGGCAAGTCGGCGATGATCGTGCGGCCCGATGCCGATATCATGGCGGCGGCGCAGAACGGGCTGATGGGCTTCACCATCCATGCCGGCCAGGGCTGCGCGCTGCTGACGCGCCATGTCGTGCACAATTCGATCCGCGCGCAATATGTCGCGGCGATCAAGGGCATGCTCGGCCATATCAAGGTCGGCGACCCGGCAGATGCGAC
>NZ_JAQGLG010000109.1 GCF_028292965.1 Sphingomonas bacterium | reverse complement strand
GACCGGCTGAGGCGAGCTGCGGCCTAAGCGATCGCGCCGGCACACTTTACCCGGTTCTGGAAGCTCTTGCGCAGTTTCTGCAGCTTCGGCGGGATGACCGCCATGCAATAGGGGTTCCGCTGGCCCTCGCCCGACCAATAATCCTGGTGATAGGATTCGGCCGGCCACCAGTCGCGCATGGGCTCGATGGTGGTCACGACGCGGCCGCCAAGGTCCTCGTTGGCCCGCGCGATGGCCTCGCGCGCCTGCCGCTCCTGCTCCTCGTTCTGGGGGAAGATGGCGGAGCGGTATTGCGTCCCGACGTCATTGCCCTGCCGATTGAGCTGCGTCGGGTCGTGGGTGGCGAAGAAGATGTCGAGCAGGTCGCCGTAACTCAGCTGGGCATTGTCGAAGGTGATGCGGATCGCCTCGGCATGGCCGGTGTCGCCGCTGCACACCTGTTTGTAGGTCGGGTGATCGGCAGTGCCGCCGATATAACCGCTCTCGACCTTCTCGACGCCGATCACGTCGTTGAACACCGCTTCGGTACACCAGAAACATCCGCCCGCCAGCGTCGCGACTTCGCTTGCCATCATAAGCTCCTCGTAAGTGTTCCCAAGATAGGAACGCGGTGGCGCCGCACAATCCGCCTTGCTAGGCGCGAGCGCAACTATTGGGGTGAACATGATGCTCGACGGTGCGGTACTGGTCACGGGAGGAGCCGGTTATATCGGCAGCCATGCGGTGCTGGCGTTGCTCGATGCGGGTTACCGCGTCGTGGTGGTCGACAATCTCACCACCGGCTTCGCCTGGGCGGTCGACCAGCGCGCGGCGCTCGTCCACGGCAACATCGAGGATGACGATCTCGTCCGCGCCACGATACGCGATCACAACGTCAAGGCGGTGATGCACTTCGCCGGCTCGATCATCGTACCCGAATCGGTCACCGACCCGCTCAAATATTACCGCAACAACACCGTCGCCAGCCGCGCGCTGCTTGAAAGCGCCGTCGTCTCAGACGTGAGGCATTTCATCTTCTCCTCGACCGCCGCGACCTATGGCATGGCCGAGAAGATCCCGGTGTCCGAGAGCGACCCGACCATTCCGATCAACCCGTACGGCACCTCGAAGCTGATGACCGAGGCGATGCTGCGTGACGTCGCCGCCGCCCACCCGATCAATTACTGCGCGCTGCGTTACTTCAACGTCGCCGGCGCCGACCCGCAGCAACGCACCGGCCAGTCGACCGCCGGCGCGACGCACCTGATCAAGATCGCGGTCGAGGCGGCGACTGGCAAGCGCGACCATGTCTCGGTGTTCGGCACCGATTACGACACGCCCGACGGCACCGGCGTGCGCGACTATATCCATGTCAGCGATCTCGCTGCAGCGCATGTCGCCGCGCTCGCGCTGCTGATCGCGCGGCCGGACGAGAGCCACATCCTCAACGCCGGTTACGGCAAGGGCTTCTCGGTGCTCGAGGTGCTCGACGCGGTCGACCGGGTAACCAACATGAAGCTCGTCCGCGAGATCGGCCCGCGCCGCCCCGGCGATGCCGGCGCGCTGGTGGCGGACAACAGCGCGATCCTCGCCACGCTCGACTGGACCCCGCAGCGGGCCGATCTCGACACCATCGTCGGCGACGCGCTGGCCTGGGAGCGCGCGCTGGGCGAGCGTTTCAGATAGACTTGCTGATCCCGAAGAAGAAGCCGCGCCGCGCGCCGAATTGCGGCGCGCCGACCCCGACCCCGGCGCCGTCGCGGATCTCGTAGATATGATCGAACAGGTTGGTCACATCGGCGCGGATTTCGATCCCCGGCCCCTCGAACTTGTGGCTCGCGGTCAGATTTAAGGTGGCATAGCCGGGCAGCTTGCCGCCATTGGGGATCGGATCGGTACCGCCGGCCGGGATCGGCCCTGCGGTGCGCAGGCCCGAACCATAGATCATGCTACCGCCGATCTTTGTCCCGTCGCCCAGCCGATATGACGCGCCGGCCGAGCCGGTCCAGGTCTGGTCATGGTCGAGATAGATGTAGTGGCTGGCGATGTACGCCAGCTCGGCGGGGTCGAAGTTGAACTGCGACGAGACGATATATTCGCCCTGCGCCTTGGCATAGGCGATGTTGCCGTACAGCTCGAGCCCGTGCGCCGAATAATTGATGTTGAACTCGACCCCGCGAACATTGCCATGGTCGTAGTTGAACGGCGTGAGGATGATCGGCGCGCCGAACTGCCCCTCATCGACCAGCCGGTGCGAATGGCGGTGATAGGCGTCGAGCCCGACCGTCACCGTGCTGCTCAGCTTCCATTCCAGTCCGGCGTCGAAATAATCCTGCGTCTCGGCATAGGGTGCGTCGTCGACCAGCAGCGCATTGGGCGACAGGCCGCTGGTGCCCTGGAAGCGCGTCACGCTGGTCAGCGCGATATTGGCGAAAGGCGGCGGCGAGAAATAGCGCGCATAGCCGACATGCAATGTCACCCCGCCTCCGGGCGTCAGCACCGCATTGATGCGCGGGCTGAACGCGGACTCGCTGCGGAAGCCCTTATAATGGTCGAAACGCCCGCCGAAATTGACCGTCAGCAGGTCGAACGGCTTCCATTCGTCCTGCAGATAGACGCTGTAGGTCATCTCGGTCGCGCTATCATTCTCGGCGATCGAGATCGGCTGACCGATCTGGTTGCCCGACGCGTCGGTCGGGAAGACGAGGGTATCGGTGCGGCCGGTGCCATGGTCGCGCGTCACGACGAAACCGGCGCGGATGGTATGCGCGTCGCTCGCCCGGAACACGCCCTCGACCTGCGCCCCGGTGCTGAAATCCTTCTTGTCGGCGGCCTGCGCGCTGCCGTTGAACAGCAATTCGCCCAGCGTGTCGGGTGAATATTTGAGGCTCGAATAGCGCGCGAACAACGACGCCTGCAGCGTCAGCGGGCCAGAATCATGCAGCAGGCTGGCGATCGCGAAGGCGGTGCGCTCATGCTGGTTCTCGTCGAGATTGTCGCTGAGGAAGTCGGTCACGCCGCCGACATTGTACCCGCTCGACGGATGCAGCCCGCGGGGGTTGGGAATCTCGAAGGTCTGGTCGGCATAACCGCCGACCAGCGAGATGCGGTTGCTGTCGTTCAGCGTGTGGTCGATGTACAGGAACGCCTGATACTGGTTGGTCTTGTCGTGCAGCGCCGTGCGCCCGGCATCGACCGCCTCGATCCCCAGCGCATTGTGGCGATAGCTGGCGGTGACGAAATAATTGGTCTTCCCGTCGCCGCTCGTCCCGCCATATTCGACGCTCGGCTCGATCGTGTCGTGGCTGCCGCCATAGAGCGAGACGACGCCGCCCTTGCGAAAACCCGTCTTGGTGGTGATGTCGATGATGCCTGCGGTGCGCAGGCCATATTGCGCCGGCAGAGCGCCGGTACGCAGGTCGAAACGCTCGACGAGGCGCGGCGACAGCGTCTGGCCGAACACCGCGATACCCTCAGGCAGGATCGTGCCGTTGATGCGATATTGCAGATTGCCATGGTCGTCGCGGACATGGAGCTGCCCCGCGCCGTCCTGCGACACGCCGGGCAATTGCAACAGGATCTGGTTGAGCTGCTGGTTGTCGCCGCCGGGCAACGCGGCGATCGTCGCATCGGTGATCGAATAGGTCGTCGCCCCTAGCCCAGGCTGGATCGAAGCGCGCGCTGCGTCGAGCCGCTGGCCGGTGACCACGATATCCTGCACCGGCGCGGCCTGGTCCGGATCGGCCGGTGTCGCGGCGGCAGGCGGGTCCGATTCGGCATGCGCGGCGAGCGGCAGGGCGAGCAGCAAGGCAGCCGACGAAAGCAGGGAAATTCGCAACATGAAGGGGGACAGGCCTTTCGCGCGGTCGTTGTGCGGCGCAATATCGGTGATGTAATAAAGTAACAAGACCGTTTCGTCGTCTCCCGGAAACGAATCGGCTGTGATAGGCCCGTGGCGTATCACAGCTTGCGGAGAGATGAATGGCCCGGTTGCGCTCCCTGTTGTTCGTGCCCGGCGATCGGCCCGAGCGAATGGAAAAGGCACTGATGATGGAGGCCGACGCGCTGATCCTCGACCTGGAGGATGCGGTCGCTCCCGCCGCCAAGCCGGCCGCGCGCGAAATGGTCGCGGCGTTCCTGGCGACAGAGCGCCGCGCAACTCTGTTCGTCCGCATCAACCCACTCGACTCGGGGTTGAGCGACGACGATCTCGCCGCGATCCTGCCCGGCCGGCCCGACGGCATCATGCTGCCCAAGGCGGAAGGCGCGCCCAGCCTGGCCGCGCTCGACGCGAAGCTGACCGGCGACATCATGATCCTGCCGATCGCCTCGGAAACCCCGGCGGCGATCTTCGGCTTGGGCAGCTATGGCGGCGTCACCTCGCGCCTCTGCGGCCTGACCTGGGGCGCCGAGGATCTGCCCGCCGCGATCGGCGCACAGACCTCGCGCGAACCCGACGGCAGCTACACCGCGCCCTATCAGCTCGCCCGCTCGCTCACCCTGTTCGGCGCGCACGCCGCCGGGGTACCGGCGATCGAGACGGTCTATCCCGATTTCCGCGACCTCGACGGCCTCGCCGCTTATGCCGCGCGCGGCCGGCGCGACGGCTTTACCGGCATGATGGCGATCCACCCGACGCAAGTTCCCGTGATCAACGCCGCCTTCGCCCCGGGCGAGGCGGAGATCGCCCATGCCCGCGCCGTGGTCGCGATCTTCGCCGCCAACCCCGGTGCCGGCGCGCTGAGCCTCGACGGCAAGATGGTCGACGCGCCGCACCTCAAATCGGCCCAGCGGTTGCTCGCTTCGCTGGACTAGGAAAGAATCTTGCTCCTGCGAAAGCAGGAGCCCAGGGTTCCAGGCGTTTCATGTGTGGCTCTGGGTTCCTGCTTTCGCAGGAACACGGTCAGGTTAGCTGGGGCTCGCAGCCCGCCGCAGCCGCGCCCACGCTCCGATCGCCCACCACGCCACCGCCCATAACGTCCCGAACGCCCAACCGGCGAGCACGTCGCTCGGCCAATGCACCCCGAGATAGATGCGGCTCGCGCCGATCAGTGCGACGATCAGCGCGGCGGCAACGAACAGATAGGTCCGTGCCGCGCGGCGCTCGACCAGCTGGCTGAGCAAGGTCGCCATGGTCAGATAGACGATCGCGCTGTTGGCGGCATGGCCACTGGGGAAACTCAGCGACGAGACGTTGACGAGATGGTCAGTGACCATCGGGCGCGCCCGCCCGACCAGATTCTTGACGAGGGTGACGGCCAGCGACCCGCTGATCGTACCCCCCAGCACCAGTCCGAGTGTCAGCCAATGGCGCTGCAATGCGAGAAATCCCGCGACCAGCGCCACCATCAGCACCAGCACGGTGACGCCGCCGATCGCGGTCACGTCGAGCATCGCCGCGCGAAACCAATCCGGCCCGATCGGTGCGCCGTGCGCGCTGCCGCCCCGCGCCCATAACAGGATCGCGCGATCGAAACTGAATTGCGCGCCATCCTCGATCGCGTCGCCGAGCACCGCAATGAACAATACCGCCAACGCAACGGCCGCGGCCGCGCCGAACAGCCACGGCGTATGGCGCACCACCTGTTCGACTGAAGGTTCCGGGGAATCGGGCGTCATACGGAAGCGCGCCTCAACAAGGGATTGGTGGGCCCGTCGGGATTCGAACCCGAGACCTACAGATTAAAAGTCCGTTGCTCTACCAACTGAGCTACGGGCCCGACCAAGCGTCGCGCGTTAGGGACGGGGCGCGCGTCGGTCAACCGCATGTGCGAGTTGGCGGATAGTTCTGTTTGTCACGGGGTCGCGCCAGCCCGGCACGATCATCGCCAGCGGGCCAAGCACGAAGCCGCGTTCGCGAAACGCGATGTGCGGTACGATCAGCGCCGGCCTGGCCCAACTGCCGCCCGACCACAGAATGATGTCCAGGTCGATCACCCGTGCGCCCCAGCGCTGCCCACGCCGGCGGCCGAAACGCGCCTCGATCGCCTTCAGCCGCGCCAGCAGATCGAGCGGCGCCTCATCGCTCTCGATCAGCGCCACGGCATTGGCGAAGCGGCGGATCGACGGACCAAGCGGCGCGCTGGCGACGATCGGCGAGGCGGCAACGACTCCGCCAAGCGCGTCGATCGCCGCACGCACCTCGCGCTCCGGCGACCCGTGCCGGCCGCGTCGGTTCGACCCGAGGCCGATAACATAGCTTGTCCGCGCCATACCGGGCGGCGTACCGCCAAGCGATGGAATTTGCGACCTCTCCCCTGCCCGCCACCGAACCGCCGCGCGATTGCCCGCTTTGCCCGCGCCTCATCGGCTTACGCGAGGCATTGAGGATCGAATATCCAACCTGGTGGAACGCCCCCGTCAACGCGTTCGGCGATCCCGACGCCTGGCTCGGCATTATCGGCCTCGCCCCCGGCAAGCACGGCGCCAACCGCACCGGTCGCCCCTTCACCGGCGATGCCTCGGGCCCGCTGCTCTACGATACGCTGGCCAAATTCGGCCTCGCCAGCGGCACCTATCAGGCAAAGCCCGACGACGATCTGCAGCTCCACGGCACGATCATCATCAACGCGGTCAAATGCCTGCCGCCCGAAAACAAACCGACGCCCGAGGAGATCCGCACCTGCCGGCCCTTCCTCGCTGCCCAGGCCGCGGCGCTGCCCAGGGCCCACATCTTCATCGCGCTCGGCCAGATCGCGCACCAGTCGGCGGTCAAGATTCTCGGCGGGCGTCTGCCCAAGGCGCCTTTCGGGCATCTCGCCGAACATCGCATGCCCGACGGCCGCATCCTGATCGATAGCTATCACTGCTCGCGCTACAACCAGAATACCGGACGGTTGACGGCCGAGATGTTCGAGGCGGTGTTCGCCCGCGCGCTGGAAATCAAAGGCACCCTGTCATGACGATCAAGCCCGGTTCCGTCCCCGCCATGCCGCGCTCGCCCCAGACCATCCATCTCAGCGCGTTCGACTGGGACGGGGCGACCCACAGCTTTCGCAACGACGGCGTCGAAGTCGACCATGACGCGCGCGACGCGTTGTACGATATCCTGCGCGCGTCCGCCTCGTCGCATCTCGAAATCATCGCACCGCCCGGCATCATCAATCTCGGCCACGCCGCGCCGACATCGTGCATCGCCATCCAGCGCAGCAATGTCGTGCTGCGCGGCGCGGGCAAGAACGCCACGCGCTTCACCTATGCCAGCGTTTTGATCGAGATGCGGGGGAACTTCGTCAACGGCTGCGGCATCCTGGTGGCACGTGTCGATCGTGCCCATGGCAACACTGTGACGACGCTCGAGAATATCACACTGCGAGATTTCGAGCTGGAAGATATCAATCCGAACCGCTGCACCGGCAATTACACCACCACCAACAGCCCGTCGGGCATCTTCGCCTTTGCCGTAGACAATATCGAGTTGCTCGACCTGCGCGTGGTCAATGCCAAGGGCAATGGCCTGGTCACCATCAACGGCAAGACTGACCATGAAGGACCGCTCCAGCAGAATTGCCTGATCCGTAACGTCGATCTGCTCGGAGACCCGGGCCGGCCCGGCAAATTCGCCGAAGGTGACGGCTTCAACATCGGGAGCTACCGCGACGTCAAGATCCTCCAGGGTAGCGTCATACGGGTCCAGCGCCATGCGCTGGAAGGCGGCACACCGGGGCACAGCATGCTGGTCGACGGTTTGCTCGTCGATCAGCGGGGTCAGGGTTTCAGTGGTATCGCCCCGACCGGCTATGCCGAGGTGCGCATCGTCAACTGCCATGTCCGCAATATCGCGGCTCCCTGGTACCATATCGACTTTACCGACGATCCCGGCGCGCAGGCACCATCAATGCGCAACCTGATCCTCCAGAACAATATTCTCGAGCGCGGCGGTCCGCCCGGCAACAACGTGCAGGCCGGCAGCGCCGTGCGGCTGCAGACGATCGGCTCTCCCTCGCTGATCGGCAATGTCGACGTGTCGCATAATATTCTCATGGGCGATTTCTATTGCGCGGTGACGCTCGGCTCCAATGACGCGCCAAGCGGGATTTTCGCGCATAACGACCTGACGCGGATGATGCACGGCAATGGCGGCGCGATGTTCGGCCGCATTTCCAATACCGGCACCACGCCGGCCAAGGGCGACACCTTGCTGGTCGAAGGCAATCGCTTGCCCCCCGGCCTGCCGATCGTACGTTTCGACAATGTGCCGGAGTGGAAGAATACCTGCTATCTGCGGCTGCGCGGCAATATCGGCGGCGTGACGCTGGCCGAAAGCGCCGGCCTTAGCCAACATGGCCATCCGGTCCGCGTGGCGGCGAACTGGATCAACGGCACGGTGCCGGCGGGCGGCCTGTCCGGACCGTACAAGGTGACGGTGCTCGACGCGATGCCCGGCGACCGGGTGAACATCTATCCCGGTCCGAGCTGGCCGGCCGGCCCGGCCGCAGAACCGATCGCCTTCGTCACCGCCAACGACACGGTGACCTGCCATGTGCGCAATTCCACTGGCACGCCCGGTCCGGCGCTGGGCGGCGAACATGTCTTCTATCTCGATATCGAGCGCCGCTGAGTCGCCGCCTCGCCCGGTGCGGCGATTCGTGCTAAATAGCGGCAACGAAAAGGAGAGATCCGATGCCGCTGCTTGTAGTCTTGGCGCTGTCCGCCGCCACCACGGCCGCGCCGCCGCCCGCCAGACAGATCTGCCAGGTCAGCCGTATCGAACAGGCCGATACGCAACTAAAGCCGCACATCGCCCAGCTCGGCGAGATGCCGCCCGCAAAGCACATCATCGCGGTGCTGCGTACCGTCGACGGCTGCGAAACGCCGATCGTCGTGAACGAAGAGGTCGGCATCAACCGCCGCTGACGTTGCCTAATTCAGGGACATAATACTAATTAGCAGCGGCGGCGTACGGGCTCGGCGGGCTAATTAGTATTATGTCCCCGAATTAGGTGCGATGTTGCCTCAGATATCCTGCACCAGCCGGCCGTAAAGCTCCGGCCGGCGATCGCGGAAGAAGCCGAACGCCGCGCGGTGGCGCGCGACGCGGTCGAGGTCGAGCGTCGCGACGATCACCCCTTCCTCCTCGCGATCGAGTTCGGCGAGGATGTCCCCGCGCTCGTCGGTGATGAAGCTGGTGCCGTAGAAGGTCTGACCCACCCCGTCCTGCAAACCTTCGGTCCCGACGCGATTGGCGGCGATCACCGGCACCACATTCGACACGGCATGGCCGACCATGGCCCGACGCCATAACCGCGCGGTGTCGAGACCCTCGTCATGCGGTTCGCTGCCGATCGCGGTCGGGTAGAACAGCAATTGCGCGCCCATCAGCATCATCGCGCGCGCGGTTTCGGGATACCATTGGTCCCAGCACACCCCGACACCGAGCTTGGTCGCGTCGGGCCCGGGCCACACCTTGAAACCGGTATTGCCGGGGCGGAAATAGAACTTCTCCTCATAGCCCGGCCCGTCCGGGATATGGCTCTTGCG
>NZ_JAQGLG010000103.1 GCF_028292965.1 Sphingomonas bacterium | reverse complement strand
ATCTGTCGAAGATCGAATCGGGCACCGTCTCGATCGAGATCGGCGACATGCCGATGAGCAGTCTCAAACAGCATATGGAGCGCACCTTCCGCCAACTCGCGGCGGACAAGGCGCTCGACTTCAAGGTCGAGTTCGATCCTGCACTGCCGCCCAGCATCCGCACCGACGAGAAGCGGCTGCAACAGGTCGTGCTCAACCTGCTGTCCAACGCTTTCAAGTTCACCGCGCAAGGCAGCGTCACGCTGGCGCTGCGCCCGGTGGCGAGCGGGTGGAGTTCCAGCCATCCGGTGCTGCGCGGCGCGACCAGCGCAATCGAGATCGCGGTGACCGACACCGGCATCGGCATCCCCAAAGACAAGCAGAAGCTGATCTTCGAGGCGTTCCAGCAAGCCGACGGCACGACCAGCCGCAAATATGGCGGCACCGGTCTGGGCCTCTCGATCAGCCGCGAGATCGCGCGCCTGATCGGTGGCGAGTTGCAGGTGCGTTCGACACCGGGCGAGGGCTCGACCTTCACCCTGTTCGTGCCGCTCCAGGCGCAGGTGCCGGCGACTGCGCTCGAAGGGACGACGATCGCGCGCTACGACAATAGCGGCGCGATGATCACGTCGCTGCCGACCAATTTCGAGGTCAATGACGATCGCGACACCTTGGAGGGCGATGGCTTCGTGCTGATCGTCGAGGACGATCCGACCTTCGCCTCGATCCTGCTCGACATCGCGCGCGAGGCGGGCATCAAGGGCGTCGTGTCGACCGCCGGCGCTGGCACGCTGGCTACTGCGCGGAAGATGCAGCCCAGCGCGATCACGCTCGATCTCGGCCTGTCCGATATCGACGGCTTCGTGCTGCTCGACCTGCTCAAGCACGACCCGCAGACCGCGCATATCCCGATCCATGTCATTTCGGGCGCCGACAAGCTGGGCCGCGCGCTGGAACTCGGTGCTAGCGGGGTCACCGAGAAACCGGCCAAACCACGCGAACTGGCCAAGTTGTTCGGCAAGCTCGCCGACCAGGCCATGCGCGACAACAAGCCGGTGGTGCGGCTGCTCGATCAGCCCGAGACGGCGGCCGCGCCGCGCATCGTGCCCGAATTGGCGGGCGCGAAAATCCTCATCGTCGACGACGACATCCGCAAAATCTACTCGCTGACGAGCGTGCTGGAGAGCCACGGCGTCGAAGTGCTCCACGCCGAGCGCGGCCGCGACGGCATCCTCATCCTGCAACAAACGCCGGGGATCGACGTTGCGCTGATCGACATCATGATGCCGGAGATGGACGGCTATGAGACGATGCAGCAAATCCGCGAGGACGAGAGCCTGAACAACATCCCGCTGATCTCGGTGACGGCCAAGGCGATGAAGGGGGACCGGCAGAAATGCCTCGACGCCGGCGCCTCGGATTACATCGCTAAGCCGGTCGATATCGACCTGCTGCTCGCGCTGCTGCGTGTGTGGATCGCACGGGCGCGCGAGGGCTCGGTATCGGGCGCGTCGGCGCTGGCGGCGGAATGAACATGCCCGCCAAGCCCGTCGGCCCGCCCCTTAGGAACCAGCCGGCGCCCGGCGAGTTGCTGCTCGGCGAGCGCTCCGCGCCGGCGCGCGTGCTGGTGGTGGATGACGACGAGAACAACCTGCTCGCCATCCGCACCGTGCTGGAGGATCTCGCCGAGGTCGTCACCGCGTCGTCGGGCGACGAGGCGCTGCGCCAGTTGCTGCGTCACGAATTCGCAGTGATCCTGCTCGACGTCTATATGCCGGGGATGGACGGCTATGAGGTCGCCGGCATCATCCGCGGGCGCGAGCAATCGCGTCGTATCCCGATCGTCTTCCTCTCCGCAGTCAACAAGGAGAGCGCGCATTTGCTGCGTGGCTATGCGATGGGCGCGGTCGATTATGTCTTCAAGCCGGTCGAGCCGGTGGTGCTGCGTTCCAAGGTCAGCGTGTTCGTCGACCTGTTCGTGATGCGCCGCGAGATCGAACGCAAGGCGCTGCAGGAACGCGAACTGCTCGACGCCAACCTCAAGGCCAATGCCGAGCGGCTGCGCGTCGAGCGCGAGCTGCGCATCGCCGAGCAACGCCAGGCCGCGATCATCGATTCGCTGCCACTCGTGCTCTACCGCGAGACGATCGAGGCGGAAGAGCGCGTGCCCTACGAGGTCAGCGGCAACTTCGCCACGGTCACCGGCTATGACCCGGCGGTGCTAGGCGAAACCCCGACCTTGTGGCGCGACCGGCTGCACCCCGACGACCGCGACCGTATCATCGCCGACCGCGCGGCGCAGCATGCGGCAGGCAATGGCGTGGTGCTCGAATATCGCTGGCAATGCGCCGATGGCGGTTATCGCCATTTCCTCGATCAGGCGGTGCTGCTGCGCGACGCCGATGGCCGGGCGATGGAATATGCCGGCAGCCTGCTCGACGTCAGCGACCGCAAGGATCTCGAGAACAAGTTGATCCAGGCGCAGAAGATGGACGCCATCGGCCAGCTGACCGGCGGCATCGCGCATGATTTCAACAATTTGCTCGCCGCGGTGCTGGGGGGGCTCGCGCTGATCGAGAAGCGCGCCACCCTGTCCGACGACCATCGCCGCATCCTCGACATGACCCGCCGCGCCGCCGAGCAGGGATCGGAACTGGTCGGTCGCCTGCTCGCCTTCGCGCGCAAGCAGACGCTGGAGCCGGCGCCGGTCGATCTCGCCCTGCTGGCCGAGGCGGCGTGCGACCTGCTGACCCATACACTGGGTGGGCTCGTCACCTGCGACTGGCACATCGCCGACGATGTGTGGTGCGCCTATGCCGACGAGGCGCAGCTCGAACTGGCGCTGATGAACCTGATCATCAATGCGCGCGACGCGATGGCCGAGGGCGGCACGATCACCGTCACCACCGCCAACCGCACGATCGGGCCCGACGAGCAGCCCGGGCTGGCGCCGGGCGACTATGTCGGGTTGATCGTCAGTGACCATGGCCCGGGCATGGCGCCCGATATTCTCGAACGCGTGCTCGAACCCTTCTTCACCACCAAGCCGACCGGCAAGGGCACCGGGCTCGGCCTCAGCATGGTCTATGGTTTCGTCGAGCAATCGGGCGGCGCGATCCGCATCGACAGTCGCGTCGACGAAGGCACGAAGGTGACCATGTGGCTGCCGCGCGCTGAGCGCCCCAGCGAGGCCACAAAAGCCGATGAGACGCAGGCACCGGCCCCCGAGACGCCTCCGCTGCGCATTCTGCTGGTCGACGATCACGCTGCGGTCCGCGCGACGACCGCTGCCCTGCTCCAGGACAGCGGCCATGAGATCGTCGAGGCAGCCGATGGCGGCAAGGCGCTCAAGCTGCTCGCCGCCAAGCAGGCGTTCGACCTGTTGATCACCGATTACGCCATGCCTAACGTCTCGGGCGCGGAGGTCATCGCGGGTTCCCGCAAGATGCGCCCGACGCTGCCCGCGATCATGATCACCGGCTATGCCGATCCCGCCGCGCTCCCCGCGACGCGCCGCGTGACGCTGCTCGCCAAACCCTTCACGCCCGCGCAGATGGGCGAAGCGATCCAGAAGGCGCTGACTCGCGGCGCGGCGGCGCTGGGCTAGGGCGGTTCAGATGCCCTTGATCTGCAACGTCTCGCGGAACGGTACGTGCGTACGCTCCCCGGTTTCGGCGTTGACGATCTCGATATGGCAGCCGAGGCACAATTTGCCGCTCGCGACTTCCAGCGCCATGGTCGACCAGGCCTTGCGGATCGCCACCTGAAACGCACTGGCAAGATCGATGAGCTTCACGCCGGTCTGATCTTCGGTAACGATACCGCATTCGTGCACGTGGAAAAAATACTGGGTCATTCGGCTTTCGCTGTTGGGGAATTGAGCAGCAATCCCGCTAGGGACTAACCCACCCCGATGTATTGAACTGGATCAGGCCGCAATGCCGAAAAGCGTGCCCGCACTATAACCGAGCTGCACAGCGCGACCACCGCGAATGTTTCGTTTGCGGATCAAATCCGCCGTTCGCGCATTGATCTCGCTCATTCCGGCTCCGTTCGCGGGCCGATAGGCGTGTCGTTCCTGGAGAGCGGAGGAAAAGTGGCGAATTGTCGAACGGAGGTTGCGGGCCTCGACGAGATTCTGGCTGGCGGTCTCTCCGAGGGCAGGTTGTTCTTGCTCGAAGGAAGCCCCGGCACGGGCAAGACCACCATTGCCACGCAATTCCTGATGGCCGGCGCGCAAGCCGGCGAGCGCACGCTGTACATCACGCTGTCCGAGACCGCGGAGGAATTGCGCGATGGCGCCGCCTCGCACGGCTGGAACCTGCCCGACGGGATCGATGTGTTCGAACTCGTCCCCCCGGAAAACCTGCTCGACGACGAACAGCAACAGAGCCTGCTCTACTCCTCCGATCTCGAACTGGGTGAGGCGGTCAAGCGCATCTTCGAGGCGTTCGAGCGCGTCAAGCCATCGCGCGTCGTGCTCGACAGCCTGTCGGAAATCCGCCTGCTGGCGCAAAGCTCGCTGCGCTACCGGCGTCAGATCCTCGCGCTGAAGCATTATTTCTCGCATCACGACGCCACCGTGCTGATGCTCGACGATCTCACCGCCGATGCGATGGACAAGACCGTGCACAGCGTCGCCCATGCCGTCATCCGGCTGGAGGAACTGTCGCCCACCTACGGCGCCGAGCGCCGCCGTCTGCGCGTGCTCAAATATCGCGGTCGCCGATATCGCGGCGGTTATCATGATTTCGTCATCGACACCGGCGGCGTGCGCGTCTTTCCTCGCCTCGTTTCAGCCGAGCACCGCGGCAGTTTCGCCCGCGAAACAGTCGCGATCGAGAATGCACCGCTTAACGGCCTGATCGGCGGCGGCTTCGAGCGCGGCGCCAGCACCCTGGTGCTCGGCCCAGCCGGCACGGGGAAGTCGCTGCTCGTGCTGAGCTTCATCAAATCGGCCATCGCACGTGGCGAATGCGCCGCGATGTTCGCATTCGACGAGGAGCTTGGCTTGTTGTTCGACCGCGCCAAGGGGCTCGACATCGATCTCCAGGCCATGGTCGACACCGGCAAGCTGGTCATCGAGCAGATCGACGCCGCCGAACTCACCCCGGGTGAATTCTCCGAACGCGTCCGCGTCTGCGTCGAGACGCACAAGGCGCGCACCGTCGTGATCGACAGCCTCAACGGCTATCAGGCGGCAATGCCCGAGGA
>NZ_JAQGLG010000102.1 GCF_028292965.1 Sphingomonas bacterium | reverse complement strand
TGTTCGTCATGTTCCAGGCGGTGTTCGCCTGGAGCCAGGTACCGGTCGACTGGATCGCGTCGCTGTTCGCATCGCTGCAGAACTGGGTCAGCGCCGAACTGCCCGCCGGCTTCGTCCGCTCGTTCCTCAGCGACGGTGTGATCGCCGGGGTCGGCGCGGTGATCGTGTTCCTGCCGCAGATCCTGATCCTGTTCGCCTTCATCCTCGTGCTCGAGGCCTCGGGCTATATGGTCCGCGCCGCCTTCCTGATGGACCGGCTGATGGCCGGCGTCGGTCTGTCGGGCCGCGCCTTCATCCCGTTGCTCTCCTCTTTCGCCTGCGCCGTGCCGGGGATCATGGCGACACGCACCATCGACGATGAGAAGGACCGGCTGACGACGATCCTGATCGCGCCGCTGATGACCTGCTCGGCGCGCCTGCCGGTCTACACCCTGATCATCGGCGCGTTGATCCCTAACACCCGCATCGCACCGCTGATTGGCCTGCAGGGGCTGGTGATGTTCGCGCTCTATGTGCTCGGCATCATCGCCGCGTTCGTCGCCGCCCTGGTGCTGCGCAACACCGTGACCAAGGGGCCCTCTTCGGGTTTCATGATGGAGATGCCCAAATATCAATGGCCGCGGCTGGGCGACGTCGCGCTCGGGCTATGGAGCCGCGCGGTGATCTTCCTCAAGCGCGCCGGCACGACGATCGCGGCGACCGTCGCGATCCTGTGGGTATTGGCAAGCTATCCTGTCGCGCAGCCCGGGCAGAAGCAGAGCGAAGTGTCGATCGCCGGGCATATCGCCTCGGGCATCGAGGTCGTGGTCAAGCCGATCGGCTTCAATCACGACATCGCGCTCTCCTTGCTGCCGGCGATGGCGGCGCGCGAGGCGGCGGTCGGCGCGATGGCCACGGTCTATGCCATCGACAATCCCGACGACGAAGCCGGCAAGGGCAAGCTCGCCGAGAATCTGCGCGGGCGCTGGAGCCTGCCGACCGCCCTGGCCTTTCTGATGTGGTTCGTGTTCGCGCCGCAATGCATCTCGACCATCGCCGTCACCCGCCGGGAAACAAATGGGTGGAAATGGCCCGCCTTCATGGTTGGCTATTTGTTCGCCGCCGCCTACATCATGGCCGGAATCACATATTGGCTGGCGGTTGCCGTCGGCCTCTGACGGGGCGATGGAGAAGTTTATGGCGGGTAGCGTCAACAAGGTCATTCTGATCGGCAATCTCGGGCGCGATCCCGAAAGCCGCGCGTTCCAGAACGGTGGCAAGGTGGTCAATCTGCGCATTGCCACGTCCGAGAACTGGAAAGACCGCAACACCGGCGAGCGCAAGGAAAAGACCGAATGGCATTCGGTCGCGATCTTCAACGAAGGTCTCGCCAACGTCGCCGAGAAATATCTGCGCAAGGGCAGCAAGGTCTATATCGAGGGCCAGCTGCAGACCCGCAAATGGCAGGACGCGCAAGGCCAGGACAAATATTCCACCGAGATCGTGCTGCAGGGCTTCAACAGCGTGCTGACGATGCTCGACGGCGCGCCCGGTGGCGGCGGCGGTGGTGGCGGCTCGGGCCCACGCGACGATTTCGGCGGCAATGATGATTTCAGCGGCGGTAGCGGCGGCGGCTTTGGCGGCGGTCGTTCGTCTGGTGGCGCACCCGGCGGCGGCGGGAACCGTGGCGCTGGCTTCAACCAGGGCGGCGGCGGCGGTGGTTTCGCCGACGATCTGGACGACGACGTGCCCTTCTAGGGCCAGTCGATGAGTCGATGAGTATCGCGTACCCCCAGGCCGCGCGCGGCTGGCAGATCGACGAGAAGGCCCGCGCGGTGGTTCTCGGCAGCTATGATCTCGCCGCCCTGCGCGACACGCCCGAGTTGCGCGCGATCACCGACTTTGCCGGCACGCTGTGCGAGGCCCCGGTCGCGCTGATCAGCCTGGTCGAGGAAACGCGCCAGACCTTCATCGCGCGCACCGGTCTCGCTGTGACCGAGACGCCGCGCGAAACCTCCTTCTGCGCCCATGCCATGCTCGGCGACGTGATCATGGAGGTGCCCGACGCCACCGCGGACCCGCGCTTCGCCGACAATATGCTGGTCACCGGCGAAACGCAGATCCGCTTCTATGCCGGCGCACCTCTGGTCAACGAGGACGGCGTGCCGCTCGGCGCGCTGTGCGTGATCGATACTGTGCCGCGACCCGCCGGGCTGACGCCGATGCAGCGGCAGGGGCTGACGGTACTCGCCGCCAATGTCATGGCGCGGCTGCGCGACACGCGCGACGCCGCCGCCTGGCGTCATGCCGAGCGCGACGCCAAGCGCGCGCTGACCGACAGCGAGAATCGCTTCCGCACGCTGGCCGACACCATGCCGCAGATGGTGTGGTCGACGCTGCCCGACGGCTATCACGATTATTACAATGCCCGCTGGTACGAATTCACCGGCGTGCCCGCAGGATCGACCGATGGCGAGGCGTGGAACGGCATGTTCCATCCCGACGATCAGGAGCGCGCCTGGACGGTGTGGCGCCATTCGCTGACCAGCGGCGATCCGTACGAGATCGAATATCGCCTCCGCCATGCCGACGGCACCTGGCGCTGGGTGCTCGGCCGGGCGCTGCCGATCCGCGATGGCGAGGGCGCGATCACGCGCTGGTTCGGCACCTGCACCGACATCCACGAGCAGAAGCTGGCGCTCGAGGAACGCGAAGTGATCAGCCAGGAACTGAGCCACCGCATCAAGAATATCTTCTCGGTGATCGCCGGGCTGGTCACCTTCAGCGCGCGCGGCCGCCCGGAATTTGCCGGCATCGCCGCAGATCTGCGCGATCGCATCACCGCGCTCGGCCGCGCGCATGATTTCGTCCGCCCGCACAGTGCCCAGTCGCAACCGGTCCATCGGCAGGACAGCCTCAAGGGCCTGCTCGGCGAATTGTTCGCACCCTATCAGGAAAGCGGCGCGGCGCGGCTCGCGGTCGAAGGCGATGACGTGATGATCGACGACCGCTCGGCAACGCCACTCGCCTTGCTGTTCCATGAGCTGGCAACCAATGCGAGCAAATATGGCGCGTTGTCGATGCCCGATGGCCAGGTGGTGGTGACCACCGCGCGTGACGGCGAGGCCGTGATACTGCGCTGGATCGAGCGGGGCGGTCCGACCGTAGCAGAGCTGCCGCAAACGGGCGGCTTCGGCACGCAGCTGATCGAATTGAGCGCGGTGCGGCAACTCGGCGGGAAGGTCGACCGCGACTGGCGACCCGAAGGGCTTCAGGTGACCATCCGCACACCCCATGCAGCGATGACGCGCTGAGCCAAAGCTTGACGTCGTCGCGCGCTGATCCGTCGGCAAAAGAAGAGATTTGTTCGCGCGGAGACGCGGAGGCGCGGAGATGTCGCGCTTGTTGCCACTCCATCGCGTAAGCGCAAATCTCTCGCCGGCTGCAAGGCAGAGGCGTCATGCGCTTTCGCACGCACCTTCACCGCGAACGCAACACCTCCGCGTCGCCGCGTCTCCGCGCGAACAAATCAATTTCTTCCGCGAAGGCGAGTGGATCAGGCGCGAATCTCGCCGCGGCGATCAGCGAACAGCACGACGTCGTTGGCCGCCTGGGGCAGCGGCAGGCCGCCGCTGGCGATGGCCGCAGCGGCGGTGATCGCGGCTTCGCTGAACGGCTTGCGGACGTACCCGAGCGCCTGGGCATGGCCGGCGATCTGCGCCGGGTTGGCGGTGACGAACACGATCTTGACGTCATGATCGCGCGCCAGCGTGGCGGCGATGTCGGGGCCGGTCGGCCCGTCGCGCAGATTGACGTCGACAAAGGCGAAATCGCAACCACGACCGATATCGCAGGCGGTGGAGCGATCGGCGGCGATCCCGACGACGCTGTAACCGGCGTCGGTCAGGATGCGCTCGAGGTCGAGCGCGACGAAGATCTCGTCTTCGACGATGATGGCTGTTTTCCCCATGTCGACGGCACAATGATTGATCGAGATCAATTGTTCCGTCGCAGCAGAAAAATAGCGTGCTCGGCGAGGAAGTTGGCCGCCGCCGAGGTCGTGCGCTTGTCGCCCGACAGGAACCATTCGCCCTCGACCGTGATGTTCCGTTCGCGCACCAGCGCACGGAAATCGTCGACCGTGACATGGTGGATATTGGGCGTGGCGTACCACGCCACCGGCAACAGCCGCGTCACCGGCATGCGTCCGCCCCACAGCAGCGACAGCCGCACGCGCCAATGCGCAAAATTGGGGAAGGACACGAACGCGCGCTGGCCGATGCGCAGCAAATGTTCGAGCACGACGTCGGGCGCGCGCGTTGTCTGCAACGTCTGGCTGAGAATGGCATAGTCGAAACTGCCATCGGGATAGCCGGCGAGATCCGAATCGGCATCGCCCTGGATCACCGACAGGCCGCGCGACACAGCGGCGGAAACATTGCCACGATCGATCTCCAGCCCGCGCGCATCGACCTGATTATTGTCGCGCAGCGCCGCCATCAGCGCGCCATCGCCGCAGCCGACATCGAGCACACGCGTGCCGCGCGCGATATTGTCGGCGATGATCGCGAGATCGGGGCGGAGACTCATGGCGCTGCTTTCAGCATGGCGGCCATATCCGACGCCAACCGCTCCATATAACGATCGGGGCGGAGCAGCGCGTGGAAGCCGAGCGCGGCATAGACACCATGCGCATCTGCGGTGGCGAGCGCGATGCGGCGTAGATCACGGATATCGGGATGGTCGAGGAACCATTGCACCATGCGTCGGCCAAGCCCCTGGCCCCGCGCCGGCACATCGACCCACACATCGGCGATCCAGGCAAAGGTGGCATGATCGGTGATGGCGCGGGCATAACCGACCTGTTCGCCATCGCGATAGGCGCCGAGACAATGTGAATTGGCAATCGCCTTCTCCACCCGCCAGCGCTCGATGCCCGGCGACCAGTAGCTCGAGGCCAGCCAGCCATGGATCCGCTCGACCTGCAGCCGCGCCTTGTCGTCGCTGAGTTCGATCATCGCACCGCCTTCAGGAAACCGTCGACGACGCGGTTCATCTCCGGCGCCTCGAGCAGGAAGGCGTCATGGCCATAGGGACTCGACAGCTCGACGAAGCTGACCGGTGCGCCGGCGGCGTTGAGCGCGTGGACGATGGTGCGCGATTCGGCCGTCGGGTAGAGCCAGTCAGTATCGAAGCTGACCAGACAGAAGCGCGCCCTGGCCGCCTTGAACGCGTTCGACAGATGCCCGCCATGTTCCTCGGCGAGGTCGAAATAGTCCATGGCGCGGGTGATATAGAGATAGGAATTGGCGTCGAAGCGATCGACGAAGCTGATCCCCTGGTGGCGCAGATAACTCTCGATCTGGAAATCGGCGTCGAAGCCGAAGCTCTTCGCCTCACGTGCCTGGAGCCGGCGGCCGAACTTCTCGGTCAGCCCGGCTTCGGACAGATAGGTGATGTGCGCCGCCATCCGCGCCACGGCGAGGCCGGCGGCGGGCGGATCGCCGGCGGCGTAATAATCCCCGTTTTGCCATTTCGGATCGGCCATGATCGCCTGGCGCCCTACCTCGTGAAAGGCGATGTTCTGGGCGGTGTGGCGCGCGGTCGAGGCGATCACCACCGCCGAACGCACCCGATCGGGGAAGGTCGCCGGCCAGCTCAGCGCCTGCATCCCGCCCATCGAGCCGCCGACCACGGCGAGCAAGGTGCCGACGCCGAGATGATCGAGCAGCATCGCCTGCGCGCGCACCATGTCGCGGATGGTGATCACCGGGAAACTCATCGCCCAGGGCTTGCTGGTGGCCGGGTTGATCGTCGCTGGGCCGGACGAGCCCATGCAGCTGCCCAGCACGTTGGCGCAGACGATGAAGTGGCGCTCCGGATCGACCGGCTTGCCCGGGCCGACCATGCGCGTCCACCAGCCGGCCTTGCCGGTGACGGGGTGGTCGCTGGCGACATGCTGGTCGCCGGTCAAAGCGTGACAGATCAGGATCGCGTTGCCGCCATCGGCCGCCAGCGTGCCGTACGTCTCGTAAGCGATATCGACCGGCGACAGCAACACGCCGCCGTCGAGGCGCAGCGGCCCCGGCAGCGTGACATGGCGGGCCAACCCGAAACGCGTGTCCTCACTCATCGCCATCGCGGTTAGGCCGCTGCCTCCGTCAACTCAAGCGGCGCGCCGGCGCGCGGGCAGCGATGATCGCCTTCGCGGCGAGTCGCCCGGTCTGCGCGCCGCCGTTCATGTAACCGGGATAGGCGTCCGACAGATGCTCGCCGGCGAAATAGACCGGCGCGGCGGAAGGCGGGATCGAGGCGGCGCCATCGGTCTCCTTCCAGATCAGCCGCGCATAGCGGGTCAGCTGGCCGGGGCGGAAGTTGACATAGGCGCCCATCGCCATGGGGTCGCGGTGCCAGTTGGTGCGCCGCGCGACGTTGGTGGTCGCGGCGGTCATGCCCGGCACCCCCTTCTCGGCCTGCGCGGCGAACTTCTTCGTGAAGGCAACGGGCTCGGCAAGATCGGCCGCCGCGACTTCGTCGCCACCGAGGAACCAGGTCCATACGCTGCCGGGGCCCGTTGCGGGGCGCACGCCGCCGTCCCAGCCCAGCGCGACGCCGGCGCTCTTCGCGCTCTGCCAGATCTCGCCGCCGCGCCCGATCGGCTTCTCCCATGGCCGCGCGCTCATCACCGCCTGGACCTTGCCGTTACGACCCAGGCCGACCTCGGCGATGAAGCGGCGCCACAGCGGCGGCAGCGGTATGCGGAAGTCGATCTTGCGCGTGATCGACGCCGGCGTGGTGACGATCACCGCCGAGGCCTGCACGGTCGAACCGTCGGCGAAGAACAAGCGCACGCCGGCACCGAGCGGGTCGATCCGTGTGACATGCTTGTTGCCGGTCAGGCGGTTGGCGAGTCGTGACGTCATGGCGTCGATCAGCTGGGAACTGCCACCGGCCATCAGGTAACGCTCGTCGCTGCGGCTCAGCACATCGATGCGCCGCCCTTCGATCGAGGGCAGGTTGAACACCAGCTCGATCGCCGAGGCCTCGCCCGGCTCGCAGCCATATTCGGTGCGTGCGGTCATCTCCATCAGGCCGCGCACCCAGGGCTCGGGCATGAGATGGGCGTGCCTGTCGAGATAGCCGGTGAAAGACATCTGATCGAGCTCGGCCGCGACCTTGGCGTAATTCTGGTCGAGCCGGACCGAATCGGCGTCGATCTGCCCGGCGATACCGCGCAGCGCCGCCGCCAGCTTCGCCTCGGGGATCTCCTTGCCGCCGGCGAGGATCATGGTGCGGTGCGCGGCGCCCTTGCGGTCGATCAGCGCGACACCGAACTCCTTTGTGAGTGCGTGCATGTCCTCATGGTCGGTGTTGACCAGCTGGCCGCCGGCCTCGATCGATGGCTGCCCCTTGGCCCGGGCGGTGTACATCCGCCCACCGAAGCGGGCGCGTGCCTCATAGAGATGAGCATCGATCCCGGCTTGCGTCAGGTGCCACAAGGCGCTCAGCCCGGCGATACCGCCGCCGATGATCGCCACCGGACCCGGCGCGATCGGCGCGGCGTGCAGCGGGCGCGGCAACAGCGCGCTGGCACCTGTCGCGCCCAGCGCGGCGAGCAGCGCACGACGTGACATACCGCCGCCGCCCGCGACCGGCGGTGCCTCGCCAACCGCTGCCAGATTGAGCCGTCGCGCTTCCTGAAGCGCGCGCCAGATTGCCTCACTGCCCCGCATCGAGCCTCCCTTTTGTGGCTTGCTAGCAGAATCGCGACTCGGCGCCAGCTTGCCTTGCGCGCGGCCATCCGCCATGCGGCCCGCCATGTTGCCTTTCGCCCGCGTCACGATCATCGGAATCGGCCTGATCGGCTCGTCGATCGCGCGCGCCGTGCGCGTGCACATGCCGACGGTGCGACTGACCGGGCATGACAGCGACCCCGAGGTGCGCGCCACCGCCGATGCGCTTCAGCTGTTCGACGATATCGCCGACACCGCGGGCGCGGCGGTGATCGACGCCGATCTGGTCATCCTGTGCGTCCCCGTAGGCGCGATGGGCGCGGCGGCAGCCGAGTTCGCCGCCGACCTGCCGGCCGATGCGGTGGTCAGTGACGTCGGATCCTGCAAGGCCGAGGTCGCGCGCGCGCTGGGCGAGGCGCTGCCCGGCGCGACGATCGTGCCCGCGCACCCCGTCGCCGGCACCGAGCGCAGCGGGCCCGAGGCCGGCTTCGCCACCCTGTTCCACGGCCGCTGGTGCATCCTCACCCCGAGCGAGGACACCGATCCGGTCGCCACCGAGCGCGTCGGGGAGTTCTGGAAGCGGCTCGGCGCCGAGGTAGAGACGATGGCGCCCGACCATCACGACCGCGTGCTGGCGATCACCAGCCATTTGCCGCACCTCATCGCCTATACCATTGTCGGCACCGCGTCCGACATGGAGGAGGTCACCCGCAGCGAGGTGATCAAATACTCCGCCGGCGGCTTCCGCGACTTC
>NZ_JAQGLG010000036.1 GCF_028292965.1 Sphingomonas bacterium | reverse complement strand
CGCCGGCCAGCGCGGAGGCCGCACCGGCGGTCGTGCCGGGGGTCCGCGTCGCGCCAGGTGTTGGCGTCGGGGTAGGCGCGCTCAGCGTCGCGGCAGCCGGTGGCGTGTTGGACAGCGCGCCGGGGATGCCGCCGGGCGCGCCGGTCTGGCCGGCCGGCTGGTTGCCGGTCCAGTTGCCCTGTTCGGCGCGGGTCGGACCCTGCTTGTCATAGGATTCGCGCGTCGCCTGGGTCTCGTCGAGATTGACGTCGGCCTGGATCTCGGTCGAGAAATTGCCCGCGCCGACCAGCGGCGTGAGCAGCTGGACGATCTGCTGGCGATATTTGTCCTCGATCTGGCGCTGGAAGGCGATGCGCTGATCGCCCGACGCGCCAAGACCCGACTGGCCGCCGGCCTTGCTGAGCAAGGCGCCGAGCTGGTCGACGATTGTCACGGCATCGGGCTTCATGCCCGGCACCGACGAGGCGACGAGATTGACGATCGACGAGACCTGCGCGTCGCTCAAGGAGCGGCCGCCCTGCAATTTGAGGATCACCGAAGCGGAAGGCTGGGCGTTATCGCGGACGAACACGCTGGCTTCTGGCGTGGCGAGATGCACGCGTGCCTCGGCCACCGCGTCGATCTCCTGGATCGAACGGGCGAGTTCGGTCTCGCGCGCCTGGCGCAGGCGTTCGCCTTCCACCGCGCGGGACACGCCCATCGGCAGCTGGTCGAGGATCTGGTAACCGGCGGGCGCGCCCTTGGGCAGGCCTTGCCCGGCGAGCAGGATGCGGGCGCGGGAATAATCGTCCTCGCCGACGGTCAGCGCGCCGGTGCCGCTGTCGATCCGGGACTTGATATTGGCCTGGTCGAGCGCGGCGGTGACCGAGCCCTTGTCGCTGTCGGGCAGGTTGGCGAACAGGACCTTTTGCGTCGGGGTCGACAGCGCCATCCAGGCGAAGACGGCGGCGGCGATCAGGCCGAGCATCAGCACCATGGGCAGCGCGCGGCGCACCGCGGGCTGGGCCATGACGTCGCCGATCTGGCGCAGCGGGTTGGCGAAACGCTCGGGGAGCGCGGCGTTGCTGGGGGTGAGGGCGTTCATCGCATTACACCGGCATGCTCATGATGTCCTTATAGGCGGACAGGAGTTTGTTGCGGACCTGCATCGTCGCTTCGAAGCCGACCGAGGCCTCCTGACGGGCGAGCATGACCTTGGCGATATCGATCGTCTCGCCGCGCTCGTACGAGGCGGAGAGATCGGCGGCGCGCTGCTGGCCGGCATTGACCGAGTTGAGCGCGTCGCTCATCGACTGGGCGAAGCTGGCCGGCTGGGCCGGGCTCGTGCCGCCGATCGTGTTCGGCGCATTGACGCCGGCGCCGTCACTGGCGCGGCTCAGTGCCTGGTTGCGTTCGAGGATCTGCGCGCGGAGCGCCATCACCCGGTCGACGCTCATCGCGCCGCCACCGATTCCGTCGATGCTCATGCCGAAGCCACCCGGTTATGTGCCTGTGTGATGTCGTCGCCCTGCTCGCGCGCCTTGGCGAGGCGGTAGCGCAGCGTGCGTTCGGAAATGCCGAGGCGTTTCGCCGTCTCGATGCGGCTGCCGCCACAGGCGCGCAGCGTCTCGCGGATCGCGGCGAACTCGCTCATCTGGACGATATTGCCGAGCGTCGAAGGCTGGTCGTTGGCGGCCGGGCTGGTGACCAGCGCCGGCGTCGGACGATCGAACACGATATGCTCGGCGGAGATGGTGTCGCCGGCGGCGAACAGCAACGCGCGCTGCAGCACATTCTCCAGCTCGCGGACATTGCCCGGCCAGTCATGCGCCATCAGTGCGTCGATCGCGCCGGCATCGGGCCAGGGGATGGTGTTGCGGTTGCCGGCATGGCGCAGGATCAAGGTTGCGGCGAGCGCGGGAATGTCGAGGCGGCGCTCGGCCAGCTTTTTGGTGGTCAGCGGGAACACCGACAGGCGGTAATAGAGATCGGGGCGGAAGCGACCGGCGGCGACCTCGCTTTGCAGGTCGCGGTTGGCGCAGGCGATGACGCGCACGTCGATCTTCTCGGCCGTGGTGGCGCCGATCGGGATGACCTCGCGCTCCTGCAACGCGCGAAGCAGCTTGGCCTGGAGGGTCAGCGGCATCTCGGCGATCTCGTCGAGCAGCAAGGTGCCGCCATTGGCGGCGCGGAAGAACCCTTCGCCGCCCGACGAGGCACCGGTGAAGGCGCCCTTCTGGTGGCCGAACAGCAGCGCCTCGAGCATCGTCTCGGGCAGCGCCGCGCAATTGATCGCGACGAACGGGCCGTCGCGGCGGGTCGAGCCATTATGGATCGCGCGGGCCAGCACTTCCTTGCCGGTGCCGGTCGGACCGTTGATCAAGACGGTGATGTCGGCCTGGGCGACGCGCTCGGCCAGCGCGAGCAAAGCGAGGCTCTCGGGGTCGGCGGCGGTCGGCGCGCCGGGCTCAGCGGCGAGGGCTGCGACGAAGCCGTGTCCGACGGCATTGTCGGCGCGATCGAAATCGACGCGGGCCGGGCTGCCGTCGCGCGACGGAACGATGCGGCGGGGACCTTCGCCCAGCACGATGGTGCGGGCCGGGGCCGGGGGTGTCTCACCGTCGGCGACGAGATAATATTCGCCTGGCTGGGGACGACCACCGGGCGTGCCGATCGCGAAACCCTGTGCGCGGAGGTGCGACACTAGGGCATAGCGGTCGCGCAGCAGCGCGGCTGACGGGACGATCGACGGCATTGAATTCCCCCTTTGGACAAGGGGTGAATGGGGCAAAGAAGGTAAATGACCGGTTAAGCATATTGCCGGGGCGGCAGAATTTTTCCGCTCGCCCACCGCTTTGCCGCCCGCCCGCTACCCGAATTGAGCGGCTTTCCCCACCGCGCCACGCCTTGCGGCAAATCTGCTCAACAAAAATGCTTAAGGCCGGAAAGACTCTGCCGTTCTGTGCTGATGACGGCTCGGCCCTCCGCTTGGGGGCGGCGGGGATCGTCAGAGCAAACAC
>NZ_JAQGLG010000087.1 GCF_028292965.1 Sphingomonas bacterium | reverse complement strand
GCCGCTCGTGTTGCTCAAGGGCACCGCCTTTGTCGCGGCGGATTTGATGGCTGGGCGGGGGCGATCGATCGGCGACCTCGATATCCTCGTCCCGCGCGACAGGCTCGATGCGGTCGAAGCGGCCTTACTCGAGGCCGGCTGGGAATGGGTGAAGCCCGATCCCTATGACGATGCCTATTACCGGCAATGGATGCACGAGCTCCCGCCGCTGATCCACCGCGAGCGCGACCGGATGATCGACGTCCACCACACCATCCTGCCGCTGACCGCGCGGATCACGCCGGATGCGGTGTCGCTGCTGGCCAACAGCGTCGCGGTCGGCCCCGGTGTCCGCATGCTCGCGCCCAACGACATGATCGTCCACGCCGCTGCGCATCTGTTCGCCGACGGCGATCTGGCGGGCGGGATGCGCAATGTGTGGGACGTGCATTGCCTGGTCGATCAGTTAGGCACCACCGGGCTCGATCGGCGCGCGGCGCATCACGGTCTGGCGAAGGAAGTGGCCCGTGCGCTGCGCCTCGCGGCAGCGCTCTACGGCGATGGCGCGCAGCTGACGCCGGGCGATCACGCCTATCTGCGCCGCCTCACTGCGCGCGACGGTTGGGGACGGCCGACGCGCCCGGTGACACGGCTGGCCTTCTACGTCCGCTCGCACTGGCTGCGTATGCCGCCGCAGATGCTGGCGAAGCATCTATGGACCAAATGGCGCTCCAAGCCGGATTGACGGGGGCGGCCGGGCGTCGGCAAGATGAGGCCATGGCGATATTCCCCGAAGACATCTTCACCGAGCCGAGCGACGTCGATCCCGATACGCTGGCCAATCTCGGCCCGCTGCGGCGACTGGCGGGCACGTGGGAGGGCACCAAGGGTGTCGATCTCAACCCCAAGGCGGAAGGGCCGGAGCGCCGCGAATTCCAGGAACGGATCGTGTTCGAGCCGATCGACCCGCAGGCCAATGGCCCGCAGCTGTTCTACGGTTTGCGCTACCATATCCATATCAACACGGCCGAGGAGGACATCACCTTCCACGATCAGGTCGGCTACTGGCTGTGGGAGCCCGCCACCGGACTGGTGCTGCAGACGATAGCGATCCCGCGCGGCCAGGTGGCGATCGCCTCGGGGCAGGCGACGCCCGACGCGACCGGGCTGGTGTTGACCGCGACGCGCGGCGAGAGCGAATATGGCATCTGCTCCACCGCCTTTCTCGAATATGCCTTTCGTACCGATTCCTATCGGATCGAAATCGCATTCGAGGCCGATGGTTCGTGGAGCTATATCATCGACACGATGCTCACCGTGCGCGGTCGGCACGAGCCGTTCCAGCATCGCGACCGCAACCGCCTGGTCAAGGTCGCCGAGCCGGAGCCTAATCCATGGGCGAAGATCGTTGCCGCAAAGGCCGGGCCGATCGTGATGGTCATCCCCGACCCGCCTGCATGAAAATGTCGTCATCATCGCTGCTGACGGGCGTGAGGCTATGGTATTGGTAAGATCGTCGTGGCAGGGCGGCACGATGGAAAGCTCGCCGATCGCCGCGATCATTCTTGCCGCCGGGCAAGGCACCCGGATGAAGTCCGACCTGCACAAAGTGCTGCACCCGATTGCTGGCCGGCCGATGCTGCTTCACCTGATCGACAGCGTCGACCGTGCGGGCGCGGCTCATCGCGTCGTCGTGGTCGGCAAGGGCCGCGAGCAGATCGAGGCGGCGGTGGCCGATCGCGGCGTAACGACAGTGCTCCAGGCCGAACAGCTCGGGACGGCGCATGCCGCGCTTCAGGCGCGCGAGGCGCTTGCCGGGTTCGAGGGCGTGGCGATCGTCTGCTTCGGCGACACGCCTTTCCTGTCGTCGGCAACCATCGCCGCGATGGCCGCGCGCCTGTCGGCCGAGGACAAGCCGCGGATCGCTGTGCTCGGCTTTCGCCCGCCTGACGCCAAGACCTATGGCCGCATCCTCGCCGAGAGCGACGGCACGATCACGAAGATGGTCGAATACAAGGACGCCAACGCGGCCGAGCGCGCGGTCGACCTGTGCAATTCGGGCGTCACGGCGGTGCGCGCGGCCGATCTTTGGCCGTTGCTCGACCGGGTCGGCAACGACAATGCTGCAGGCGAATATTACCTTCCCGACATCGTTATGCTCGCCCTGATCGATGGCGACCGCGCCGTGGTGGTCGAGACCGACCCCGACGAGGTCATCGGCATCAACAGCCGTGCCGAGCTGGCTTATGCGGAAGACCGCTGGCAGGCGGCGCGGCGCATCCGGATGATGGACGATGGCGCCTCGCTTATCGCGCCGGAGACTGTGTGGTTCGCCTATGACACAAAGGTCGGTCGTGACGTGACGATCGAACCCAATGTCTTTTTCGGCCCCGGCGTCAGCATCGCCGATGGCGCGACGATCCACGCCTTCAGCCATATCGAGGGCGCGACGATCGGTGCGGGCGCCGAGGTCGGCCCGTTCGCACGGCTGCGGCCCGGTGCCGTGATGGGCGAGAAGTCAAAGATCGGCAATTTCGTCGAGATGAAGAAGGCCGTTCTCGGCAAGGGCGCCAAGGCCAATCACCTGACCTATCTCGGCGATGCCGAGATAGGTGCCGGGGCGAATATCGGCGCGGGCACCATCACCTGCAATTATGACGGCTTCTTCAAGTACAAGACACAGATCGGCGCGGGCGCGTTCATCGGCTCGAACAGTGCGCTGGTCGCGCCGGTATCGATCGGCGCGGGGGCGATCGTCGGCGCGGGGTCGGTGATCACCGCGGATGTCGAGGCAGACGCGCTGGCCGTCGCCCGCGGCAAGCAGGAGGCACGGCCCGGTCGTGCCAAACGCTTTCGCGAGATAATGGCGGCGAAGAAAGCCGCGAAGACATAAAAGCCCCTCCCCTTCAGGGGAGAGGTTGGGGTGGGGCCTATCCTCATGGACGACGGTCTCGATGAGATTGAGACGCCCCACCCCCAACCCCTCCCCTGAAGGGGAGGGGCTTGAAGAAATTGAATGCCGGCAGGCTCGGAGAAGAACAAGATGTGCGGAATCGTTGGTATCGTCGGCAAGGAAGCGGTGACCGATCGGCTGCTCGACGGCCTGAAGCGGCTCGAATATCGCGGTTATGATTCGGCCGGTATCGCTACCGTCCATAATGGCGAGATCGATCGCCGCCGCGCTTCGGGCAAGCTGATCAACCTTGTCAATGTCATCGCGGAATCACCGCTACCAGGGCTGGTCGGCATCGCCCATACGCGTTGGGCGACACATGGCGGGCCGACCACCAACAACGCGCACCCCCACGCGACGGGCGAGGTCGCGCTGGTTCACAACGGCATCATCGAGAATTTCAAGCCGCTGCGCGATGAGTTGATTGCGCGTGGGCGCAAGTTCGACAGTGAGACCGATACCGAGGTCGTCGCGCATCTGATCAGCGAAAAGGTCGAGGCCGGCATGTCGCCGGCCGAGGCCGTCGCCGAAGTGCTGCCGCGCCTCCACGGCGCCTTCGCGCTGGCCATCCTGTTCCGCCAGCATCCCGAATTGCTGGTGGGCGCGCGGCTCGGCTCGCCTTTGGTCGTCGGTTACGGCGATGGCGAGACCTACCTTGGCTCGGACGCGCTGGCGCTCGCGCCGCTGACCCAGCGCATCTCGTACCTGGAGGAAGGCGACTGGGTCGTCATCACCCATGACGGCGCGCAGATCTTCGATCGCGACAATAATCCCGTCGAGCGGCCGATCACCATCTCGGGCGTTACCGGCGAACTGGTCTCCAAGGGCAACCACCGCCACTACATGCTCAAGGAGATTTACGAGCAGCCGATCGTCGTAGCGCAGACCTTGCGCTCTTACCTCCAGCGCATGGAGGAGAAGGTCACGCTACCGATCCCCGAATTCGACCTGTCGACCATCAAGCGCGTCACCATCGTCGCCTGCGGCACCAGCTTCTATGCCGGCATGGTCGCCAAATACTGGTTCGAGCAGTTCGCCCGGGTGCCGGTCGATCTCGATGTCGCCTCCGAGTTCCGCTACCGGGAGCCGGTGATGGAGGAGGGCGGCCTTGCCCTGTTCATCAGTCAGTCGGGCGAAACCGCCGACACCCTCGCCGCGCTGCGCCATGCCCGCGCCGAGGGGCAGACGATCGCGGTCGTCGTCAACGTGCCGACCAGTTCGATGGCCCGTGAGGCGGACCTGCTGTTGCCGACCCATGCCGGGCCGGAGATCGGCGTCGCCTCGACCAAGGCCTTCACCTGCCAGCTTGCCGTGCTCGCAGCGCTCGCCGCCAATCTCGCCCGCGCCAAGGGCAAGTTGAGCGACATCGAGGAGAAGGCGATCGTCAAGCACCTCGCCGAAGCGCCCGCCGCGCTCAACGGCGCGCTGGCCTATGACGAGGCGATCGAGGCGATGGCGCACACCATCGCCGGCGCGCGCGACGTGCTCTATCTCGGCCGCGGCACCGATTATCCGCTGGCACTGGAAGGTGCGCTGAAACTCAAGGAAATCAGCTACATTCACGCCGAAGGTTACGCCGCAGGTGAAATGAAGCATGGCCCGATAGCGCTGATCGACGAGAACGTACCGGTCATCGTTATCGCCCCGTCAGGGCCGCTGTTCGACAAGACCGTGTCCAACATGCAGGAGGTCCAGGCGCGCGGCGGCAAGGTCGTCCTGATCTCCGATTATGACGGCGTGCAGGCGGCGGGCGAAAATTGCCTGGCGACGATCACCATGCCCAAGGTCCACCCGCTGATCGCGCCGCTGATCTACGCCGTGCCGGTGCAATTGCTGGCTTATTATGTCGCGGTGGCCAAGGGCACCGACGTCGATCAGCCGCGCAACCTGGCTAAGAGCGTGACGGTGGAGTGAGCGTTCGGTTTCGACCCTGAGGCGGCATCGTCGAGCACCGCCAGATACTCGCGCACGGCGTGGCTGGTGGCGGCATCCGGCAGTTGTTCGGGGCGATCGACGGCGTGCTGCCGGCTTACATCGGCCCGGATCAGGCTGGCGTCGATCGCAAAGCCTTCGCCGCCGATCAGCCCTTCGGCCATGCACCGCGC
>NZ_JAQGLG010000227.1 GCF_028292965.1 Sphingomonas bacterium | reverse complement strand
GTGCGCTGGACGTGCAGGACGTGATCCGCGCCTGGCTCGGCGCGCTGGAATGGCCGTCCAAGGTGCGCGTGGTCGTGGACGTCGATCCGTACAGTTTCGTGTGACGGCTCGACCCGGCAAGACTCTTGAACGGGTCGCCGAATTGCCCGACAGCATTGCCATGGCGCGCGATATGGGTCGAACGATGATGCGGTGGCTTCTCCTGCTCGCAGCTCTGTGCGGTTTTGCCGGCGCGGCGCATGCCGACGACATCTCCGCCGCCGGGCGCGGCGTGGTGCGCGTGGTCACCGTGGCGATGGTCGACGACAAGGTGGTTGGTTTCGGCCATGGCAGCGGCTTCGCCATCGCGCCCAACCGCATCGTCACCAACGCCCATGTCGTCGAACTGGCCAAGCGTTACCCGGCCAATGTCGTGATCGGCATCGTGCCGTCGGAGGGCGCCAAGAGCTATGAAGGCAAGGTCATCGCGATCGACACGGTCCGCGACCTCGCGATCATCGAATTCACCGGCACGCATCTACCGACGCTGGCGCTCTATTCGGGACCGGTCGACGAGGGCAATCCGGTCACCGCGCTGGGCTATCCCGGCAATGTCGACCTGGCGACCGCACAATCGGCGGCCGATTATATCCACCCGCTGAGCCCGATCCGTTCCGAAGGCGTGTTCTCCGGCCGTCGCGCCATGTCGGGCATCCAGGTGTTGCTGCACACCGCCGGCATCGCGCGGGGCAATTCGGGCGGCCCGTTGCTCGATCCGTGCGGGCGCGTGATCGGCGTCAATTCGGCGATCACCCAGGCCGAGCAGGGCGATACCAGCTTCGGCTTCGCCATCGCCGATTCAGAGCTCACTACCTTCCTCGCCCAGGCCAAGCAGAAATATGTCGCTTTGGGTTCGGCCTGCACCAGCATGGCCGAGTTGATGAAGCAGGACAGCGACGCCGACGCGCGCGCCAGGGCCGATGCCGACATCGCCAAGCGCGAGGCAGCGTCGAAGAACGCGCTCCGGCATGAGGCCGCCTTGGCCAAGGCGCGCGACGATGCGCAGCGCAACCGCGAGAATATCATCGCCATCTCGGCCGTGCTGCTGGTGCTCGGCGCGCTGACCATCGGCGGCGGCGGCATGCTCGAGATCAAGCGGCTACGGCGCGAGGCGATCTGGGTGTTTGCCGGCGGTGGGCTGATGCTGGTCGCGTCGGGCGTGGTCTTCTTCCTGCGCCCCAACAGCGAACCGGTGCTGCCGCCCGACGCCACCGCGACGGCGGTCGTGCCCGTGTCGTCGACCACCGCGATCGGCAAGATGGTGTGCAGCTATGTGCCCGAGCGCAGCCGCGTCGTGTCGACCGCGGTGGCCGATCTCAACCTAGACTGGGGCGCGGCGGGCTGCGTCAACGGCCGCACCCAATATGCCGAGAATGGCAGCCGCTGGGACCGCATCCTCGTCCCCGCCGACGAGCAGACCGTGTCGGTGCTGCAGTTCGACCCGGCGACGCGCGCCTATGTCTCGATGCGCTACTTCCTGCCCGCCGCGCAGATGGACGCGCTGCGGAAGATCCGCTCGGGCGTGACGCTCAAGGCCTGCTCGACCGACGAGGCGGCGCGTGCGAACCTGTCGCAGCAACAGGCGGCGATGCGCACCCAGTTGCCGACCTATCCCAACGAGAAGATCGTTTACGCTTGCCGGCCGGGGACCGCGCCTTAGTCGCGCCGCATCCAGAACGGCGCAACGAAACCGCCGCGACGATAGGCGATGACGAGCATGACGACACCGAATGCCGTGGCGACGATGATCGCAGGCAAAGACGCCTCGGCGCCGAACGCGCCGCCGGTCAGCAGATCCGGCCCGGAGATGCGTGGCACCAGCACCCCGTCCATCGCCCCGCCCGACACCGGGATGCCGTAAATGCCGCCTTGCGCGAAGTTCCACGCCGCATGGACGCCGATCGCCGCCCATAGCCGCCGGGTGATGAGGTAGATCGCGGCGAGCATGATCCCCGCCTCGAGCGCGATCGCCGCGCCGGCCAGCAGGCTCGCATTCTCATTGCCGAGATGCAGCGCGCCGAACAAAGCCGCCGACAGGATCAGCGCGATCCAGGTGCCGAGCCATTGCTCGACCAGCCGGAAGAACCAGCCGCGAAAGATGATCTCCTCGCTGAAGCCCGAGGCGATCGAAATGGCCAGTGCCGGCACCAGCACAGCCGCGCCGCGGGTGCCGACCACGCTATAGCCGCCGAGCCCGGCGATCACCGCGACGACGGCGGAGAACAGTAGCAGCCCGGTCGCGATGCCGGCGCCGAGTTCGGTCGCCGCCCCCGGCAGGGCGAATTCCACCACGGGTCGCTGCTCGATGAAGCGGCAGAACAGCGCATAGCTGGCGACGAAGATCGCCGCGACGCAGACACAGGCTAACAACAGAAGCCACGGCCCCTTGTGCGGCCCGAGCGCGTGGCCGACGCCGAACGCAATGGCATAGGAGCCGACCACGAACAGGAAGGCGATAAGCAGCCGGAACATCGGGTGGCACGCGATGCGCGCGACCATGGTCGGTGGTGTCGTTCCGGTCGTCGCCATGCCGTCTCCCCCATTGTGTTATGCTAGACTAACACACAGACGGCGGCACGCAATGTGGAATTGAACTCATCCTAGGCGCGGTCGATCCGTGCCGCGAAACAGCCCGGCTTGGCGAAATGCGCATGGAGATACGCAGCCCTGGGGTCGGCGAGTATGCGTTCGATCACCGCCTCGGCCTCGCGCCCGTCGGCAAGATCGGCCTCGACCATCATGCCAGCCTCATCGAACGCGCGCAGCGACAGCATGCGGGTGCGGAACTGCTCGGGCAGCGTGTCGCGATATTCGGCCGGATCGCCCGCGCCTTCACGAACATAAACGGCGTGGCGCGAACGGAAGGGCGAGGCGACCGGCAGATGCTCGAAATTGGCGAGGATCAGGGTCTCGCCCGGCTCGGCATCCTGGAGCGAGATGCGGCAGGGAAAACCCGGCTTGCTGGTGGCGACGACGCGACGCGCATCGCGTGCGGCAAGCGCGTCTTCATCCAACGCGAAGAGCGGGGTGAAGGGCGCCGGGTCGAGCCCGCGAAGGACGAAGCCGCTCATGCCACGCTTTCCCGCTTGAGCAGCGCCAGCTTGCGCTCGACGCCGTAAGCATAGCCGCCGATGCCGCCGCCGCTACGCGTCACCCGGTGGCAGGGGATGACGATCGGCACATGGTTGGCGCCGCATGCCGATCCTGCCGCGCGCACCGCGCCGGGGCTGCCGGCCAGCGCGGCGAGTTCGGCATAGCTGCGCGTCTCGCCACGCGGGATATCGCGCAACGCCTGCCAGATCGCCTCCTGAAAGGCGGTGCCCTGCACGTCGAGCGGCAAATTCTGATCACGCTCGGGCGACTCGACCGACGCCACCACCCGGGCGGCGAGGTCCGCGAGCGCCGCGCCGCCCGGCATGATCTCGGCCTTGGGAAAGCGCGCGCGCAGCGCCGCCTCATCCTCGTCGAACGACACGCGGCACAGCCCCTTGTCGGTTGCCGCGACGAGCATCGCGCCGAGGCTGGTATCGGCGATGGTCCAGCGGATCGTCACACCCGCCCCGCCCTTGCGCCACGCGCTGGGCGTCATGCCCAAGCGTTTTGCGCCGCCCTCGTAGAAACGGCTCGGCGCGGAATAGCCGGCCTCGTAGATCGCCTGGGTTACGCTGGCCTCTTCGATCAGCGCCTGGCCGACGCGTCGCGCCTTGAGGCCGCGGGCATAGGCCGCCGGGGTCACGCCGGTGGCGCGCTTGAACAGGCGGTGGAAATGATGCGGCGCATAGCCGACCTGTGCGGCAAGATCGTCGAGCGCGATGACATCCTCGGCCGCCTCGATCAGTGCGACGGCGCGCGCCACCGCGACGCGGTCGCGGCCGACCTCGTCGGGCTTGCAGCGCAGGCAGGCGCGATAGCCCGCCGCGCGTGCCTCGGCACCGTCGCGATAGAAGGTGACGTGCTCGCGCTTGGGGTGGCGCGCCGGGCAGCTCGGCTTGCAATAGATGCCGGTGGTCTTCACCGCACCGACGAAACGCCCGTCCTGCGACCGGTCACGCGCCGAAAAGGCGGTCCAGGCGAGATCGGGATCGATGATGATGTCCTGTGTCATGCCGTCGATATAGGCGCGCCGGCCTGCCGCCACATCCCGTGGATTGCGCTCAAAGTTGCGAACCTTTTTCAGGGCCGTTGCGGCGCTTGTATCGAGCTTCTAGAGTTGTCTTGAACCGATTTACTCAGCGTCACCCCGGACTCGTTCCGGGGTCCACCGTACCGCACAAGCAACGTTCGACGAGTTTGCGGGACG
>NZ_JAQGLG010000219.1 GCF_028292965.1 Sphingomonas bacterium | reverse complement strand
AACGCCGTCGAACAGGATTTCGCCCTGGGCCGAATCCAGCAGCATCAATTGTTCGGGCGCGAGCGGCCGTGCGGTATCGGCGCCGAACAGCTTGACGCGGAGCGGCAGCAGCATCGCCGGCTTGTCGCGCTGACCGGGCGTGGGCGGGGTGCGCTGCGACAGGGTCAGGATGGCGTGCGCACTGTCGACGTCGTGGCGCAGCGAGGCGGTGACGCGCGGCGTGCCCGCCTCGCTGTACCAGCGGCGGAATTGCTGCAAGTCGATGCCGCCGGCCTGTTCCATACAGACGACGAAATCCTCGCAGGTCGCCGCGGTGCCGTCGAAGCGGTCGAAATAGAGATCGGTGCCGGCGCGGAAACGCTCCGCACCAAGCATCGTCGCCATCATGCGGATGACCTCGGCGCCCTTGTTGTAGATCGTGGCGGTGTAGAAATTGGCGATTTCGAGATAGGATTCCGGGCGCACCGGATGCGCCAGCGGGCCGGCATCCTCGGGGAATTGCGCGGCGCGCAGGCCGCGGACGTCCTCGATGCGCTTGACCGCCGCCGAGCCCTGATCGGCCGAGAAGCTCTGGTCGCGATAGACGGTGAAGCCCTCTTTCAGGCTCAGCTGGAACCAGTCGCGGCAGGTGACTCGATTGCCCGACCAATTGTGAAAATATTCGTGCGCGACGACGGCGGCGATGGCGTCGTAATCATAATCGGTCGCCGTGTCTGGGTCAGCGAGCACATAGCGCGAGTTGAAGACGTTGAGGCCTTTATTCTCCATCGCACCGAAGTTGAAATCGTCGACCGCGACGATGTTAAACACGTCGAGATCATATTCGCGGCCATAGACGCGCTCGTCCCACGCCATGGCGGTCTGAAGAGAAGCCAGCGCATGGCCGGTGCGCGACAGGTCGGCGGGACGGACCCAGATGCCGAGCTGCACTTCGCGGCCCGAGGCGGTGACGAAGGTGCCGCGATTGGCGACGAGATCGCCGGCGACCAAAGCGAACAGATAGCTCGGCTTGGGGAAGGGATCATGCCATTCGGCCCAGTGGCGCCCCCCACCCTCAGCGTCTTCCAGGTCACCCGAGGCGATCGGATCGCCATTGGCGAGCAGCACCGGGAAACGCGCCTTGTCGGCGGTCATTTTCACCTTGTAGCGGCTCAGCACATCGGGCCGGTCGGGGAAGAAGGTGATGCGGCGGAAACCTTCCGCCTCGCACTGCGTGCACAGGTTTCCGCCCGAGGCGTAGAGCCCCATCAACTGGGTATTGCGATCCGGCGCGATCTCGACCTCGGTCTCAATGACATGCGCGTCGCCGGTGATCGGAATGATTAGCGCCTCATTCTCGATCCGCCAGTCATTGACCGCGACGCCGTCGACCAGCACCGACAAGGGCGTCTGGCCGCCACCATCGAGATGGAGCGGCAAATCGTGCGATCCGTTGCGCATCACATGCATCGTCGCGCGCACCCGCGTCGCTGCGGAATCGAGATCGAAATCGAGCGCGATCTCGGGCACCAGCCAGGCCGGCGGGCGATAATCCTCGCGGCGGGTGACGGTGGGCAGGGCGGTGGCGTTCTGGACGTCGAGCATGAGGCGGGATGTAGGCAATGCGCCGAGGCCATACCACCCAAATCATTGGGTGTTGATGCGATGAAAGGAGCCGTGTTCCTGCGCACGCAGGAACCCAGGGTCGCAGGCGCTGCTTTGAACCCTGGGCTCCTGCGTGCGCAGGAGCACATCGTTTGTGAGAGCGGGGAAACCCATCGCTTGCGCGGATGCGTCGCTGTGATAGCGCAGTGATACGCGAGATATCAGCGTGGGGATGAGGGCGGCATGAAGCGGATTTTGGCGGGTGTGGGGTTGATGCTGGGCAGCGCGGCACCGGCACAGGAGGCACCGACGCGCGATCTCGCGGTGATCAACGCCCCGCTGCCCGACGACCAGGCGGCCCTCAAGGCGCATGTGTTGTTCCTTGCCGACGACGTGCTGAAGGGCCGCGAGGCGTCGAGCCCCGAATTCATGATCGCGGCGCATTATGTCGCGGCGCAATTCTATGCCGCGGGGCTGCGGCCGGCGGGCGACAAGGGCGGGTATCTGCAGGACGTACCGCTGGTCGCCTATCGCGCCGCCGACCATGGTGACCTGGTGCTGAGCCGGGGCGACACGCCACAGCCCTTGATCTTCGGCGAGGATTATACGCCCGGCGCGGTGGCGGCGCGCGCGACGACGACGCTCGACGCGCCCGTGGTGTTCGTCGGCCAGGGCATCGTCGCGCCGGGCTACAAGCGCGACGATTATGCCGGGGTCGATGTGCGCGGCAAGATCGTCGCGGTGCTCGGCGGGGTGCCGTCGAGGTTCCAGAGCGAGGAGCGCGCGCATTTCGCCAGCCCCGCGACCAAGGCGGAGATCGCCGCCCAGCATGGCGCAGTCGGCATGATCGTCATCGCGCCACGCGCCACCGGGCGCGCCGGTGCCGGCTGGGACCGGGCGCGCACGACCTGGGCCAGGCCCGACGGCACCGGTTATGCGCCGGGTGTGCCGGTGCTCGCGACGATCTCGGCCGCCGGCGGCGCGAAGTTGTTCGCCGGCGCGAAGACGTCCTGGGCCACGATCGTCAAGGGTGCGGACAATGACTCGACGCCGATCCGCGCCTTCATCCTGCCCGGTACCCTCACCGTCTCGCTACACACTGGGTTCGAGCCGTCGCACAGCGCCAATGTCGCGGGGCTGTTGCCGGGGAGCGACCCCAAGCTGAAGGACGAGGTGGTCGTGCTGTCGGCGCATCTCGACCATCTCGGCGTCGGGCGCGCCGATACGGCCGGCGACACAATCTATAATGGCGCCGAGGACAATGCGACCGGCATCGCCTCGCTGATCGAGGAGGCCAGGCGCTTCAAGGCGAGCGGCAAGCCACCGCGGCGCAGCATCCTGTTCCTTGCGGTGACGGCGGAAGAGAAGGGGCTGGTTGGCTCCGACTATTTCGCGCGTCACCCGACCCTGCCGCTCGACCGCATCGTGGCGGACGTGAATCTCGACATGCCGATCCTGACCTATGCCTTTCAGGACATGACCGTGTTCGGCGCGGATCGTTCGACGCTGGGGCCGATCGTCAGCAAGGCGGTGGCGGCTTTGGGCGTGACCATGTCGCCCGACCCCGACCCCAGCCAGGGCATCTTCGTGCGCTCCGACCATTATCGCTTCGTCCAGCAGGGCGTGCCGTCGGTGTTCCTGTGGCCGGGCCAGGCCGGCGACGGCAAGGCGGCCTGGGCCGATTTCTTCGCGCATCATTATCACCAGCCGTCGGACGAGATCGGCCAGAAGCTCGACTGGGCGCAGGGGGTGCGTTTCGTCGCGGCAAATTACGCCATCGCGCGTGAGATCGCCGATGGCGACGCGCGACCGCGCTGGAACAAGGGCGATTTCTTCGGTCTGCTCTATCATGGCTATGGCGCGAAATAGGCTGCTGATCCTCGGCGCGGGTTATGCCGCCGGGCGGATCGGCGCGGCGCTGGGCGCGCGTGGCTGGAACGTAACCGGGGTGACCCGCGACGGGCGAGAGGGGACGCTGGCCTTTGGCGACCGTGCAGCCGTGACGGCGGCGATCGCCGCGGCGGACGCGGTGCTGTCATCGATCCCGCCGGAGGGTGATATCGACCCTGCGCTCAAGGTCTATGGCGTGGTACTGGCCCCCGCGCCGGGCTGGTTGGGTTATCTCTCATCGACCGGCGTCTATGGCGATGCCGGCGGGGCGTGGGTCGACGAGACCGCACCGACCGGCACCGAACGGCGCAACGCACGCAGCGCTGCCGATGCGGCGTGGCTGGCGCGCGGTGCGCGGGTGTTCCGGCTGCCCGGGATTTACGGCCCGGGTCGTTCACCGCTCGACCGGGTCGCGGCCGGCACAGCCCACCGCGTCGAGGCGCCGGGGCAGGTCTTCAGCCGGGTGCATGTCGACGATATCGTCAGCGGCGTGATCGCCGGGCTCGATGCGCCGGCCGAGGCGTACAACCTCGCCGATGATTATCCGTGCGCGCAGAATGAGGTGATCGCCTTCGCCGCCGGCCTGCTCGGGCGCGATCCGCCGCCGCTGGTATCGCTCGACACGCTGTCACCGATGGCGCGGGCTTTCTATGCCGAGAACCGACGGGTGGCGAACGGCAAGGCGAAGCGCTTGCTCGGCTGGGCGCCGCTTTATGCCGATTACCGGTTGGGCCTGCGTGCGGTCAGGGCGATGACCAGCCCGGCCCCGGCCAGCGCCGCGCCCGCCATGGCCAGACCGGTCCAGCGATAACCCTCGAACAGGGTCGACAGGAGCATCGCGATGACCGGCACGATCACGCTGGAATAGGCCGCCTTGGCCGGGCCGATCGTGCGCAGCACGCCGAAATAGAGCGGGAAGGTCAACGTCGAGCCGAGCAGGCCGAGATAGAGCACGCCGCCGAGATAGGCCGGGCGCCATTCGATCACCGGCGGGCCGCTCAGTACCAGCGCGATGGCCCCATCGATGCCGGCGCCGAGCAGCATCGCCACGGCGAGCATCGGGATCATCGGATAGCGTTTGGCGGTCTCGCCGGCCTGCATCACATTGGCGGTCGAGGCGGAAAGGATCGCGGCCAGAGTCAGGCCGATGCCGATCATCGCCTCGCTCGGCCCGCGCGGGCTAAGTCGCGCCTCGTGCAGGAACAGCAGCGCGACGCCGGCCATCGCCACGGCCGAGCCGATCAGCAATTGCCGCCCCATGCGCTGGCCGAGAAAGGCCCGTGCGAACACCGCATTGGGGACCAGCAGCAGCGCGAACACCACTGCGACGATGCCCGAGGTGATATGCTCCTCGGCACGATAGACGAAGTTGAAGTTGAGGCAGAACTGGGTGAAGCCAAGCAGGGCGGCGAAGCGCCAGCCGCGCGCGTCGAGGGTGAATTTCTCCCGCCGTATCAGCGCCAGCACGACCATGCCGGTACCGGCGACGAGGAAGCGGTAGCATACCGACCAGCTCGGCGGGACGCTCGACACCTGGTCGCGGATCACCAGCCAGGTCGAGCCCCAGATCAGCGTGACGATGCTGAACGGGATCAGCACCGCAAGGCGGGTCGATTGGGGCGCGGTCGTTTCGGTCACGCGTCAGCGTTTAGTCGCGCGGCGCCCCATGTCGATGCGCTTTTGTCGATGCGGTGATAAGCTTGCCTTGTGGATCACAGCGCCGCGATGGCGTCGGCCAGCGGCTTGATCGCCGCCGCCCGCTGGTCCCACGAGGTCACCAGCCGTATCTCGCCCGGCGCCCAGTCGTAGAAATCGAAGCCGAGCGCGCGCAGGCTGGCGGCCTCGGCGGGGCTGGCGCGGAGGAAGATTTCGTTCGCCTCGACCGGGTAGACCAGCCGATCGCCCGCCGCCTGCGCCAACAGCGTCGCGCCACTGTTGGCGGCACGCGCATTGTCGCGCCACAGGTCGTTGTCGAGCAAGGCGAGGATCTGCGCGGCGAGATAGCGGCCCTTGGAGAAGAGCAGCCCGGCGCGCTTGCGACGATAGAGCGTGGCGGCGGCGAGTTCGGGTTTGAAGAAGACCAGGCACTCGGCGCTCATCCCGCCATTCTTGACGAAGCCGAAGCTCAGCGCGTCGACCCCGGCGCGCCAGGTGATGTCGGCGGGCGCGGCGCCATTATGCACCACGGCATTGGCGAAACGCGCGCCGTCCATGTGCAGGCCGAGCCCGCGCGCCCTGGCCAGAGCGCCGATCGCAGCGACCTCGTCCGGGGTATAGACCAGGCCATATTCGGTCGCGTTGGTGATCGAGATGGCGTGCGGCTGAACCTGATGGACGTCGGGGCGGATGCCGTCGATCACGGCGCCGATCGCGTCCGGCGTGAGCTTGGCGCCCGGCCCTTCGGCGAGCAACAGCTTGGCGCCGTGCAGATAGAAGCCCGGCGCGCCGCCCTCGTCATTGTTGATATGTGCGTCGCGGTGACAGACGACCGCACCGTGCGGCTGGCACAGAGCGGCGAGCGCAAGACAATTGGCCGAGGTGCCGGTCGGCACCCACAGCGCCTTCACCTGCGTCTCGAACAAATCCGAGAAGCGGCCGTCGAGCTGCTTGCTCCACGCATCGCCATCATAGGCGGTGTCGAGACTGTTGGCGGCACCCAGCGCGGCAAGCACGGCGGGATGGACCGGGGCGGCGTTGTCGGAGAAGAAGCGCATGGGTCGTGCTGATGCGGTTAGCGCGCTCGCGCGTCAACGGTGTAGCGGTTCTTCTTCTACCACCCGGCGAAGGCCGGGGCCCAGTTGGAGCGGCGGTGCAACTGGTCGCTGCGATCCACCGCGCGCGTCCCCAGCTGGGCCCCGGCCTTCGCCGGGGTGGTAAAAAGAGTTACTCCTCGTCACTCCTGCCCGGCGGCGTGGCGCGTTCCTCGCGACGGTCGCGCGGCGGAGCAGGATCATGCTGCGGGGCGCGGTTGATCTGGATGGTGCCGTCGCGGCCGATGTGCAGGTCGAGCCCGAGGCCGGAGATATTGCCCTCGATCGGCAGGCTCGTGTTGCCCTGTATTTCGAAGCCGTTGTCCGTCGCATCGGGGTCGACCGCGTCGGTTACCGGTTGCGGCGCCTGTTTCGGCCCGACGCCGAGCGCCGACTGCATGAAATCGCGCCACACCCGCGCCGGGATGCCGCCACCCGACAGGCCGCGATTGGGGGTGTTGTCGTCATTGCCGACCCATATGCCGCACACCAGCCCGTTGGCGAAACCGATGAACAGCGCGTCGCGGCTGTCCTGTGTGGTCCCCGTCTTACCAAAGGTCGCCACCGAAAGCGCGGCCTGGCGCCCGGTGCCGGTCTCGGCCGAGGCGGAGAGCAGATCCATCATCTGCTCGCGCACGCGGCCCGTGAGCGGGTGCTGGCCATTGCTGATCTCGTCATACCAGCTGCGATTGGGCATATCCTCGAGCCCGCGGACATGGACCGGATAACTTTCCCCGGCGACTGCGGCATAGGCGGCGGTCAGCTCGAGCAGCGACACGGTCGAGGTGCCGAGCGCGATCGTCGTCTCATTGGGGATCGGGGTCGAGATGCCGAGATCGCGCGCCGCGCGGATCACCGCCTGCACGCCGACCTTCTGCGCGATGCGCGCCGCCGCGACATTGGACGAGCGGGCAAAGGCCTGGCGCAGCGTGATCGGGCCGAGATAACGCCCGTCGGAATTCTTCGGGCTCCAGTCGCCGATCGTCACCGGTTCGTCGTCGACCATAGAATCCGGCGTCATCCCGCTGCGCAGTGCGGCAAGATAGACGAAGATCTTGAACGCTGACCCCGGCTGGCGCCGCGCCTGGGTCGCGCGGTTGAACGGGCTGTCGGCATAGCTCTTGCCGCCGACCATCGCGACGACGCGGCCGTCGGGGCGCATCGCGACCAACGCGATCTGCGCCTGGCGCACCCCGGCGCGGGCCACGGCGCGTTCGGCGGCGCGCTGCAGGCGCTTGTCGAGCGTAGTCTGCACCGTCGTCTCGGTGGCGATCTCGCCGGCATGGTCGCGCGCGGCGGGCAGCACCCAGTCGGCGAAATAGGTGCCGTCGGGCAGAAGCTGGCGATCGGGCGCGACCGACAGTCGCGCCGGACCGGCATCGGCCGCCTCGTCCCTGGTGATGAAGCCGGCCTCGGCCATCGCGCCAACGACCAGCTTCTGGCGTGCCCGCGCCCCTTCGAGATTGCCGGTCGGGGCGAGCCGCGAGGGCGCCTTGACCAGCCCGGCGAGCATCGCCGCCTGCGAGATGGAGAGGTTCTCCGGCTTGCGGTTGAAATAATGCTTCGCCGCCGCGCTCAGGCCGTAGACGTTATCGCCGAAATAGACGTTCGACAGGTAGCGCGAGAGGATCTCGTCCTTCGACAGCCAAGCCTCGAGCCAGAAAGCGATCAGCACCTCGCGCAGCTTGCGCCCGGCGGTGCGGTCCGAATCGAGGAATGCGTTCTTCGCCAGCTGCTGGGTGATCGTGCTGCCGCCCTCGCGCACGCTGCCGCGCGACAGATTGTGGAAGAAGGCGCGCGCGATGCCGCGCGGATCGACACCCCAATGCGAGCGGAAGCGACGATCCTCGATCGCAAGAAAGGCGTCGGTGACATGCGGCGGCAGTCTGGCCGCATCGACCGGCTTGCCGATGATCGCGCCGTGCCGCGCGATCGGCGAACCGTCATCGGCGAGCAGGGTGATGCTCGGCGGGGTCGGCGGCTGGAGCGATTTCGACAGCGGCGCGGTGACCGCCAGCCAGCCCACCGCGAGGATGAACAGGAAGACGAAGATGGCGAGGCCACGCCCGACCCAGCGCAGCAGGCGGCGCGGGCGCTGCACCACCGGCAGATTGGTGGTGTAGCTGCCCGGCGGGTCTCCATCGGGTTGATGGGCGTCCGGCTGCCACGGCGGCGGAGGTTCGAGCCGCGCATAACGATCGCCGCGATCGGGCGGCGGCATGCCGTCGGTCAACTCGAGCGGATCGCGGTTGTAGACCGGGCCATCGGGATCGAAGGGATAGGAACGCATCGCCTGCTCGTTACTCGGCCTGCGCGTGTATTAGGCCAATACAACAGTTGTCGCAAGTCTGCGTGGACGCGAGGGCGCGGTTGCGGCACATCATGGCGGCTATATCAGTGGAGAGACGCGCTTGCGAGTGACGATCAAGGACGTGTCGCGCACCGCCGGCGTTTCGATCAAGACGGTATCGCGCGTTCTCAACAACGAGAAATATGTCGGCGCCGAAACGCGCGCGCGGGTCGAGGCGGCGGTGGCCGCGCTCAATTTCCGGCCCAGCGCGGCAGCGCGCTCGCTCGCCGGCAAGCGCAGCTGGCAGATCGCGCTGATCTGCGACAATCCCAGCCCCTATTATGTCTATGAGATGCAGTCGGGCATCCGCGACCGCTGCGCGCAGGACGGGGTGCGCATGATCGCCCAGCCCTATGATCGCGATTCGGCGACGCTGCTCGACGATGTCGAGAGCCTGGTCGACGCGACGCATGTCGACGGGCTGATCCTGACCCCGCCGGTGACCGATTTCGGCGCGGTGCTCGACCTGTTGCAGCGGCGCGGGGTGCGTTTCGTGCGCATCTCTCCGGGGACGCAACTCGATCTGACGCCGTCGAGCTTTCTCGACAACGAGGCGGCGGCGATCGCGATGACGCGGCATCTGATCGGGCTGGGCCACCGACGGATCGGCTTCGTCATGGGGCACAAGAGTTATGCGACCAGTGCGCAACGCCTGGCGGGCTATATGCGCGCACTGCAGGAGGCGGGGATCGAGCTCGACCTCGGGCTGGTCAAACAGGGCGGTTATGATTTCGCCTCGGGATCGGTGGCGGGCGAGGAGCTGCTCGCGCTCGACCGGCCGCCGAGCGCGATCTTCGCCTCGAACGACGACATGGCGGCGGGCGTGCTGGCGGTGGCCCACCACCGCGGCCTCGCGGTGCCCCATGCGCTGTCGGTCGCCGGGTTCGGCGACGACGCGCTGGCCGGCTATGTCTGGCCGCCGCTGACCACGATCCGCCAGCCGACCCGGCGCATGGGCTATGAGGCGGCCGACATGCTGCTGTCGGAAGAGACCGAAACGGTCGAACGGCGCGAAGTGCCGTTCGAGCTGATCGTACGGGGGTCCACAGGGCCGCGCTTCCCGGTCGGGAAATAGGCCGCGGCGGCCGGCAAAGAAAAGAATTTTGTTCACGCGGAGACGCGGAGGCGCGGAGAAGTTCCGCCAGCGGCGAAAGTCGTCCGCGAAAGCGGCTTCATCTGATCCGGCTTCCGGGAAACAGGGCATCTCGCTGACGCGATCTGGGTGCCACGAACGCAACCCTCCGCGTCTCCGCGTCTCCGCGTGAACAAAATTCAACTTTGGTCCGGCGCGCTAGCCGATCAGGAAATACGCAGCACCCAATGCCAGCGCGAAGGCCACTAACGTCGCGGCAAGGATCACCAGCAGCGGGCGCGGCCCGGCCTCGAGCAGTTGCGACAGCGGCGAACGGATCGCGGTCGCGGTGACGGCGGCGGCGAGCAGGCCGGCGGCGGTCTTTTCCGCAGCCGTCGCGACGATCGCGGGGATGATGCCGGTCGAGTTGATCCCCGCGAGTACGAAGAAACCGACCACGAACCAGGGCAGCCCGACCTTCTTCGCAGCTCCACCATCCTTGCCGAGGAACATCGCGACGATCGCCAGCACCGGCGCGAGCAAGGCGACGCGGGTCAGCTTGACGATCGCGGCGATCTGCCCGGCGCCATCGGAATAGGAATAACCCGCACCCAGAGCCTGGGCGACGTCGTGGATTGCGGCGCCGAGCATGAAGCCGGCCTTGAGATCGGTCATGTGCAAGGCGTGGGCAGCAAGAGGATAGACCATCATCGCGGTCGCGCTCATCGCCGAGATGCCGACCAGCACCAGCGTCAGCTGCGCCTGGCTGATACGCTTCTCGCCCAGGGTCGTGGCCAGCGCCATCGCCGCGCTGGCACCGCAGATCGCCACCGCGCCGCCGGCCAGCGTGCCGAACGCACTGTCGAAACCGAAGCGCCGCGCGGCGAGAATGCCCGCGCCCATCGTCGCGGCGACGATCGCCAGCACGCAAAGCAGTGCCACAGGCCCGAGCGCGACGATCTGGCCGAGGGTGATGCGCACCCCGACCAGCACGATCCCCCAGCGCAGCAATGAGCGCGAGGCGAAGGCCAGGCCCGGCGTCAACCGCACATCGGCCGAGAGGAAGTTGAGCGCCAGCCCGATCAGCAACGCCATCAGGGTCAGCGGCACGCCATAATGGTCCGAGAGGAAGCCGGCGGCGAGCGTGCCCGCCGCGACGATCGCCAGTCCGGGCCAGTAACCGCGCCATGTCGCCTTGGGCGACGGCTCGATATCGCCGTACAGGTCCGCCGCCATGGGGAGCGGTCGTTTCGCTTGCGTCGTCGCCATGCCTCGCCTTGTATTGCCCGGAGCCGAAAGGGCCAGCCCCGGCACCGTTATGTCTGGATGATCAGTGCGCTGCGACCGGTAACGCCGTGCCTATGCCCTCGAGTGGCAGGCGCGGGAGCAGGAGCTGGATGGCGCCGAGCGCGAGGAGATAGGAGCAGCCGGCGAACAGGAACAGTGGCCAATAGCCGAGCCCCACCGCCAGCGTCAGGCCGGCGACCTTGGCGATCACCATGCCGCCGACATTGCCGCTGAACGCACCGAAGCTGGTCACGCGCCCGATCTTTTCGGGCCGCGAGACATCGGCGATCAGCGCGAAGAGATTGACCGAAAACGCCTGATGCCCGGCCATCACCAGCCCGATCAGCGCCACCGCCAGCGCATAGCTGTGCACCGTGTCGGCAAAGGGCAAGGGCGTCGCCAGCAAGGCGGCGACGAGCAGCGAGCCCTTGCGTACCTTTTCGATGCTGCGGCCGGCGCGGATCAGCCGCGAGGCGATGGTGCCGGCGATCAGCGAGCCCACCGCGCTGCAGCCATAGGCGATCGCCAGCGGCGCGCCGAGCGCGATCCCCTCCAGCCCGAAGCTGCGATGGAAGAAATCGGGCATCCAGAACAGCATCAGCCACCAGGTCGCATCGGACAGGAACTTGGCGATGGCGATCGCCCAGGTGCGCCGCTCGACGAAGATGCTGCCCGTCGGCGCGGGTGCGGCCTGCTGCCCATCATGGCGATCGCCGGCGAAATGCACCCCCCGCGCCGCGACGAGCCAGGCCGCGGCCCAGACCAGCCCGAGCCCCCCGCCGATCACGAACGCCGCGCGCCAGCCCCAGAGCAGGGCGATGGTCGGGATCAGCAGCGGGACGATGATGGCACCAAGGCTGCCGACGGTGTTGGTGATGCCGTAGCCGAAGGAGCGCATCGAGGGCGGGAAGATCACGGCGATGGTCTTGATCGCCGCCGGCGTGCCCATCGCCTCGGTCGCGCCCAGCGCCACCCGGCACAGCACGAAGCTGCCAAAGCCGCGAGCAAAGGCATGCGCCATCGCCGCCAGGCTCCATAACGCCACCCCGATCGGGTTCGCCCACTTCACCCCGAGCCGATCGACCGCGAGCCCGGTGAACAGAAAGGCGACCGCCGCCGAGCCCTGGAACCAGGCCGCGAGCGAGCCATAATCATTGTCGCTCCAGCCCATGTCGCGCGATATCTCGGGCTTGAGCACCGAGATGATCTGCCGGTCGACAAGGTTGAGCAGCGTGGCGGTGATCGCCAGCACGAACAGCGTGTTGCGGCGCGCCGGCGACAGCGTCATGCGCGGTCAGCCAAAGGTCACCTGTGTGCCGCCCTGCAGCAGCGCGATGGCATTGCGGCGAAGTTGCTTCGTGCCCGGGTTGAGCATCGCCTCGGGGGTATATTGCGCGAGGTAGACGCGGCGCGGGCGATCGGTGCGGTTGGCGCCGGTCGCGTGGAGCAGCAGGCTGGAAAAGGCGACGATATCCCCCGCTTTCGCCTCGACGATGATGCCCTCGGCCTCGGCCGGCGCGCCGACCAGGTCGTTGCTCCCCGGCTGGCGGTCGTGCGGCAATATGCCGTTCCGGTGGCTGCCGGGCATCAGCCGCACCGTACCGTTCTCGACCGTGGCATCGTCGAGCGGACACCAGCAGGTGACATAGGGCGCATGATCGGGCGGGCCGCCATTGCCGACGACATAGCCCGAATCCTGATGCCAGGAGAAGGGCAGCCCCCCTTCCGGCCCTTTCACGACATATTGGTCGAAGAAGAAATAGGCCGTGTCGCCGATCGTCGCCCGGCACAACTCGGCCATCGTCTCGCTGAACAGCATCTGCCGCAGCTCGGGCGCAACGCGCTGGCATTCATTGGCGAAATAGCGCTTGCCGCGGTGGCTGATGCCGATCGTGTCGACGCCCAGCGCGTCCATCCGCGCATCCTCCCGCGCGACGAAGGCATCGCATCCGTCGCGCAGCAGGGTGAGCGCCTCGCCGGCCAGCGCGGCCGGGAACACGGCATAGCCCCGCTCGACGAAATCGCGCGCCTGCTGCTCGAACCGCATGGCTAGCTCCTGCTCAAAAGTTGAAGCGAAACTGTGCGCCGAAATAACGATCGACGTCGCGCGGCAGTAGGTAGCGGAAGCTCCCCCCCGGCCCGCCCGAGGTGGTCAGCGTGGCATAGCTGGTGTCGGTCAGGTTGCGGCCGAACAGGTTCACCCGCCACACGCCCTTCGGGTCGACGAAGCCGATATTGGCATTGACCAGCGCATAGCCGTCGATGGTGATCGCCTGACGCGTCACCGGGTTCGATTCGAGCGAGGAAACCTGATCGCTGGTCAGCGAAATGTCGCCTCCGAGTTCGATATTGGCGAAGCTGCCGGTCTCGATCTTCCAGGTTGCGCTGACATTGCCCTTCCAGGTCGGCGCCAGCGGCAGCTGCTCGCCGCGCCGCGTGCTCGAGCCGGCGGGCGAGCCAGGCGGCAGGTTGAAGCTATCGATCTGCGCGTCGGTATAAGCGATGCCGGCATTGATCGTGAAGTTGCGCACCGGCCGGATGACCGTCTCGATCTCCACGCCTTTGGTCGAGACCGCGCCGGCATTGGTCAGCTGGGTGATCACCGAGCCATTGAGGTTGACGAAGCTGTTGGCCTGGAAATTCTCATACTTGGCGTAGAACAGCGCGGTGTTGATCGTGAAGCTGCCGTCATTGGTCTTGAACTTCGTGCCGATCTCATAGGCGTTGGCCGTCTCCGGCGCGATCGGGTCGAGTTGGCCCGTATTCTGGTTGAAGAAGACGTTGAATGCGGGCCCCTTATAACCCTGACTGAAGGTGGCATAGGCCATCAGGTTGCGTGCGATATCTGCCTGCACGCCGAGCTTGCCCGAGAAGTCGCTGTGGCTGGTGGCGAGACTGTAATTGGCGGCAACGCCGACCAGGCCGGGGCCCCCGCCATTGGTCGCGGCGGAGCGGACGTTGAAGGCGGTGACGTCGTCATGCGTGAAGCGCGCGCCGCCGATCAGTCGCAGCCAGTCGTTCACATGGAAGGTGAGATTGCCGTAAAAGGCGTAATTCTCCATCGTCGAGCCGAAATTGCCCGCCGCGCTGGGAAAAGTCAGCGTTGACGACCCGACGGCGCACGGCGCCAGACCGGGCGACACTGCGGGGAGCGTGGTCGCCGAACAGACGATGTCGTCGCGCTGGAAGCTGCGCTGCGCCGTGGCGCGATAATAAAAACCGCCCAGCACATATTCGAACGTCTGGTTGCCCGGCGAGGCGAGGCGCAGCTCCTGCGTAAAGGTCGTCGCCGGCTCGGGCCCGTAATCGTTGAGCTGGTTGCCGCCCGACACGGCATAGACGGTATCGATGAAGTCGCCGTCGCGGATGCCGAAATTCTTGTATTTGCGATAAGCGGTGATCGAGGTGATCGTGCCCGGCGCACCCACATCGAGATCGGCCTGGAGCGACCCGCCCCAGCTCGTCTCGCGCGTCTCGGTCAGCGTGTTCTGGCGGATCTGGCGCGTGGCGGCGCCGGCCAGGTTCACACCCGTCAACGCCCCGGCGAGTGCACCGCTCGGCGCGGTGCCGATCACCTCGGCGCAGCAATCGGCATGGGTGTGGCGCCAGTCGCCGATCAGCGTGAAGGTCAGATTGTCGGTCGCCGCGGCGACGATCATGCCGCGGATGCCATAGCGCTCATAGCCGTTGACGGTCCGGTTGAGCGTGATGTTGCGGACGTTGCCGTCCCAATTGTCGTAACTACCGGTGAAGCGGCTGGTGATGCCGTTGCCGAGTGGAATGTCGATCGCGCCCTTCGAGAGCGAAACACTGGAGCGCGCCCGCATCCTCGCTGCGATGACCGATGCTAAATGGCGGCCCGTCGTGGCGGCGCAGGCGCTGGGTATCTCGCGGGCGACGTTGTACCGGCGCATAGCGAAGTTTGGAATAGTGGCGCCGCACAGGTGCTAGAAACAGATAAGCGTTTTTATTTTAGCGGGCAAAGAACCCGTATTTTTTTGATCGGTACCAATCGATACTTAGTGATCCGTATCTCATGGAGGAGCGACCATGTCTGAACAGAATCCGAACCAAACCATTACCCACGTCCTGGAGACATTCGAGGCCGCGCTTAAAAGCG
>NZ_JAQGLG010000181.1 GCF_028292965.1 Sphingomonas bacterium | reverse complement strand
ATCCGGAAAATGGCGCTCAACACGCTCCGCCTCCACCCAGACAAAGGCTCCATCAAAACCAAAATCAAACGCGCTGGATGGGACGATGCTTTCCTCACATCCCTCCTCGACCATATGCGATAGCCCTCCCCGTGCCGGGGAGGTATTTAAGAAGGGTCAGAAGACCGGTTCTTCGCCTGGCTTCTCGGGGACGTGGATGCCGCATTCGACCTTTTCCCAGCCGCGCCAGCGGCCCGCTCTCGGGTCTTCGCCGGGCAGGACCTTGCTCGTGCAGGGCGCGCAGCCGATCGACGGGTAGCCTTCCGCCTCGAGCGGGTGGTGCGGAAGTTTGTGTTCCTCGAACCAGGCGTCGAGCCGGGCCTTATCCCAGTCGGCGAGTGGGTTAAGCTTGAGGCGGCCTTCATCCTCCTCGAAGCGTGGCATCAGGCTGCGCGTGCCGGCCTGGAAACCCTTGCGGCCGGAGATCCATGCATCGAACGGCGCCAGCGCGCGGCGCAGTGGCTGGACCTTGCGCAGGTCGCAGCAGCCGTCTGGGTCGTAGGACCAGCGCAGGCCGTTGGCGTCCTTGTCGGCGAGCAGACGCGGGTCGGGGCGGAAGACGCGCAGGTCGGTCAGGCCGAGGCGCTCGGACAGTTCGTCGCGATAGGCCAGGGTCTCGCCGAAAATCTTCTGCGTGTTCAAGAAGATGACTGGGATATCTCGATCGATCTGCGAGATCAGGTGGAGCAGCACCGCGCTTTCCGCGCCGAACGACGACACCGCCGCGACGCGGCCCTTCAATTCGCCGGTCAGCAGTTCGCCGAGCATGTCGCTCGTCCCGACGCCGGCGAAGCGCCGTTCCATCGCCGCCGCATCGTCCGCCGAGAAGGGCGGTGCGGTGTCGATGATGTCGAGACGGCGCGCGGCCTCAGCCATGACGCAGTTTCCACACCGGCACCTGCCCATCGGCCGCCGACTGATAGACATGTTCGTAGCGCGCGAGCGAGGCGGCCAGCGTCGCCGCGTCGATCTCCGCCTCGGGGGCGAAGCTGTCGAAGCCGCAACGGCGCATCAACGGCACCTGATCGACCAGCACGTCGCCGGCGGCGCGCAATTCGCCGCGATAGCCGCCCTCGCGCAACACGCGCGCGACGGAATAACCACGCCCGTCGCGGAACGACGGGAAGCTGACCTCGATCAGCGCGAGCTGGCCGAGATGGGGAAGGAGCAGGCGCGCATCGTCACCGGCCTCGATCCGCACCGAGGTGGCGTTGCTCTGCCCGGCGAGAAACGCGTCGAGCGTGACGGCGGGCTGTTCGTCATCAGCCATAGATCGCTTCCTTGAACGGTTCGAAGCCGACGCGGCGATAGGTGTCGAGGAAACGCTCGCCCTGTGTGCGCGTGGCGAGATATTTGTCGGTGACGCGCTCGATCGCGTCGACGATGCCGTCCTCGTCGAAACCGGGGCCGGTGATCTTGCCGAGGCTGACATCCTCCGCGCCCGAGCCGCCGAGCAGCAACTGGTAATTTTCAGTGCCCTTCTTGTCGACGCCGAGGATGCCGATGTGGCCGGCATGATGATGCCCGCAGGCATTGATGCAGCCGCTGATCTTGAGCTTCAGCTCGCCGAGATCGCGCTGGCGTTCGGGCGAGGCGAAGCGGGTGGCGATCTTCTGCGCCACCGGGATCGAGCGGGCATTGGCGAGGCTGCAATAGTCGAGACCCGGGCAGGCGATGATGTCGCTGATCAGGTCGAGATTGGCCTCGGCGAGGCCGGCCTCATTGAGGGCCTGCCACACAGCATATAGATCGGCCTGGCGGACGTGTGGCAGGACGATGTTCTGGGCGTGGGTGACGCGCAGTTCGTCGAAGCTGTAGCGCTCGGCGAGATCGGCCATCAGGTCGATCTGGTCGGCCGAGGCGTCTCCGGGGATGCCGCCGACCGGCTTGAGGCTGATGTTGACGATGGCATAGCCGCGCTGCTTGTGCGGCTTGACATTCTGGTCGAGCCACACCGCGAAATCGGGGTCGCTGCGGTCTGCACCCTGGGGGGCGCCGGCCTCGAAGGCGGGCGGGGCGAACATCGCGGTGATGCGCTCAAGCTCGGCGAGCGGCGGGTCGATGCCGAGCTTCTTGACCAGCGCGAACTCCTCCTCGACCTGGCGGCGATATTCGTCGGCGCCGAGCTCGTGGAGCAGGATCTTGATCCGCGCCTTGTAGATATTGTCGCGCCGGCCATAGCGATTGTAGACGCGCAGGCACGCCTCGACATAGCTGAGCAGGTCTTCGGCGCCGATGAAATCCTTGATCTCTGGCGCGATCATCGGGGTGCGGCCCATGCCGCCGCCGACGAACACCTTGCCGCCGAGCTTGCCGTCGCGCTCAAGCAGCTGGATGCCGATATCGTGGAGGCGCATCGCCGCGCGATCCTCGTCGGCGGCGATTACCGCGATCTTGAACTTGCGCGGCAAATAGCTGAATTCGGGGTGGAAGGTGCTCCATTGACGCAGCAGCTCGGCCCAGGGGCGCGGATCGGCGACCTCGTCCGCCGCGGCGCCGGCATATTGGTCCGACGAGATGTTGCGGATGCAATTGCCGCTGGTCTGGATGGCGTGCATCTCGACCGTGGCGAGGTCGGCGAGGATATCGGGCGCCTCGTCGAGCTTGATCCAGTTATACTGGATGTTCTGGCGCGTGGTGAAATGCCCATAGCCGCGATCATATTTGCGCGCGATATGGCCGAGCATGCGCATCTGGCGGCCGTCGAGCGTACCGTACGGCACCGCGACACGCAGCATATAAGCATGGAGCTGGAGATAGAGCCCGTTCATCAGCCGTAGCGGCTTGAACTGGTCCTCGGTGATCTGGCCGGCGAGGCGGCGCTTCACCTGATCGCGAAATTCCTCGACGCGCGCGTCGACGATCGCCTGGTCGTATTGGTCATATTTATACATGTCTTAAATCCTCCCCGGGACGGGGAGGGGGACCATGCGCAGCATGGTGGAGGGGGCTATCCCCACACGCTTCGCCTGGGGCAAGCCCCCCTCCACCACGCGCTGCGCGCGCGGTCCCCCTCCCCGTGCCGGGGAGGAGTGATTGAACTGCGCGATCATATGACCCAATCCCCGGCCGCCGGGTCGGCAGGCTTCAGCGTCAAGTCCGGCCGCACGGTCGGCCCGAGCGCGCGCACGCGGTCCTTGATATGTGCCGGGCGGGGGCCTTCAGGCGTCGCGCTCGCGTCGATGACATAGGCGGCGTTGACGTGGCGTGCGCCTTCCTCGGCGCGGGCGATCGCCTCGCCCTGATCGGCGACGTCGGCGGAGTCCTCGACGTGGCGCGACCAGCCGCTGCCGGTCCACCAGATCACGTCGCCGCTCGGCAGGTCGTTACCCGTCAACAATTTCATGCAGCCATACCCTCCGCCACGCGTGCCCAGCGCGCCAGTTTATCTTCGGCGTCGGACAGCTCGACGACCTCGCCGACGACGATGATCGCCGGGCTGGCGACGCGCTCGCGCGTCACCATCGCGCCGAGATCGGCGAGTAGGGTGCGCATCGCGCGGCTGCCCTTGAGCGTGCCTTTTTCGAGCACCGCGACCGGCATGTCGGGGGCGACGCCGTCGGCCATCAGCTTGTCGGCGATGTCGCTCGCGGTGGCGACGCCCATATAGATGACCAGGGTGCGGCCCTGACCGGCAAGGCCCGACCAGTTCTGATCGGCCAAGCCCTTGCACTGGCCGGCGACGAAGCTGACGGCCGAGCTGTGGTCGCGATGGGTGAGGGGGAGCATCGCCTCGGCGGCGCAGCCCAGCGCCGCGGACACGCCCGGGATGACCTCGACCGGCAGGCCGGCGGCGCGCACCGCCTCGACCTCTTCGCCGCCGCGGCCGAAGATGAACGGGTCGCCGCCCTTCAGCCGCACGACGACGCTTCCGGCCTTCACGTGCGCGACGATCAGCGCGTTGATCGCGTCCTGCGGCAGCGTGTGACGCGCGCGGCTCTTGGCGACCGAGATGCGCTGCGCCTCGGGCGGCGCGATGTCGAGCACGCGAGGATCGATCAGGCCGTCATGCACGACGACATCGGCGGCCTTCAGCGCGGCAACGGCACGCACGGTGAGCAGGCCCGGATCACCGGGGCCGGCACCAACGAGGATGACGCGCCCACGGGCGGTCGGATCGAGGAGGCTTGTCATGCGGCGGAGATGGGCCAGCCCGTTGCATGCGGCAACGGATGGTTGCTTTGGCCGGGGGTAGGGAAACTTTGCGCGGCAAGGATCGTCACGCTCTACTGGATCGCGCCGCGCACGGGCACTAAGGCCGAGGCGATGGGAATGGCCGACGATATGGAAACGCGCGACGCGGTGTATAGCCGGCCGTCGCGCCAAAAGTGGATCGGTGCTGCTATCGCGGTAGTCTTCGTCGCGATCCAGTTCACGCTCCAGCAACTGCCCTATGCCGGTATCACGGAATGGTCGTTCTTCGCGCTCTGTGGCGTTGCCGGTGCAGTCTTCCTCTCCTGGGCCCGGCATGCACGGCGTTGGTTCTGGCCCACTGTCGTCGCCATCGTCGTCCTCGATCTAGGTGCGATTCTGCTGCAGAGCCGCGTCGGCCTGGCGAACCGATTTCGGCAAGGGAGGAATCGTGATGGCGATGCTGTTCGCCGCCATCGCGAGCCTGTTCCTGTTCTGGATGCACTGGTTGTTCGATCCTCATGCGGCGCCGACGACGGCAGCAAGTCGAGCGATAGAGATCGTGATCTATGGTTTCGTGGTCATCTCCCTCGCCTTGATCGCCTTCATTTATTGGGGCTTGCAGCGGTCATCGGTCGACGACCCGCATGTGTGGGAAGTAGTCCTCACGCGGGAATCTTCGCTGCCAATGCGCCAATTACTCGGATGCCTAGCGCCGGACCGAGGGCGCCATCGCGACTGGGAGAATCTCGACGCGGCCCAGCCGACGAAACGCAGCTACGATTTCGGCCGCGGCGTGCAGACGGTGGTGATCGACCTCGGTCCGCAGCGTCGCCTGACGTTCGCCACGCGGCATGCGCGGCCGCTGACCGCGCTCGAACTGTCGAACGCGGAAGAGTGCCTGGCGGCGGGCCAGTGACCCGTCGCCCTATCTATCCCGCAGCGAACCTGCCATAGGCCGCACATCGCCGGCATCGCCCTTTCGTAGGCGTCGGCGGCTGAGAGATGCGATGTGCTCCCGCTTACGCTCGGGAGAGGCGCGTGTTTCGAAAACCCTCCTTTTCCGGGGCACAAGAGTGCGGGTTCATGGTGCGGATTTCCGCTCCTGTCCGTGCTCGCCAGGAGAGTCGCCTATGTCACGTGCCATGAACATCAACGCCGAGCGTGCCGACGTCATCGAGACCTGCGCCAGGCTCAATACGCCGATCAGCGCGATCGAGCCGCTTCTCTCTGGCGGCACGCGCGTGGTGATGATGAACGGCGACGATGCCGAGACGGTGCGCAAGGCATTCAAGTCGAAATTGCTGGTCGGTGCGGTGACGCGCAACCGCTGGGTACGCAACGGCTAGGTCTTGCTTTTCGGTATCAGCTCTTCCCGTCATGCCGGACTTGTTCCGGCATCAACGGTTCCGCAGGAGCAGCGGCCGTTGGCGCTCGCGGGCCGGTGGACCCCGGAACAAGTCCGGGGTGACGGGGTGGTTTGATGCGGCCATTCCGACTTTAGTCACGCCAGTTGGTGATGACCTCGTTCAAGCCTGTGACGACCTGCGCCAGTCGATCGTAATCGACCTTGTCGGGTGTATCGCCCGTGGCGTGGTAGAAGCGGTAGCGGAACACCGCCGTGTCAGTGACCATCAGCGCCGGCACGCGAACTTGCGCGAACGACCAGTGATCCGACCAGTCGATGCCCTGCAGGAAGCCGGGCGCGCTGCCGCCGACGCTGGGGAAATGCGCGGTCTCGCGGAAGGCGCCGGTCGCCTTGCGCACGAAACCGCGTGACGACGTCATCCCGACAAGGGCGATGAAATTGCCCTTGTCGGGATAGAGCAGGTCGAGCGGGAAAGGGTAGCGCTGGCTGTGCGGCCGGTCGTTGTAATAGCCGATCGTCTCCAGTGCGAGCATGCCGGCAACGGGTTCGCCGGTCTGCGCGAGATGCGTGGCATAGACGTAGCTGCCCATCTTGTGGGTCTGGAAATAAGGTGGCTCCTCGTTGACGAAGAACACCATGCGGAATCGCATCATCGCGCGGCGATCGAGCCGGCTCATCGCGCGGGCCAGTTCGAGCAAGGCGGCGACGCCGCTGCCATTGTCGTTGGCGCCGGGGGCGTCATAGGCGGAATCGTAATGGGCACCGACGACCAACGTGCGCGAGTCCGGCACTCCCGGTCTGATCATCACCTCGATGTTACGTGCGCGGCGGTCGTCGGCCTCGAACCACTGGCGGTGGACGACATAGCCCATGCCGGCGAGTTGGCGCTCGATATAGCCGGCGGATCGTTCGAGGGCGTCGGGGTGACCGATATTGTGCGGCTCGCTGGCGATGGCGACGACATGGGTGCGGAGGCGGGTGGCGAGCGCGTGTTCGGCTTGCGTCGTTGCGGGTAGCGGGCCGGAGAAGGAGTGGCCGGGGACTGCGGTCATCCACAGCAGGATCAGGGCCGGGGTGGCGAAGATGGCTAGAGCGGCCAGCAGGGAGATCAGGCGGCTGGTGGTGTTGCGGGTCATGCGATCTATCACCCCTCCCGCTTGCGGGAGGGGCAGGGGTGGGCTCGCGCTAACAACACAGTGATCCGTTCGTGGGAAGCGGGCGCCCACCCCCGGCCCCTCCCGCAAGCGGGAGGGGAGAAGGAAGAGGTGCTTTGCTCAGCCGTCACGCAGCCCGATGCCGATAGACGCCCGCGCCTGTTCCGCCTCGTTGCTGACCACCGGATAGGCGCAATAATCGGCGGCGTAATAGGCGCTGGGGCGATGGTTGCCCGACCAGCCGATGCCGCCGAACGGTGCCGAGGACGAGGCGCCGTTGGTCGGGCGGTTCCAGTTGACGATGCCGGCGCGGGCATTGGCCCAGAAGCGGTCGTACAGCGCCGGGTCCTGGCTGATCAAAGACGCCGACAGGCCATAGCGCGTGTTGTTAGCCTCGGCGATGGCGGCGTCGAAATTATCGGCGCGGATCACCTGGAGGATCGGGCCGAACAGTTCGATGTCGGGCCGTTCGGCCAGGTCGGTGGTGTCGATCAGCGCCGGCAGCAGGAACGGGCGGTCGGCGACCGGCCGTTCGAGATGGCGCAGCGGCTTGCCGCCGCGCATCATCAGTTCGAGGAAGCTTTCGGTGAGCAGGTCGGCACTCTCATTGTCGATCACCGCGCCCATGAACGGTTGCGGGTCGTCATGCGGCGCGCCGACGATGATCCGCCCCATCAGCTTGAGCAGGGTGGCGATCAGCGGGTCGTAGAGCTTCGTATCGACGATCAGCCGGCGCGCGGCCGTGCAGCGCTGGCCAGCCGAGGTAAAGGCCGATTGCACCACCAAAGTCGCGGCCGACAGCATGTCGGGCGTGTCCCACACGATGATCGGGTTGTTGCCGCCCATTTCGAGCGCGAGGATCTTTTCCGGCCGGGTGGCGAAGGCGCGGTTGAGCGCGATGCCGGTCGAGGCCGAGCCGGTGAACAGCAGACCGTCGATATCGTCATGCGCGGCGAGCGCCTTGCCCTCGGCCGGGCCGCCGAGCAACAGGCGCACCACGCCCTCCGGAATGCCGGCGGCGTGGAAGCATTCGACCAGGAAGGCGCCGGTGGCGGGTGTCTTTTCCGACGGCTTGAAGATCACCGCGTTGCCGGCGAGCAAAGCGGGGACGATATGGCCGTTGGGCAGGTGCGCCGGGAAATTATACGGGCCGAGCACCGCGAGCACACCGTGCGGCTTGTGGCGTAGCGCCATGCGGCTGCCCATCGGCGCGTCGAGCCGGCGTTGCGCGGTGCGCTCGGCATAGGCGGTGACCGAGATGTCGACCTTGGCCATGACACTGTCGACCTCGGTGCGCGCTTCCCAGAGCGGCTTGCCGGTCTCGCGCGCGATCACGTCGGCAAACGGTTCGGCCCGGGCACGCACGACATTGGCGAAGCGGCGCAGCGCCTCGATGCGATAGGTCAGGGGGTGCGAGGCCCATGCCGCCCAGCTGGCGCGCGCCATGGCGACCTCGGCGTCGACATCGCCGCTCCAGCCGTGCCACAGGACGGCGCCGCTCGCCGGTTCGTACGAAATCAGTTCCGCCATCTTCTTCTCTTAAACGCTGGATTTTGGCTTGTCGAAGGGGTGGCTTATTTCAGGTAAGCGCGGCGCCCATGGCCCTGATCGCGGCGACCTTGGCGTGGAAGGCTGCCCAATCTTCGTGCTGGTCTATGGCCGCCCAGATCGATTCGACCTCGTCGATCAGCATCGAACAAGGTTCGCCCTGCCAATAGGGATCGTCGCGGGTCTTGCGCGGGACATAGGTTGCCAGTGCGGCGCGCACGGTGGCCCATTCCTCGCCATAGCCGACGGGCAGTTGCCCGCCGAACGCATCGAAGAAGAAGCGATCGAGTGGCGCTTCGGTGGCGCGCAGCACGGGTTCGGTCGTCTGGATCAGGGCGCGGTCGCTTTCGGGATCGCGCGGCTTCAGCCCAAGGCGCCAAAGGATCGCGTTCGACACCGCCGGCTGATAATGGTCGCCGAAGCTTTCCAGCACCGCGATCAGCGGCTCGGCATCGCTAAGCAGCCGAAGCGAGATGGCGAGTTGCGCCACGTCCCAATGGATCGCCTCGGGCTGGCGGCCGAAGGCGTAGAGCCCGGCATGGTCGAAATAGGCGGCGGTGAAGCTCGGGTCCCAGGTCGGCGCGAATCGCCAGGGCCCGTAATCGAAGCTCTCGCCGGTCACGTTGATATTATCGCTGTTGAGCACGCCGTGGACGAAGCCCGCCGCCATGTACGATGCAGCCAGCGTCGCGGTGCGGCCAACGACATGGGCGAGCAGCCGCGCCGGAGCGTCGTCGCCGGCTTCCTCGCCGTAGAAATGGCGC
>NZ_JAQGLG010000179.1 GCF_028292965.1 Sphingomonas bacterium | reverse complement strand
CCGCGATGGCCGCGAGGATGACGACGGGAATCAGCGTCCAGGCGATTTCCAGCACGGTGTTGTGGGCGGTCTTGGTCGGCACCGGATTGGCGCCTTTGCGGAAGCGCGCGATGACGATGATCAGCAGGATCAGCACGAACAGCGAGATGACCGTGATGACCGGGAACAGAATCGCATTGTGAAACCACAAGGCGCGCTCACCGTTCTTGGTAACTTGCCCCTGGAGATGCCATTCGCCCGGAGTCGGCTGACCGACGCCATCGACGGGCAACATCCGCGGTGCGCCGTCCAGCGCGAGCATCGGATCGGTCGCGGCGGCGGCGGCCGGCGTCGCGGCGGCAGGTGTCGCTGCGGTGGTGGCAGGCGCGGCCTGCGGTGCCGGAGCGGCATGTCCCACGCTCGCGACGGCCAGTCCCATGGCCGCCACGAACATCCTGAGTCCCGTCATACGCATGCGTCGTTGCTACCCCTGCGAAGGCGCCGATTGATCCGGCCCGTGGCGAGAATACGCCCTATTGGGCTGGGCCTATACGCGGCACATCCCCGTGTCTCAAGCGTGTCGGCATGTTTTTTGGGCAGGACAATGGCCGCTCGCCCGTTGCGCGCCCCGGGCGGCGCCCCTATCAGGCCCCCGGCCATGGCAAATGGAGGCCCCCACCGATGACCGAAGACGAGATTCTCGCCGAGTTCCGCGCCGCCGAAGCGCTGCTCGAAGGGCATTTCATTCTTTCGTCCGGCCTGCGTTCCGGACGCTATCTGCAATGCGCGCGCGTGCTGATGAACCCGGCGCGCGGCGCGCGGCTGGCCACGGCGCTGGCCGAGTCCCTGCCCCACACCATTCACCGCTCGATTCAGGTGGTCGTCTCACCGGCGATGGGTGGCGTGATCGCAGGGCACGAAATGGGCCGCGCGCTCGGCGTCGAGGCGATGTTCCTCGAACGGCCCGAGGGCGTGTTCGAATTGCGCCGCGGTTTCCGGCTCGCGCCGGGCACGCATGTGCTGATGATGGAGGATGTCGTCACCACCGGCCTGTCGTCGCGTGAGGCGATCACCGCGATTCGCCATGCCGGCGGCGAGGTCGTGGCCGCCGCCGCGCTGGTCGACCGCTCGAACGGCACCGCCGATCTCGGCGTGCCCTTCTTCCCGCTGCTGCGACTCGACGTGCCGACCTACGCCCCCGACGCGCTGCCGCCCGAACTGGCCGCTATCGCGGCGGTGAAGCCGGGTAGCCGCGCGGCGTGAGCGAGTTTCTGCGCCTTGGGGTCAACATCGACCATGTCGCGACGGTCAGGAACGCGCGCGGCGCGGGTTATCCCGATCCGGTGCGCGCCGCTTTGCTCGCCGCCGAGGCCGGTGCGGACGGCATCACCGCGCATCTGCGCGAGGACCGGCGCCACATCACCGACGACGATATCGCCCGCCTGTCGGCCGAGCTGACCATTCCGCTCAACCTGGAGATGGCCGCGACCGACGAGATGCTGGCGATCGCCTTGCGCCACCGCCCGCACGCCGCCTGCATCGTGCCCGAGAAGCGCGAGGAGCGCACCACCGAGGGCGGGCTCGACGCCGCCGGCCAGCACAACCACCTGCAGCATCTCGTCGCGGAACTTGGCGCGGCCAGGATCCGCGTCTCGCTGTTCATCGAACCCGATGCGCGCCAGATCGACGCCGCGCTGCGCCTCGGTGCGCCGGTGGTCGAACTGCACACCGGCCGCTATGCCGAGCTCTCGGGCGAGGCACAGGCCAAGGAACTGCGCCGCCTCGCCGACGCCGCCGCGCTGGCCGCCAAGAACGGCATCGAGGTCCATGCCGGCCACGGCCTGACCTATGCCAATGTCGCGCCGATCGCGGCGATCCCGCAGGTGCGCGAGTTGAACATTGGTCATTTCCTCGTCGGCGAGGCGCTGTTCGTGGGGTTTGCGGAAAGTGTGCGGCTGATGCGGGCGGCGATGGACGTGGCGCGGTGACCCCTCCCCTTCTCCGTCATCCCGGCGAAAGCCGGGATCCATGGACACGGTTCGGCCCCATTATGGGCGAAGAGGCCGGCGTGGCGTATACGCAGAGAGCGACCGTATCCATGGGTCCCGGCTTTCGCCGGGATGACGGTCAGAACAGCCGTGACGGCCAGGTGAAGCCATCATGATCATCGGCCTCGGCTCCGACCTGTGCAATATCGAGCGCATCCAGGCCTCCCTGGATCGTTTCGGCACACGTTTCGAGCAACGCGTGTTCACCGCAGTGGAACAGGCCAAGGCCGCCCGCCGCCCCTTCACCAAGGCCGGCACGCTGGCCAAACGCTTCGCCGCCAAGGAGGCTTTCTCCAAGGCGGTGGGAACCGGCTTCAGGCGCGGCGTGTTCATGAAGGACATCGGTGTGGTCAACGCGCCCTCAGGTGCCCCCACCCTCGCGCTGACCGGCGGCGCCAAGGCGAGACTTGACGCCATGACGCCCGAGGGCCACGTCGCCCATATCCATCTGACGTTGACCGACGATCATCCCTGGGCACAGGCGTTCGTCATCATCGAGGCAATCGCCGCCACGGGCGACAGGACGAGTTGATGAGTGAAGACCTGGCGTGGTCCGCCGAAGACGATGTGACGAACGAGGCCGGCGAGCAGGACGCCCCGGCCGAGACCGAAACCAAAGGCAAGACCGACTGGAAGGGCGAACTGCGCGGCATCGCCTGGCTGGTGCTCGCCGTGCTCGGTTTCCACAGCTTCATCGCCAAGCCCTTCTATATCCCGTCGGAATCGATGCTGCCGGGCCTGCTCGTCGGCGACCAGTTGGTGGTCAGCAAATATGCCTATGGCTGGTCGTTCGTCTCACCGACCATCCCCAATCCGGTGGCCATCTTTCGCGGCCTTGTGCTTCACCAGAACGTGGAAAGCTGGGGTTTTCAGCTACCGCATATGAATGGCCGCCTGTTCGGCAGCCTGCCGAAGCGCGGTGACGTCGTCATCGTCACGCCCCCGGGGCGCAACACCGACTATATCAAGCGGGTCATCGGCCTGCCCGGCGATCGCCTGCAGGTGATCGACGGCACCGTGATGATCAATGGCGTGGCGATCAAGCGCAGCGCGATCCATTATGTCGATATCCCCGATTATGGCGGCGTGCCCACCCCCGACGAGTTCAACCTCCACAAAGTAACCTGCGACCCGGGCGATTATGGTGCGGACGCCTTGCAGACCGGCAGGGACGGCAAGCATTTCTGTCACCTGCCGATGGTGACCGAGACGCTACCCGATGGCCGTACCTTCGAAACGGTGGATGAAGGTTACAGCGACGGCGACAATTACGGCCCGGTCACGGTGCCCGCCGACCATGTCTTCCTGATGGGCGACAATCGCGACCGCAGCGCCGACAGCCGCTTCCCCATCCCCGCGCCGAGCAACGGCCTGGGCGGCCCGGTACCGTGGGAATATATCGGCGGACGCGCCGAGTTCATCACCTTCTCCAAGAGCGGTAACGGCAGCTGGAACCCGCTGACCATCGGCCAGTGGTTCCGCGGCGGTCGCGCCGGCACCTCGCTCAGGCCCGCCGGCGGCAAATGACCGAGGAGCAGCCCGGCGAGTTGGTGATTGACCCCAGCCCGAACGAGCTGCGTGATCCCTTCGTTCGCCAGGAAATGAAGCGCGCTACGGTGTGGTTCGGCATCGGCGGCGCGATCGCGCTGGTCGTGCTGCTGATCCAGCCGCTGCTGATCATCTTCGGCGGGCTGGTCGTCGCGGCGATGTTCGACGGCGGCGTGCGCCTGCTCGGCCGCGTACTGCCGATCGGCCGGGGCTGGCGGCTGGCGATCGTCGTGCTGGCCGCCATGGCCTTCGTCCTCGGCACCTTCTACCTGACGGGCATGCAGATCGCGGCGCAGTTCGAACAGCTGCAAACGACGCTGATCGCCCAGGCCAACCGCCTGACCGGCTGGGCCTCGGGGCTCGGCATCTTGCCCGGCCGCGCCGATATCCAGGGCCTGCTCAAGGAGGCGCTGGGCAGTGTCGGCAAACTCACCTCGTTCGTCGGCACCGCGATCGGCGCGCTGACCAGCCTGTTCATGGTGCTGGTGATCGGCCTGTTCGTGGCGATGGAGCCGCGCCTCTACGAACGCGGCCTGCAATGGATGGTGCCGTCCGACATGCGCGGCGAATTCGCCATCACGATCGAGCGCATGGCGGTCACGCTGCGCCGCCTGCTCGCCGGGCGGTTGGCGGGCATGGCGTTCGAGGGCGTGCTGGTGTTCGTCATCCTCTCGCTGCTCGGCGTGCCGATGGCGCTGGTGCTCGGCATGATCGCCGCGATCCTCGCCTTCGTGCCCAATGTCGGCGCCTTCACCACCGGCGTGCTGATGACCGCGGTCGGTTTCTCGGCCGGCGTCCATACCGGCTTCGCCGCGCTGGCGACCTATTTCGTGGTCCAGACGATCGACGGCTATGTGATCATCCCGATGGTCGCCAAACGCACCGTCGATCTGCCCCCGGCGCTGACCCTGTCGGCGCAGATCCTCGCCGGCACGCTGTTCGGTGTGGTCGGGCTGGCGCTGGCCGATCCGATGACCGCGATGATCAAGGTCGCGCTCGAGCGCAGTTCCGAACGCGAGGGTGAGGACCAGCTGGCGTGATCAGGCTCTACGGTTACTGGCGTTCCTCGGCTGCCTACCGGGTGCGCATCGCGCTGGCGCTGAAGGGTGTGGCGTATGAATCCGTCGAGGTGAACCTCGTCGCCGGCGAACAGCGCGACGCGGCGTATCGCAAGCACAATCCACAAGGGCTGGTACCCGCGCTGGAGATTGATGGCGCAATCATCGGCCAGAGCCTCGCCATCATCGATTATCTCGACGCGCTATACCCGGACCCTCCGCTGGTGCCGCGCGACCCGCTCGCCAGGGCGCGCGTGCTGGCCCAGGCGCTGGTGATCGCCGCCGACATCCACCCGATCACCAATCTGCGCGTGCTCAACCGACTGGCCGACCAGTTCGGCGCCGACCAGCCGGCCAAGGACGACTGGAACCGCCACTGGATCGCCCAAGGCTTCACCGCGCTGGAGGAAATGGCAGGCAACGGTCCCTTCCTCGGCGGCGACGCCCCGAACCTCGCCGACATCTGTCTCGTCCCGCAAATGTATAACGCGCGGCGTTTCGCCCTGCCGCTCGAAGCTTATCCCAAACTCGTCGCGGCGGACGCCGCAGCGCAGAAACTACCGGCAATCGCCGCCGTCGCGCCGGAGCGCGTCAAACCGGACTAAAGATTATTTGTTCACGCGGAGACGCGGAGACGCGGAGACGCGGAGATGGTGCGCTTTGGGAAAGCGCATCGACGAATGTCGATCTGCCCTGCACCGGCTACCGCTGATAAAGGTTTCGCGCTGACGCGCGACATGGCCGCAAGCGCAACACCTCCGCGTCTCCACGTCTCCGCGTGAACAAATCTTCTTTCGGCTGTGCGTCAGGCGCGCTGGCGGGCGAAGACCAGGCGGTCGAACAGTTCGAGATAACGGCCGACCGAATTGGCGCCGCGTTCGGGCACCGGGTCGGGCCGGGGGCGCCCCGGCTCCAGCCAGTGGTCGATCGCGGCAATCAGCGCGCGGTGGTCGCCGGCCGGTACGACGCTGCCCAGCTTGGGCGAAGCGATGATCTCGCGGATCGCGACGCTCGATTCGGTGGCGATGACCGGCGTGCCCAGCGCCAGCGCCTCCTGCAGCACCCCCGGCACACCCTCGAAATCCGACGTCAGCACCAGGGCGGCGGCGCGCGCCAGCGCCGGCTGCGGATCGGGCGCGTAGCCGGGCAGGTCGACCCGCGAGCGCAGCCCCAAAGTGGCGACCTGACTTTCCAGCGCCGGGCGCTGCTCGCCCTCGCCGAGGATCACCAATTGCGTCTCGCGCTCGGCCACGCCCGGCATGGCATCGATCAACCGGTCCCAGCGCTTCTGCTGCGACAAGCGGCCGACACCGAGCAGGAAACGCTCGCCCGCCCGCAGCGACGGGCCGGACAATGCCGCGCCCGGCGCGTTGGTCGGGGGGTTGGCGATGACGCTCACCCGCTCGGGCGCGATTTGCATCATGCGCACGGTTTCCGCGCCCATCGCCGGCGACATCGCGACGACATGGTCGAGAAACATCGGGTGGCAGCGCAGCCAGCCGCGATAGGCCCGATCGACCGGGAAATGCTGGTCGATCCGGTCGAGCCGGTTCGACACATTGGCGACGACCGGCGGGCAATGGCGCCCGAGCCGCGCGCGCAGCCACGCCGCCATCGAGGTATAGTGGTTGCCGGGGCAAAACACGATCGCCGGCG
>NZ_JAQGLG010000168.1 GCF_028292965.1 Sphingomonas bacterium | reverse complement strand
GTCGCTGGGGTGACGGAGTTGGGTTGGTGAGCGACGTCATCGAAACCGAAGCGGGCGTGGCCGACACCGGCACCACTTCCCGCATGAACATGATCCAGGCGATCAATTCGGCGATGGACGTGATGATGACGCGCGATCCGAACGTGATCGTTATGGGCGAGGATGTCGGCTTTTTCGGCGGTGTGTTCCGCGCCACCGCCGGGCTGCAGGCCAAGTTCGGCAAGACTCGTGTGTACGACACGCCGATCACCGAATGCGGCATCATCGGCGTCGCGGTCGGCATGGGCGCATACGGCCTGCGCCCGGTGCCCGAAATCCAGTTCGCCGATTACATCTACCCCGCGCTCGATCAGCTCGTCTCGGAAGCGGCGCGCCTGCGTTACCGCTCGGCCGGCGAGTTCATCGCGCCGATGACGGTGCGCTCGCCGTTCGGCGGCGGTATCTTCGGCGGCCAGACGCACAGTCAGAGCCCGGAAGGCATCTTCACCCACGTCTCCGGCGTGAAGACCGTCATTCCCTCGACGCCTTACGATGCCAAGGGCCTGTTGATTGCGGCGATCGAGGACAATGATCCGACGCTCTTCTTCGAACCCAAGCGCATCTATAACGGCCCGTTCGACGGCCATTGGGATCGTCCGTCGAAAAACTGGTCGGCCCATCCCGCCGGCGCGGTGCCGGCCGGCTATTACAAGATCGAACTGGGCAAGGCGAAGATCGTCCGCCCCGGTGAGGCGCTGACCATCCTGGCCTATGGCACGATGGTCCATGTCTGCCAGGCGGTGGTCGAGGAGTCCGGCGTCGATGCCGAGATCATCGATCTGCGCACGCTGGTCCCGCTCGACATCGAGACGATCGAGGCCTCGGTCAAGAAGACCGGGCGCTGCATGATCGTCCATGAGGCGACCCGCACCTCGGGTTTCGGCGCCGAACTGTCGGCGCTGGTGCAGGATCGCTGCTTCTACCATCTCGAAGCCCCGATCGAGCGCGTAACCGGCTTCGACACGCCTTATCCCCACAGCCTCGAATGGGCCTATTTCCCCGGACCCGTGCGGATCGGCGAGGCCCTCAAGAAGATCATGAAGGACGCAACATAATGGCGCGCTTTGTTTTCAAGTTGCCGGACATCGGTGAAGGCATTGCCGAGGCCGAGATCGTCGCCTGGCACGTCAAGATCGGCGACCGCGTCGAGGAGGACCAGGGTCTCGCCGACATGATGACCGACAAGGCCACGGTCGAGATGGAATCACCGGTCGCCGGCACGGTGATCGAACTGGCCGGCGAGGTCGGCGATCAGGTGCCGATCGGCGCGGCGCTGGTCGTGATCGAGACCGATGCGGTGGAGGGCGAGGCGGAAGCCGCGGAACAGATTGCTGCTGAGACGCCGGGTGCCGCTGAGGCCGGTGTTCCGGATGCACCCACGCCGGTAGAAACCGCCACTTCTCCCTCTCCCCCGGGAGGAGAGGGCCGGGGAGAGGGGCGGCCCCAAGCGGAAGCGCCTGTGGCTATCACTCCTGCGGCACTCGAACCTGAGATCGAGACGGTAGCGCCTGCGGCGGCCCCTCTCCCCGACCCTCTCCCCACAGGGGAGAGGGGGAAGAAGGACGCTGTCCTCGCCTCCCCAGCCGTCCGCGCGCGCGCCGCTGATCTCGGCATCGACCTCGCCCAGGTCAAAGCCGCCGAAGGCGACCGCACCCGCCACGCCGATCTCGACGCCTTCCTCCGTTATGGCGCCGGCCAGGGGTACCACGCCCCGCACGCCAGCAACGCTCGCGCCGATGAACCGATCAAGGTCATCGGCATGCGCCGCCGCATCGCTGAGAACATGGCCGCGTCGAAGCGCGCCATCCCGCACTTCACCTATGTCGACGAGATCGACGTCACCGTGCTCGAGGCGATGCGCGCCGACCTCAACGACAATCGCGGTTCGCGCCCCAAGCTCACCATGCTGCCGCTGCTGATCGTCGCGATCTGCAAGTCGATCCCGCAATTCCCGATGATCAACGCGCGCTATGACGACGAGGCCGGCGTGGTCACCCGCCATGGCGCGATCCATCTCGGCATGGCGACACAGACCGATGCCGGTCTGATGGTCCCGGTGATCCGCGATGCGCAGGACCGCAATGTCTGGCAACTCGCGACCGAGATTGGCCGTCTCGCCGAGGCCGCGCGCACCGGCAAGGCCAAGGTCGAGGAACTTTCGGGTTCGACCCTGACCATCACCTCGTTGGGTCCGCTCGGCGGCATCGCCACCACGCCGGTGATCAACCGCCCCGAGGTCGCGATCATCGGCCCCAACAAGATCGTCGAGCGTCCCGTCTTCCTGGGCGACGAGATCGTCCGCGCGAAACTTATGAACCTGTCGATCAGCTGCGACCACCGCGTCGTCGATGGCTGGGACGCGGCAAGCTATGTCCAGGCGCTCAAGAAATATCTCGAAACGCCGGTCCTGCTGTTCGCGGAATAAAATACGCCGTCCGGCGCGGTCAGAACAGGCTGCGCCGGATCTGCGCAGTACCGCTGTTAACCTGTGCAATACTCGCGCGCATCAGGCGGTTGCTTTCCTCGGTCAGCTCGTCTGCGCGCCGGCCGTGCTCACGATATTCGGCGAGGTCACTGCGGCTGCTGAACCCGAACTGGCCGAATTGATCGCGCCAATGGCGCCGCGCGAGGATCTGGCACAGCATGGTCAGCTCGCCGATCTGCGCCTGCTCGTTGGTCGCCGCGCGCCGTAGCATGTCGCCATGCTGACGTTGCGCCTCGTCTATCCCATCGACCAGCCGCTTGCGGAAGGTCTCGTTGACATCGAGGCGCTGCAGGTCGGCGCGATATTGGCGCACCGCCGCCTCGCGCCGGGAATAATAGGCCTCGATCATGGGGCCAGCCGTGGCGCGTTTGTCGCAGTGCGCGAGCAAGTCATGGTTCCGCAATGTCGTATCGGGCCGGGCGAGATCGTCATAACCCAGTGCGTGGAGCGCGGCGGCATGAGCCCGCACATCGTCCGACACCTGCTTGAAATAGGCGAAACTCAGTCTGGAGATGGGCCCACGCGCACCGCCGGGCGGGAGCACGATGCCGCCCTGCGGATCGACCGAAATCTCCGACATCGCACGCATGTCGTTTTGCATCGCGCCGATCGCCGTGCCGACACCGATCGCCGCGGCGATCAGACCGGTGACGCACAGAATTCCCAGCGAGCCGATCTTCCATCCAATCGCAGCATAACGCAGCGTGACCAGCAAGGCGACGCCCCACGTTGCCAAGGCCACCAGGGTGCCAACGCAAAGCGGCGTCGCGAACAGGTCGCGATGCGGCAGGTAAAGAATGATCGGGATCGCGACGGTCAGGACGACCACCGCGCCGACCAGGGTCGCGGCCAGCGGAAAGCTGTCCTTGCGGGTCAGCTCATATGCCCATTCGTCCATCTCGTCGTCATCGTCGTGACGGCGCCCGAACAATCCCATGCTGGTCTCCCCCCGGATACCCGCGAAACTGGCATCGCAACTGGCTGCATCGCAAGCAAAATCGACAAGCCCGTGCAGGATGCGCGCATACATTAAACCGATCGGTTGACTATTTTCCTGTGCAGGCTTAATTCAACCAGATGGTTGAACGACTCGACATGACTTTCGCCGCGCTGGCCGACCCCACCCGTCGCGCCATGCTGGCCCAGCTCGGGCGCGGCGAGCATTCGGTCGGCGAGCTTGCCGCTCCGTTTGCGATGAGCTTCGCCGGGGCCGCCAAGCACCTCGGCGTGCTCGAACGCGCCGGGCTGGTCGAACGGCGCAAGGCTGGTCGCCAGCAACTCTGCCGCCTGCGTGCGGCGCCGCTGGCTGAGGCTGATGCCTGGCTCAGACAATGGGAAGGCGTGTGGAACACCAGCCTCGACCTGCTGGAGGGCATTCTCAAGACGGACCGGGAGAAAAAGGGATGAAGATCGGGCTCACCAGCATCATGGTCGACGATCAGCCAAAAGCGATCGCCTTTTATATCGACACGCTCGGCTTCCGTGTCGCGCAGCGCTTCCCGGTCGGTGAATATGAATGGATCGGCCTGATCGCGCCCGACGGCCCCGAGGATGTCCAGCTTTCGCTCGAGCCGGCGCCGCAAGAATGGGCGGTCGCTTTTCGCCGCGGCCTGTACGACAATGGCATTCCCGCCACCGCCTTCCAGTCGCTCGACCTTCGGGCCGAATATGATCGGCTCGTCGCAAAGGGTGTCGTGTTCAAGGGGCCGCCGATGGCGCATCCCGGCATGCCGACCATGGCCGTGTTCGACGATAGCTGCGGCAACTGGATCCAGCTCTATGAGCTGCCGGCATGACCGCGCCCGTCATCCTTACCGTCACGCGCGACATCGCAGCGCCACCGGAAGCCGTCTTCGACGCCTGGCTCGATCCCGCCATCGCCCGCCGCTTCCTGTTCGCCACGCCCGATGGCGAGATGCTCACCTGCGAGATCGATGCCCGGGTCGGCGGCCGCGCGCTGATCGTCGAGCGTCGCGCGAGCGGAGACGCGCATCACCATCTGTTGTTCGATGAGATCGACCGGCCGCGCCGGCTGGTGTTTCGCTTCCGCGCCGACCCAGCGAAGGAGGGCGAATGGACCCGCGTGGCGATCGATTTCGTTGTGCAGGACGACGGCACCCGCCTCACCCTCACGCATGAGATGGACCCGGCCTGGGCCGCTTATGAGGAACAGACCCGCAAGGGCTGGACCATGATCCTGGCGAGCCTCGCCACTGCATTGGAGAAAGACAATGGCTGACAGCGACAGCTTCACCCCACAACAACTGCGCTTCGAACGGCTGCTCGACGCGCCGATCGACACGGTCTGGCCCTATCTCATCGACGAGAAGCTGCGCGCGCGCTGGTTCATGGGCGGCCCGACCGAGCCACGCGTCGGCGGGAAGCTGGGCCTGACCTTCGATCATGGTGCCCTTTCGGATGGCGACGTGCCGACTCCGGAGAAATACGCGAAGAATGTCGGCAAGAGCTGGCACGAGACCATCACCCGCATCGAACCGCCGCACCTGCTCGCCTTTACGTGGGACAATGGCGCCGCCGGCGAGGTGACGATCGAACTCACCCCGCAAGGCGACCGCACCCGGTTGGTGCTGACCCATACCGGCCTGCGCGGCGCCGACGATGCGCGTAATTTCGGCGGCGGTTGGAGTTCGCATCTCGCCGTGCTGCAGACGCGTATCGCCGGCGGCAAGGTGGCGGATTTCTGGGATCTGCACCGCCAGGCGGAAGCGAAAGCGGCGGCCGCGCTCGCGCAATAACGGGCGTTTGCGGCGCGGCGAATATGCTATGAGCCCCTCGCTCACGGGCGAGGGGATTAGCGATGCGCCGCACCATGACCTTCCTGAACGCGGACGGCGTGCGTCTGCATGGCGCGCTCGAACTGCCCCCCGGCCGGATCCGCGCCGTGGCCGTTTTCGCGCATTGCTTCACCGGCAGTTCGGCGCATATCGGCGCGCGGCGCATCACCACCGCGCTTGCCGCCAAGGGCATCGCCACTTTGGCCTTCGACTTCACCGGCCTTGGCAAGAGCGAGGGGCAATTCGCCGACAGCGATTTCGACGCCAATGTCGCCGACCTGATCGCCGCCGCCGCGCATCTGCGCACCGAGATGCTCGCCCCCGCCATCCTGGTCGGTCACTCGCTCGGCGGCGCGGCGGTGATCGCGGCGGCCGAACATATCCCCGAGGTCAAGGCGGTGGTGACGATCGGCGCGCCGTTCGACCCGGCGCATGTCCTGCACCAGCTCGGCGACGGTATCGAGCGCGTGCGCGAACAGGGCGTGGGCGAGGTCGCGATCGGCGGCCGTCCCTTCACCGTGACGCGCGAATTCATCGAATCCGCCGAGCACCAGGACCAGGCCGCCCGCCTCGCCCGGCTCAAACGCGCCTTGCTCGTCATGCATGCGCCGACCGACACCACCGTCGGCATCGACAATGCCGGCAAGATCTTCGTCGCGGCGAAACATCCCAAAAGCTTCATCTCGTTGGACGGCGCCGACCATCTGCTCACCGTGCGCGGTGCCGCCGCCTATGCCGCCTCGATCATCGCCGCCTGGTCGGAGGCCTATCTCCCTGCGGCAAGCTGCGCGGCGGCGATGCCCGAAGGACATGTCACCGTCACCGGCGCGGAAGGCAAATTCCTCCAGATCATCGACGCTGGCGGCCACAGCTTTCTTGCCGATGAACCGCTGGCCAAGGGCGGCACCGATCTCGGCCCGACGCCTTACGACCTGCTGCTCTCGGCGCTCGGCGCGTGCACTTCGATGACGATTGAAATGGTCGCGGCGCGCGAGAATATCCCGCTCGACGGGCAGACCGTCACGCTCGAACATCGCCGCTGCCACGCCGATGATTGCCGTGAGGCGGGCGACGAGCATGCCAAGCTCGAGATCATCGACCGCGTCATCACTTTCACCGGGGACCTGACCGACGATCAACGTGCGCGTCTGCTTGTCATCGCCGACAAATGCCCCGTCCATCGCACGCTGGAGAGTGGCGTCACCATCAAGACGGCGCTGGTCGGTTAGCGGAGCGGTCCCGCGCGTTTCCTCAAACGATCTCGAACAAGCCCGCCGCGCCCATGCCGCCGGCGGTGCACATCGACACCACCACCCAGCGCACCCCGCGCTTGCGCCCCGCGATCAGCGCGTGCCCGACCAGCCGGCTGCCGGTCATGCCGAACGGATGGCCGATCGCGATCGCGCCGCCATCGACATTATATTTGTCGGGGTCGATGCCGAGATGATCGCGACAATAAAGGCATTGCGAGGCGAACGCCTCGTTCAGCTCCCACAGTCCGATATCGGCCACCGACAGCCCGGCACGGTCGAGCAGCTTGGGGATGGCGAACACCGGCCCGATGCCCATCTCGTCGGGCGCGCAACCGGCCGCCTGGAAGCCGCGATAGATGCCGAGGATCTCCTTGCCCTCGGCCTGCGCCGTGGCGCGGTCCATCACGATCTGCGCCGAAGCGCCGTCCGACAACTGGCTGGCATTGCCGGCGGTGATGTTGCTTCCGGGGCCGGTGAATTCGCCACCCGGCCACACCGTCTTGAGCCCCGCCAGCGCTTCGGCCGTGGTGCCGGCGCGGATGCCCTCGTCCTGCGACAAGGTCACGGTCTCGCTGCCGGTGCGGTTGCCTTCCTTGTCGAACAATGCCTTTTCGACGGTGATCGGCGCGATCTCCTCGGCGAACGCGCCGCGCTCCAGCCCGGCCGTCGCACGCTGCTGGCTCTGCGCGCCGTACGCGTCCTGCGCCGCGCGCGTGATGCCGTAACGATCGGCGACGATCTCGGCCGTCTCGATCATTGGGATATAGGCGGCAGGCTCATGCGCGATTACCGACTGGTTGACGTAGCGCGGTGCATCCCTGGTCACCGTCAGGCTGATCGACTCCATCCCGCCGGCCAGTGCGACATCGGCCTCGCCGCAGATGATCGTCCGCGCCGCCAGCGCCACCGCCGTCAGCCCCGATCCGCATTTCCGGTCGAGCGTGAAGGCCGGCACCGATTGCGGCAATTGCCCGGCGAAGATCGCCATGCGCCCGGCATTGCCACCTTGCGTGCCCCATTGGCTGCCCACACCCCAATAGACATCGTCGATCCGCGCCGGGTCGATCCCGGCACGTTCGACCGCGGCGTTCATCACATGGCCGGCGAGCACCGGCGCCTCGGTCGCGTTGAATGCGCCGCGATAGGCCTTGCCGATCGGGGTGCGGGCGGTGGCGACGATGGCGGCTTCACGCATGGGATGACCTTTCGAATAGAAGGATGGTGTCTCTAGAAGGACGGCACGTTTTCGCAAAGGCCAGGGCGATGCTCGCTCGTTATCGCGCCGGTCGCATGCATAGACGTCTGGCTGGTGGCCTTGCTACATCCCTCGCCGCAGGATGATGGAGCCCCCCCCCATGACCGAAGCTACCGATTTCTCACGCGAAGTCCTCGATCTGTTCGACGACTATGTCCATGGCGCGATCAGCCGCCGCGGCTTTCTCGATCGCTGTGCCGGCCATGTCGGCGGCCTTGCGGTGGCGACCAGCGTGCTAGCCGCACTCAGCCCGAATTTCGCCGCAGGCCAGGTCATCCCGCCGGCGGACAAGCGCATCGCTACGAGCCATGCCGACATCGCCTCGCCCGGCGGTTCGGGCACGATCCGCGCCTATGTCGCCGTTCCGGCCAACACCTCTACCCGACATCGCCGCCCTGTCGTGCTGGTGATCCACGAAAATCGCGGCCTCAACCCGCATATCGAGGACATCGCCCGCCGCCTCGCGGTCGATGGTTTCATTGCCATTGCGCCAGATGCGCTCACCGCGCTCGGCGGCTATCCCGGCGACGAGGACAAGGCCCGCACGCTGTTCGGTCAGCTCGACCAGGCGAAGATCGCGGCCGATTTCCTCACCGCCGCAAACTATGCCCAGGCTCATCCGTCGGGCAACGGCAAGCTCGGCGCGGTCGGCTTCTGCTGGGGTGGTGG